>NZ_AP023176.1:0-334628 GCF_013426895.1 Paraburkholderia largidicola | reverse complement strand
CATCGGGAACACGACCTTCGGCTCGCACACGATGCAGCGCGGGATAGAGATCTTCGCCGTTCCGTCCGAACTTCAGAAAGAACGCCATGTGATTGATCCCAGCACACGTATAGCGGATTTCTTCCAGCGGCACGCCGATGTCGTTCGCGAGTTCAGCGGCTGTGCCCTGCACACTGTGGCACAGGCCGATCGTGCGAACAGGCGACGCCCGGCTCATCGCCCAGCAGAGGATCGCCATTGGATTGACGTAGTTCAAATGCAGGACGTCGGGACATACGCGCTCCATGTCCGCGAGCATCTCGAGCATCACGGGGATGGTGCGCAATCCGCGCATGATCCCGCCAATGCCTATGGTGTCGCCGATCGTCTGTTCGAGCCCATATCGCTTTGGGATCTCGAAGTCGACCACGGTTCCTGGCCGGAAACCGCCTACCTGGATCAGATTGAGCACGTAGTCGGCGCCATCGAGTGCGCGTATGCGATCGGTCGTTGCGACAATCTCGGGACTCGCGTGCAAATGCCCCGCCACCCGACTCGCAACGAGTGCCGACAGTTCCAGCCGCCGCTCGTCTATATCGTGAAGCGCAATGGTGGCGTCCGCCAGTTCCGGGTAACCAAGAATGTCACCGAGCAGGTTGCGCGCAAACACAGTGCTCCCCGCTCCGATCAAGGCAATCTTGAGGGGCTTTCCCACTGACATTGAGGCATCTCCGTTGCGTGTTTTATGACGGAACCCTGTGCAGTCGCGACCTTTGCTAACGTCGCGTAACCTCATTGACCTTTACATTGGCATCTTTAAGCGCCGTTGCTGCATTCACTCGCCCCAGCAGGATCGATTCGATGGTGGCGTCCATGATCGCGTCGATCTCCGCGCCGCCTTTTGCAATAGGCGGTTGGAAGGTCGTCGCCTTTGTCATGTCGAGGAAAGCCTGCGTATCGATCTTGCGCCTGGCATGCGCGTCGACCGTGATCGCGTCGAGATCTTTTATTGCGGGGAATACGACACCGCGTTGCGCGACAATCTTCTGGCAGGCCGCGGAAGCCAGATATCTCACCCATTTCCACGACTCTTCCTTATGTTCACTGCCGCTCCAGATCGAATCGGCCAGTCCGTTGAACATCGTCGCGCGCCCGAGAGGACCTTTAGGAAGAACCGCGTATCCAACTTCGAATTTCGCGTTCTGCGCGTACCAGTTGACCATCCATGACCCATCGCTCACGATCGCAGTCTTTCCCGCCGCGAAGAGAGCAGAACTTCCTATCCGGCTGGCTTCGTCAAAACGCGCGGAATAACCTTTCTTCGGCAGACTCGTGAACCATTCGAGCGTGCGCGCCAGGCGCGGGTCGTCATAGTAGTAGCGAGTGGTCCACGGGCCATCGTTATATCTGAAACCCTCAGACACAGCGAACGCGCTCCATTCGGTTTGGCCCATCATGCCGCCCGCTCGGGCGATCTGATACCCGCGCACCTTCACGTGCTGCGGATCGAATTGCCTCGAATCGCCACGGTTACCATTGGCGTCGAGTGTCAACCTTGCGATTGCCTTCTCGAAGGACCCTCCGTCACGATCGTTCCACGTCCAGTCCGAAATCGATGCGGGATCGATGCCAGCGTCCCTGAACATCTGCTTGTTATAGACCAGCGCAATCGTGTCCCAATCCTTCGGCAAGCCGTACTGATGTCCGTCTCTCGACCAGTTCAGCAGTAATGCTGGATAGAAACTGTCTGTCTTCACCTGATCGCGCTGGATGTACGGTGTCAGGTCGACGAGTTGCCCGTTGGTCACCATCTCGGGATATTTCATCAAATGATTGGTGAATACATCGGGCGCCGTGCCAGACACGAATTGCGTCGTGAGGACAGTCCAATAATTCTCCCACCCGACTTGCGAGATCTTGATATGGATATCGGGATTCTCTGTTTCGAACTGCGTGGCGCATGCCTGATAAGCAGGTCGCTGGTTCGCATCCCATAGGGCGTATCTGATTTCAACGGTACCGGCATGGGCGTACACCATGGTCACCATTGCGGCGATCATGCCGGTGATCTGCGGAACTGGATACCGCCAGTGCCAACGTGAAAAGAGCCTCATGTTCATATACATTCGAGACACAGTATCAAAACCTTCGACAGTTTCTGTACAGACTATGCAACGGTCACTTCTTGCGAGGAGACTGTACGGATTGGACGACAAACCGGCCAAAGAAAAGCAGTAACGCAAACGATGGAAGTATTGCCAGACACGCAGCCGCCATCAGGCCACTCCAGTCCGGCGCACCTTGAGGCGCCTGCGACTTGAACGCTTGCAGCGCGACGGTGAGGACTTGCATATCATCGGCGCTCGCCACGAGGAACGGCCAAAAGAATTCGTTCCATGCGTTGACGCCCGATAGAATCGCAACGGCCGTTATCGGTGGCACGCTCACGGGGACCACCACTCGCCAGAAAATCGTCCAGTACGACGCACCATCGAGACGCGCGGCCTCCTCCAGTTCGCGTGGAATAGACAAAAACGTCTGCCGGAGAAAGAAGATCGCAAATGCCCACACAAGAAGAAACGGTGCCACCATACCCGCATAGGTATTGAGCCAACCGAGTTCCTTGACGAGAATGAAGTTTGGAATGAATAGAACGATATTCGGTAACATCAGGGAGACGAGAAATAGAGCAAAGAGCAGTTTTCGCCCCCGGAAACGCAAACGTGCGAATGCATAGGCAGCCATTGCGCTGAAGACAACCTGACCCGCCACGACCAGCCCTGAAAAGATCATCGAATTCAACAAAGATCTCAGAAAGTTCACATCGCTCCCTGAACCACCAGCGGCGAGAGCGACGTCGTCAGATACGTATCCAAGCGCCCGCCGAAAGTTTTCCAGCGTCAATACCGGTGGCAACCATGCTCCCGTTGATGCATACAAGTCGTCGGGGCGCGTAAGCGCTGTCCGCACTACGATCCAGAACGGAATCAAAGTGACCGCGATCAGCGCCGCGAGCAAGCACCATGCGAGAATGCGACCGAGGCCAACGCGCCTGGCGGTCTTCGATGGTGCGGTAATTGCGTGGTCGACGACGCCGAGATCGAAATTGAAAATAGCAAGATCCGACTCATTTGCGCGAAAAACGCGCATCTGAATGGCAGTGTACAAAGCCATGATGAACAGCAATGCCATCGACATGGCGCACGCATAGCCCATCTTGTGAAACTTGAAGGCGTTTTCGTAGATGTAATAGACGATCACGCGTGTCGAGCCCGCAGGCCCTCCATTGGTCGCCACTGCAATCGTATCGAATATCTGGAATGCCCCGGTAATGCTCGTCACAAGCACGAACAACATGACCGGCCGGAGTAGTGGCAACGTGATCCGGCAAAATAGTTGCCATTCGCCAGCGCCATCCAGTATTGCCGCCTCGAGAATGCTGCGGGGAATACGCTGCATGCCCGCCAGAAACAGCAAAGAGATCATGCCGGTGTATCGCCATGTATTGACGGCCGCTACTGTCGCGAGGGCCTCAACGGGCGAACTGAAGAATGTCTGGGTAGTAAGGCCGACCGACTGAAGCATGACGTTGACCCAACCGAGCGTCGGGTCGAGGAGCCACATCCACAACAAAGCCACGAGCACATTGGAAAGAAGAAACGGCAGCAGCACGATCGCGCGTAGTGCGATCGCCCGGCAGAGGCGGTCCATCAATACCGCGAGCAGCAGTCCAGTTGCTGTCTGCAACGGGATATTGAAAAGGACGTAATACGCGGATAACTCGAGTGCGCGCCAGAACTCGCCATCAGCGAGCATTGCACGGTAGTTATCGAGGCCCACATCCTGGGGCGCCGACATGAGATTCCAGCTGCTCATGCTGATGCTCATTGCCCTCACCGCCGGCACCAGATAAAAGACGATAAGGCCGATAAGTGAAGGCAGGATCATCAGCCACGCAGTGAACGCTTCCCGGTCGCGAAGGCGCGAGCCCATTTGCAACGATGGGACGAGTGATTGAGCGCCATCGACAGGAGCCGTTGTCATGACAATTCCCGGAGTCGCTCCCGCTAACGCGCGTTAGTTGCGGGATCAAAAAAAGACGCTCTCACGCGTCTCGCCCTACGAAAAACAGTCCATCCAGCAGTGGTCCATTCCTAGAGTAGCCAATCGACCTCCAACATTCAAGCGGCCACCAGCTTTTGATCGAACGCGGGTACGAGTGAGCGCAGACTGGAATTGTTAAGCAGGCAATTACCATGATGTGCTGCACCTTCTACCAATTTCGTTCTCTGAGACAGTGACACGAGTAGTTTTTCTCACATATTGCTGCATACGTATGCAATTTAACTTTTCGGTTGAAAAACTACTAACGCGTGTTAGATTTGTGTTGACCCTGCGGTGACGATCTGTGCGGTGAGTCCGATCATCACTCTGTATTCATATGAATTAATGCACGGTTGACGTCGACGACCCATGCGATGCAACAGAGGAATTTATGACGCGTCCTGTTTTTCGACCTTATAACCTTCCGACGAATCTCGACGGTTTCCATGTCGAACTGATCGCGAATGGCTTGCGCGCGGACATCATCCTCGACCGGCCGCCGATGAATGCCATGTCGTTCATGCAGCATGAACAAATCAAAACTGTCATTGAGACTCTGGACGTCGACCCTACGGTCCAGGTGATCGTGATACGCGGTTCCGGTGAACATTTTTCCAACGGGATCCACAAGATCGAGTCAGACGATGGCTCGGCACTCAACACATCAAAACTTGCATTTGCGCTGAGCGCACCGTCGCGTTGCAGCAAGCCGGTTATTGCCGCGAACCGGGGTTACTGCTTTGGCAGCGCCTTTGAGTTGTCGCTGGCATGTGACTTTCGGATCGTCACGGAGACCACCGCCTATTCGCTGCCCGCGCATCGCCCTGGTCAAGTCCCCGGTTTCGAGAGCGTGACGCGTCTCAGTGGAATGATAGGCACCGCCAGGACGAGAGATATCCTCATGCGGTCGCAAATCATCGATGGCGTGAAAGCGTACGATTGGGGCGTTGCCACCGAGTTTTCGGTCGACGGCGAACTCGAAAATGCCACAGACGCACTGGTTCGAGAGTTACTTGCGCTTTCACCCTTTGGTCCGCAGGCCACCAAAAGGCTCCTAAGCGGTATCGGTGACACTTCATTGAGACCCGACATGACTATTGCAGCCAATATCCGCGAGGCAATCTCCGCATAAGGAACCTAAGACCAACCGGTTCCGGTTGAAACAATCGTCGGCGATCAGCCTTAAATTTTCGCCTTCCAATCTCGCCGGCGATGAAATCCAATTAGGTCACATCCTCTCTTCTCGTAACTGTCCACGTATTCGGTCAATGAAACGTTATCAACCTTGTTGACCGAACGACCTTTCATCTCCTGTTTTTCTATCGATGCTCCGATCAATCGTGAGCAGTCGATGAACTTCTTTATTCACGATCTTCCTATATTTTTTCATTCGCACTGGTTGGTGATACATATTATCCAATCGCGCTAGTCTGAGCGTGAAACGTTGAAGCGCTGCATGACAAAAGATCGAAAGATCGCGATGCGTTTGCGCTGTCACGTCGTTGCATCGAGCCAAACGACGTCCATCGTCATTGACCGGCTGATTGGGGCCGCCATATGAAGAGGGTCAAATGCAAACAAAACAAAACACGCCGCCACTCATTGCTTTGACGTCAGCCTCCCTTCTTTCGAGCATCGCGTACGCGCAATCAAGCGTGACGCTCTATGGCTTTATCGCGCGATAGCAACCGGAGAGCTGTTCGAGACATCGCCCCAACAAAATGTCGGCATCGCTGTCCACTATCGCTTTCCGAAATTTGCAGTGGGCGCTGCATGGTCGCACGTCGACGTGTACGGTCCGACCGGCAATGTATGGATAGACAATTCGAGCCTCGCCAATGGTGCGAGTTGGCCCGCGTGGAAGTTCGACAACTTCGAAGTGAGCACGCAGTATCACTTCATGCCGAATTTCTGGCTTGGGGCGGTCTATACGTTCACCATGGCGCACCTTACTGCAGATAACGGTAACTACAACCCCAAGTGGCACCATCTTTCGTTCATGGTCGACTATGACGTGAGCACGCGCACTTCGTTTTATGTACAGGGTGTCCATCAACACGTTATCAGCGCGCATACAGGCACGAGTTTCGACGAAGCCCGGATCGTTGATGCTTCGGCAGGCACGTCGTCTGGCGTGAACCAGATGGTTTTCCGCATCGGAATCATGCACACCTTCTAGCCAAAACTCAAACGCAAAGACCTCCACTGCGTCGCGACTCGCACGAGATTGTCTTGTTAGCAATCGACGCGTTGCTAACAAGCCGGTATCACTATGACACTTCGAGGAATCTTTCGCGCTGTAAAGTTCATGTACATCGTCGCATCGCATTTTTCTCTTCTCGTATTAAGCGTTTTGACGACGTTTCATCAATATATATACCAACGTATAGTATTCCTGAAAACATGAAGTGGAACCTAACCATTCGTAGATCTTGTCCGGTGCACATGCCACGAATATATTGAATTACCCGCAGCGCCTTGCATCTGCATACAACGAGTAACACTCAAGGCATCCACAAGTCATAGCAGATCAGATCAGGCAAGGGGAAGCGTCTGTTGACGCGCTTTCACAAACTGGCGCGGCAAAGACAGCGGGTTCTGGTCGATGCGTCCAAAGGTTCCTGGCAGCGTCCGTTCATCGTTTCACGCGTTGTTTGTGTTGCGACCGGCAGCCACAGGACCTTCGTGGGTCCATCACACATTCGTACTTTGGGTCGTCATGATCCGGGAGCCAGTTATGAGTATCAGAGGCAGCTTACTGAACGGTCCGTTGGGTTTTGGTGGAGCACCGTTGGGCAATATGTTCCGCAATATTCCACAAGAAGAAGCACTGGGAACTGTGGAAGCAGCATGGCAGCAAGGCGTGCGTTACTTCGATACCGCACCGTTCTATGGAGCGGGGCTATCCGAACTGCGTGTGGGCGAAGCGCTCTCCAAGCACAAGCGCGATGAGTACATCCTCAGCACGAAAGTGGGCCGAATCATTCTCGACGAGATGGAGACCGGCAAGCGTGATCTTGGAGAGAAAGGCGGGCTGTTCGAGTTCGGCCGGAAGAACAAGATTCTCTACGACTATACGGAGAGCGGCACGCTCAAGTCGATCGAGGACAGCCTGAAGCGGCTTCAGGTGGATCGATTGGATTTCGTGTGGATTCACGATATCGCACAGGACTTTCACGGCGACGCATGGATCACGCAGTTCGACACTGCTCGCAAGGGCGCGTTCCCGACGCTGATGCGGTTGCAGGAACAGGGTGTGATCAAGGGCTGGGGGCTGGGGGTGAATCGTGTCGAGCCGATTGAACTGACATTGGGGCTCAACGACGCCAAGCCCAACGGGATGCTGGTAGCCGGACGCTATTCGCTGCTCGATCACGAGCTCGCCCTGCAACGTCTGATGCCCGCAGCGGAAGAGAAAAAGGTCGACATCGTGGTGGGTGGCCCGTACAGCTCCGGCGTCCTGGCGGGTGGCACTCACTTCGAGTATCAGAAGGCATCACCCGAGATTCTCGCGAAGGTCGCGGAAATCAACGCGGTATGCGAGCGCCACAAGGTCCCCGTCAAGGCAGCAGCACTGCAGTTTTCGCTTGCGCATCCAGCTTCGGCAGCCGTCATTCCAGGCTCTAGCCATCCGTCGCGGATCGCCGAGGACATCGCGGCGTTGAAGTTTTCAATCCCCGACGACTTCTGGCGCGAGATGCGAAAGCTGAACCTCGTGTCACCACTCGCACCGTTGCCAATCGACCGGAAATAAAGGAGGCGTCATGGCTGAAGCATCTACAAGGATTGATATTCCGCAGCCGGCTGATCAGGTGTGGCAATTGATTGGTGGATTTGGCTCGTTGCCAGACTGGCTGCCGTACATCCCCAAAAGCGAACTGAGCGAAGGCGGGCGCGTGCGGCATCTCGCTAACCCGAATGGGGAAGCGATCGTCGAGAGGCTGATCGCGTTCGACAATGCAGCGCGCAGTTATAGCTACGCCATCCTGAAGGCACCGTTCCCCGTCAAAGACTATCGTTCGACTTTGAAAGTGGTCGAGACTGGCGCCACGTCGAGTCGCGTCGAATGGTCGGGCCGCTTTACACCCACGACCGTGAGTGATCAGGAGATCTCAAAGCTGTTCGAGGGAATCTACGAGGACGGCCTGAAGGCTCTCGCTACGGGATTGGCGAAAAAGGCGAAGTAAGCGCGACAGTGTGAACGGAAGCGAATCAGCTCGTTCCATTCGGGTTGAATTCCAACTCATCCTCCCGGAGCCGCTTCGATTCGCTTACCGTTCACAACTGACCCTGAACGCACAACGCCTTCGGCTAGAGGCCGAGATGTTCCCGCGTACAGACCACGTCGCCGGAACCCGGTAGCCGGCACGGCAGGCTGCGCAGTCTACTACCTCTTCTGTTGAAGGCTTTTCGGAGCAGGAACGTGAAAATCGATCTTTCTGGAAAAACTGCGATTGTCAGCGCGTCAAGCGGCGGTATAGGCCTTGCGATCGCAACTGGCCTCGCGGAAGCGGGTGCGAATACGATCATCAACGGTCGGTCGAAAGATGCTGTCGACAGCGCTATTGCGAAGATTCGTGATCGGATTGCCGACGCAAAACTGTGTGGCATTCCAAGCGATCTCAGTACTCAAGCGGGAACCGACGCGCTGGTGAAAGCCATACCAGCCGCGGATATTCTCGTCAACAATCTGGGAGTGTTCGGCCCCGGCGACCTCTTCACCACGAAGGATGAAGACTGGGAGCGTTACTTTTGCATGAATGTTATGTCGGGCGTTCGACTCACCCGTGCCTATTTGCGAGGAATGATGGAGCGCAAGTGGGGCCGAGTGGTCTTCATGTCGTCAGAATCGGGACTGAAGATTCCTCCCGATATGCTTGCTTATGGATTTTCGAAGACGGCTCAACTCAGCATCGCGCGCGGGATTGCGAAGTTCGCTGCGGGAAGTGGCGTGACCGTGAATGCTGTTCTACCTGGGCCAACCGCGTCGGAAGGAGCGCGCAAAATGGTTGCAGAAACAGCGAAGAAAGAAGGCAAGACAATCGAACAGGCGCTGAACGAGTTTGTCATGGCAACGCGCGGGTCATCCATCATCCGGCGCGCCGCCTCGACGGAGGAAGTCGCAAATATGGTTGTGTACGCGTGTTCGACCCAGGCCTCTGCCACCACAGGAGCCGCATTGCGGGTAGACGGTGGGATTGTAGACAGTCTTACCTGAACGGGCGCTTGCTGGTATGGCGATAAGCAACAGGGCTCTCTGGTCCACAGCCTGAAAATCCGACACTAACATCCTCGACATCGACGATAACCACTGTCATATCGGAACTGCGATTTCTTGCGTCAGAAGCACCTCTATTATTTCGACAAAAAAATCGTTCGACTTCCATTAAAAAATCATTATTAATCGCATTCCGAAATAATTTCGTGCAATAAGAGAAGATATATTCAGCTTAGAGATTCCAAATACAGATACTAGTTCGTTAAAAACCTGCTAGTGACAATTTCTTCATACGGAGCAGACATGGCCAAGATTTTGTGTGTCCTTTACCCCGACCCGGTAACCGGATATCCGCCCAAGTATGTACGCGACGATATTCCGACCATCACCCATTACCCTAACGGACAAACCGTGCCGTCACCCGAAGGTCCGCTCGGCTTCAGGCCGGGCGAACTTGTCGGCTGCGTATCGGGAGAGTTGGGCCTACGCTACTACCTCGAAAAAAATGGCCACGAGCTCGTAGTGACCAGCGACAAAGATGGCGTCGATTCGACCTTCGACAGGCACCTTGTTGATGCAGATGTCGTAATTTCCCAGCCTTTCTGGCCAGCGTATCTGACGGCCGAGCGTATCGCTAAGGCGAAGAAGCTGAAGCTCGCTCTCACGGCAGGCATCGGCTCGGATCACGTCGACCTGAAAGCCGCGGCGGCGCACGGCATTACCGTCGCGGAAGAGACATTCTCGAACAGCATCAGTGTCGCCGAGCATGTGGTGATGATGGTACTAGGTCTCGTTCGAAACTACCTTCCCGCCCATCAGTTCGCGGTGAATGGCGGATGGAACATCGCAGATTGCGTAAGCCGCAGCTACGACGTCGAAGGCATGCATTTCGGTACGCTCGGCGCGGGCAGGATTGGGCTCGCTGTGTTACGCCGACTCAAGCCGTTCGATGTCAAGCTGCACTACTACCAACGCCATCGCCTCCCCTCGGCCGTCGAAACAGAACTCGGCCTGATTCATCACGATACACCCGAGGATCTCGTCAAGGTCTGCGACATCATCAATCTTCAGATGCCGCTCTATCCTTCCACTCAAGGCTTTTTCAACGAGAAGATGCTGGGGCTCGCTAAACGTGGGTTCTATCTCATCAACACCGCTCGTGGAGCGTTGTGTGATCGTGACGCAATCGTGAAAGCTCTGCAATCAGGCCATCTGGCTGGCTACGCTGGCGACGTCTGGTTTCCGCAACCGGCGCCCGTGGATCACCCGTGGCGGACGATGCCGTACAACGGAATGACACCGCACATGTCGGGCAGTTCGCTGTCGGGACAAGCGCGATACGCCGCCGGCACACTCGAAATCCTTCAATGTTTCTTTGAAGGAAGGCCGATTCGCCCCGAGTATCTGATTGTCGATGGTGGCAATCTTGCCGGGACGGGAGCCCGGTCTTACGCGCTGACCTAGGGTTCTGCCACTCTGGCTACGGAAACTACGCTTTGAGCCAAGGACATCGCGTCGGGTCGACAGCCCGGCGCGGTCGACTACCACTCCGCTATCGCCTGGACCGTCCCCCGTAGAGGCTCTTATTTGCGAGCCGATTCAATTTTCACTTGCGAGGATCAATCGAATGAAGTCGACACCCGACCTCCCGCCTTTTGCCGGTAAAGCCTTTGAAGTCCGCTACGAGGAGTTGACGGCCATTAACCGATACGACAGGGACGGCGTAACGATGGGCTACGAGATTACTGAAGGTTCCTACAGGGGAGCGAAAGGCGAAGTGCAGTACGCCTGGCAACGAATTTCGCCGGGAATCTATGCAATCGCATGGCAAGAAGCCGATCGCTCGACCGTCGTACATATCGACGACTTCGACAACGGCCATTCCCTCTCTTATTTCACTACGCCTCAACTCGTCCTTCACCGCTTGATCGGCAGCTTGCGTCCGCTCTGACGGAGCCTTCTCATGCAAAACGCGCTCAAAACCCTCACATCGGGTGGCTTCAGCATTGGCGTCGAACTTCCACTCGACAACGATTGGGTGGCCGCTTCGCGCCCTACACATCGCGCGGGCATTCCCGATATGAGTCACCACGCCGAGCTGGCGCAACTCGTCGACAGACTTGGGTTCCGCGCGATGTGGATACGGGACGTGCCGCTGTTCGATCCGTCATTTGGTGACGCAGGCCAAATCTACGAGGCATTCACCTATATCGGCTACCTGGCTGCCATTACCCGCCGAATCTTGCTTGGGACGGCAGCTATCGTATTGCCTCTCCGCGAACCGCTACTCACGCTCAAGTCAGCAGCAACGATCCAAAGTCTGAGTAGCAACAGATTGCTTCTGGGCGTGGCAAGCGGAGACAGGCCAGTGGAATACCCTATCTTCGGACGTGACTTCGACTCGCGAGGTGAGAACTTTAGGGAGCAGATCGCGCTACTGCGGAGCGATGGTCTAGATTATTTACCGCCGGGAATTGAAGTGTTGCCATATATGGATCACCGGTTGCCGCTTCTCGTCGCGGGCCGCGCGCAGCAACAACTCTCATGGCTTGGTGAACATATGGATGGTTGCCTCGCTTATCCGGGCACGCCTGACGATCATCGCCGCCGGGCCGCCGCATGGCGCGCGGTAGCCGGAAGCAAGCCATATATCAGCGTTGTCCATCTGGATCTGGCTGATAACCCCTACGCGCCGCTGACGCGGCACCGATTTGGCGTGCGTGCGGGATGCTTTACGCTGATCGAGGAACTGACGGAGATGAAAGCTGCCGGGGTTCATCATATCTCGCTGCATTTCAGACGTAACCACCGTCCGCTTGCGGAAACACTCGAAGAACTCGGGAAAGTAGTCCTACCGCACTTCCATTCCATCAATTCGACAGAGGTGATTTAGGCATGAGTTTGATGTCTCGCGTTGGAACTGAAGCGAACATTCCATCCTGTCGCTCGGTCAACGTGCAAAATCGATTGATGGCCTGGAATGTATGCTTATCTCTTCTGCAGGTGGTTTCGTTCATCGCATTCCGATCGATTTCGACAGTCGCAAAAGATCACGCCATTTCAACCATGCAATGAATCGGCCGGCCATTCCACCGAGAAAAAAGCCAATGAAACAAATGAGAGGCGCGTTTAGATTCCAATCGGAAAATAGCGTTTTCAATAAGACGACTGCGAGTACCAAGGTAGAGATGGCGCCCACGAGTCCACAAGTATATGAATCAACCCTCCTAGCCCCTTTTATGTACGCGGTCGAGTGGCCTGTAGCTTCGTGTATAAGTGTCGTTCCGCATTGAAAACACTTTACGCTCGTAGCCAGGTTTTGAGAGTTGCAAACCGGACACAGCATATCGTTTCTCCTTATTTTGATTTCGTCTGTACCGTTGGGCAAAACCACTTCGACGCCGGATAGAGTTCGGTCGCTAACGGTGTCGATGCCGTTTCAATCCGCTATTGAAGCCCATGGTCGACGATCTACGCCACCGTGTCGACCGACCGCTCATGGCCGTATCGGGGCCGACAGCGAACGCTCCAAACCGACCCGAAGCGGACAATTGAAGTGCGCGACAGCGGACATTCGAAGACCCGCTGCGCAGCTCATGCAGCGAAGTCTTCACGCTCAGCACGCCAGCAGCTTCGCCGCCGGCCACTCCGAGACTACCGACTGGTTACAGCAGTGACAAAATTGACAGAAGGACTCTGCAGTGGTGACAGACCTCGGGGGCGCCGGGTCATTCTCCCATGCCGACCTCATTCGACCTCGAACTTGAACACATTTCCTGGCTCGACAAAGCGAGTGGCCAGACGCCTTGAAGTGGGCACATATCGGCCCGAAACAATCGAGTAGTACTGTACATCGGTGCCAACTGGATCGACCGCCTGCCCCGCGCGCCGATACGAAAACGCAGGAAACCGTAGTTCCGAATGATCTTCGATAAGGCCTCGACACGATCCAAAAAGAGAAGGCAACTTCAACAGCGTGAACTTGGATTGCGCTTGATTGATCACATACACTTGCGCATATCTGTCTGCGGACCCTGAACCAGTCCCGGTCGACTCAAGGCAAAGCATGGGGCCGGCGTTTTTCGTGTATCGTGTCACATAGAGAGTGATGGATCTTGGGTCCACGTCGCCTCGACCATCCGATGGCAAGCGGACCGATCGCGAATACTCGTAGCGTTTGCCATTGATGCGAAGTGTCTGATCGCCCACAACCAAAGAGACACTCCTGTTTCCGACTCGACCCTGCCATGCAGCTTGTGGTACCCCTCGACTGTCATAGGTTGACGGCAGGTAGTCGCTTGAGACAGGCGACGTGAAGACCTGCCCTGCTTGGCGATCAAAGAAAGCCTGATAGCCGTCATACACCTCCCCTGCGAGCGCACATCGGGATGCGCACAACAGTAGCGCCATAAGGGTAGTCTTACGCATCATCGATACACCTTGCCACTAGTCGCAGAGATGTAGTCCGGATCATGTTTCCAGAAGATAGTGTGGCCGTGCGCTGCAGTAGAAACCCAGATTGCATCGTACTTTCCACGAACCGATGAATTCACGAGCTGGCCCGTCTTCTTGTTTTTCACCTGCCACCATATCGTCACCGGGCGACGTGCCTCCGGAACGTCAAAAATGTTGTGCTCCGGGGAACCGTACCTGAAACCGTCGCGAACTTTCGGGTGGTGGGCATAGTTGCTCTTGAAATCTAAACCATCCCACCAAAACCCGCCCCCTGAGGGATCCGTGCCATCGGCGACGAGTGCCTTCCTGGCCCACTCGACGGCAAGCGACATGCCGGGATCTTTCGCAACACCTGCATTACTGCTGCTCATGAGCTTTCCGAAGCGAGCGTTTCCGTCGCTGACGGCGTATGTGTAGTTGGGATCAGCGCTCAATAGCTGATCCACAGTCTTTCCACCCCAAGCGCGGCAACGATTTGCAACGGCGAACGCTATACCGCCTATCTCGTCGGGATCGTCATCAACGGACGCTTCACCGTAGGCTATGCCAGCGAGCTTCCTGGTCTGATCGTCAATATCCGGCATGTCTGGCTATGTGCGCCATGCGACAAGTTGAAGATTCGGATAGTCAGTGAGAGAAAGAGCTTCTGTTGATCCACCTGTCAATTGTGCGACATCACCGAGACTCGATCCGTTGCTTATCAGCTTATAGGCCATTCCCCGAACCGGTTCGCCGGTATCAGTGTGTTTGAAGATAAAGATCTGTTCAAGATCATCGTCTGAACTGATGTGTTCCGGCAGGTTATCTGCCCCAAACCCTCCTGTTGCTTCCCCGACTGCGCCACTCGTGTGTTCGAGCATATGATTGCTTTGTGACGCAATGAGCGTCGCTCCGCAAGATGTCTTCATGCCATGAATAGCGACTGCAACTCCTCGAATCGAGAAACTATCTACACCTCCTACGATGTAGTGCCTGCCGCTGCATTTCGGGCAGGTGACCGCATGTCCAACACCGGCGGCCGGCCGTCCATCGATCTGAAAAAAAGGAAAATCCCTCGACGACTTCACCCCCATGATCCGTTTTGTCGCCTACCCGTATGGTCGATCCATTTGTCATTTCGGTATTACGCCAGATGAACGCTAAACGCGTTGATGCTAACAAATAAATGATGACCGACGCAATGCGATAGAGCGCTCAGAATGCAGAACTAGAGTTTGGTTCAAATAGCACTCCCAGCAGCGTCATGCCATTAGCATAATGCGTAACAAGTAGCGTTCTTCAAAAGCCAGATCCCAACGATTGACAGGAAGTCGCGCTGATCAATTCGCGCGCTCGTTCGACAGCCTCAAGAACGACGAGTTTGAACCGGCGATAAAGCCCGGAACTTGTCAATAAGTTACCCAAGCCTCTGAGCCGTTGAACCCATCCCCCTCTTGTTCGCACGTTGCGTCTAAAATTAGCGGGCACTCGATACGGGAATGATAGACGTATCGCGGCAAAACGAAATATCTGGAATTCGATAATCGTCGTCAGCCTTTCAAATTTATTATCCATCCAACTGGGGGCAATGAAGGTCCAACATTCTGACCTTACGAACAAGCTGCCCTATGCATAGCCGGGAAACGGGCGCCTGGCTATATCAACAACGTGATATGAATCTCCGTGCGGAGGTTCACCTTCATATCCCAGTGTGATTTCATAGCTGCGATCAGGCGGGATCAGCACATAGTCGCCCATGCTTGCCCAATGGCAAAGGTGATCCACCGCAAATTGAATGTTGCAAGGTTCCATCCGCCCGCTTTCCGTCGCAAATGAAGTTTGTTCACCCGATTGTCGGCGATTCGCGCCAGTAAGTCGAATGACCGCTGGTGGCCGACCCGGCAGTTCGAAGCTCGCCGATGATCGAGCGGGGGCCGCCCCCCAACTTCCGTAGCCGACCCTTGAGCGGCCAGTGGATGTGCCCGATAACAGATATTCATAACGTTGACTACTACAACGCCCCACGCCAGCCGCCCGCATAGTCTCGGTCAGCCTTGTCGTAGTCGGAAGCTGTTCTGGATTGACCTACCCGAGGCGCGACAACCTGCACTGCATTTCGCGTTCGCCGGGCGTTATACCGCCGCTTATATGAAAGCCGTGAAACATCGACATCAGCGACGTTGGATGGGTATCTCGAAACTGCCACGCCCAATGTTCTCGCTCGCGCTCGCAATCGAGACCTCGACTGCTGGGTCATCAACAGACGCAACGTCAACGATATGATTCAGGCACAACGCCGCCCAGTGTCTATACGGACCGGGAAAGTCCGCACAGGCCCATGATGCTCTCTTGAGATAGTCAAGGTAAGTGGACGACGTATATTCGACGAAAAGTCGACCGACGTGCGTTGAAGTTTCCGGCTCTGGCAAAGCGAAACTTTCATTGAGCACGGAGTAGCCAACGTAGGTGGGCCAAGTCAGCTCAAAGATACGGCATCCCTCGCGATGTTCAATGGCCGTTGCCTGGGTGAGAACATCCTTCACAGGTTTGAACGATTCAGAGTCCAGAATCGCGCTTGGTATTTGACCTCCGCTAGTTGCCTCAAGGATTCGCACTGATAGTCCGTTCTCGGCAGGCTCAAACAACCTGTCGAGATAGAGGTATTCGCAGTCTGCAAAAATATCTGTCAGGTGGGACATCGTTCATTGTTCTACTTGGCCCGCGTGGTGCCATTGTCGACGATATTCCTCCCGCCGTCGAACGGCCGATTCTGGCCGCACACAGTCCCACGCGTCGGTCCATGTTGGTCGCCCCCGGGCTCGCGCTTCATGCAACAGGCACAATCGACCCGGAGCGGTCTCTCAACAGACTCCAAAGCAGTCAGTCACGCGCGAACAATTCGAGCTGCGGGTTGAGTATTTGCAGGACGTCAACAACACCTACAACTCTTGAACCTTCGGCTACCTCAACACGTCGACCGATCCAAAACGTGTGTGGATATGCCTCGGGCGATAAAAGCCAGACCTCCGCCTTACGTTGCTGCCCCGTGCAAACGCCGGTTGCGTCCACGAACTCATGATGTGCAGATGACCAGTAACCAGTGCGCACCTTGTAGATTGGGCGATAACCTGAAATAACCTCCTTCGACGCGCCATCTGATCTCCGTGCCGTCAGAGCGAAATTCACAATCAGGTCCGGTGGACGGGGCGGGCGGGTCATATTCTTACGTGCGGTAGCTGAGGGCCGTGGAGTCCCGATTGTCAACGACTTTGCTCATCGCGTCGAGCGTCGCTTCATAGCCGGCTGCTGCCCGATGCAATCGGCTCAGATCGACCCTGAGCGGTCGTTGGCAGATTGGGAAAGCGGCCGCTGAAGCTGTTCTCTTGCACTTTTGCTCGGGCCTTAGAGCAAGATAGGCTAGACCACATCTGGCATCTCGTGAGGCAATGGTGATCGAACGTGCAGAAGGTCCTGTCTGCGAGAAGCGCCAAATGCTCGGTAGTTCGCTCGCCCCTCTGTAAGGCTCAAATCGCCATTGGGTCCGCCGAGCACTTCATCCGCGTCATCATCGTCCTGCCCGTCGTCTTCCCAGAAGCACACGGCGCATATTTCATAGCCGCCACGCTCGCTGAGCGTCTTGAATCCGCAACAAGGGCATCGGAGAGGAAGATCGCGAATAGGAGTCGTGCGGTTCGATTGAAATGAGAGCGTCGATGGCTTTGCGGCAAGTAGTCGGTCTGTACAGCCGGCAGAGGTGGCCCTATTGTTGACGATCTAGGCACAGACGTCGAGTGGCCGAAACTGGCCGCACACGGAAATTTGCCGATCAACCTGATTGAACACGTTTCACTACTGAACGCTCGCCCGTCTTCGCGCAGAATGCTATTCGCTGTGGGAATCTGCAGCACTAGCCCGATGTCCGTGGCATGGCGGGGAATTTCCCAATCGTAACGAAGATCTCATCTGAATCTTCACCGGAAACGACATTTGCTCTGGTTGCCTCGCCGGGAAAACGTTGGTCGATTCTATCGTTCCATAATTGGGCGATGAATACCGCTAGTTCTCTCGCCTTATCAAGAGCGGATTCCGTCGAAAATTCCTGTTAGCTCCACCATATTGATCCACGCCTGAGCCTCGCCTCGTTGCATTCCATCGTTTCGATAGCGTTGGTATCTATTCTCATCAAACCATTCTGATAGAACAATAACGCCGTCGAACATGACCATCTCTGGGGCAAACAAATGACCCATGCAAATGGCAAAGTCCCTGGCAAGGAGACAGCTTTAGAAACCGCATGTATGAAGTCTAAAACCGAGAATCGGCCGTCGTTTGCTGCAACGAATTCGTCGTATTTCCAGTTCCCAATCGTCATGCCGCTCTAGCCATGTAGTCTCACCTGGTCTGGTCGGTCTCTTACGCGTTTGCGAAAAGATGCAAGGGGCTTCATAGGGAGATTGCTTTCTGATGGTTTTCACTGCTTTCGAACCGTCGTTTGGCACCTAGCGCTTGCGATTGTCGACGATCTGCCCCGCTCTGTCGAATGACTGATAGTGGCCGCTCTGGCTCGGCCGGTGTCGCGCGCAGAAAATGTCTATGGCCTGACAGAAGGAGAAGGCGCTCGCCGAGCTGGAAGATTCCACCAACGATCGCATTGCTTGCTCGTATGTGTAGCGTCAGGCTTTCAAACCAGATCGGGACCCCGTTTCCGCGCCGGAAAATCCCTGACTCGAAATCAATGCACCTTGCTTTCGACAGATTGTGGCCCATTCAGCGTTACCGATCCATCAATCGAGATGCGTTGATCCCGCTCTCCGTAGAGCACCGCGTGCATCTGCGACCGATCGAGTTCCCCCTCCCACGCCGACACCACGACCACCGCTACTGCATTACCAATGATATTCACCAGCGAGCGGCATTCAGCCATGAAGCGATCGATACCCAGGATGAGCACCATGGCTGCCACAGGAACGGTAGGCACAACCGCAAGACTTGCCGCAAGAGCAACGAAACCTGCGCCGACAACCGCACTCGATCCTTTGGACGTGAGCATGGTGACAGCCAGCAGCGTCAGTTCCTGACCGGTCGTCAGATGGATGTTCGTCGCCTGGGCAAGGAACAGCACCGCGAGCGTCATATAAATGTTGGCGCCGTCGAGGTTGAACGAGTACCCGGTCGGCACGACCAGACCAACCACCGCTTTCGCACAGCCCAGTCTTTCCAGCTTCTCCATCAATTGAGGAAGCGCGGCTTCGGACGTGCTCGTTCCGAGCACGATCAACAATTCTTCCTTCAGATAGGCGAGAAGCCTGAATACGCTGAACCCCGCCATCCTGGCGACAGTCCCGAGCACCACTGCAACAAAGATGAACGCTGTCGCGTAGAACGTCAGGATCAGCTTGAAGAGGGGTATCAATGATGCAATACCGTACTTCCCAACGGTGAACGATATCGCACCAAATGCGCCCACAGGTGCAGCTTTCGTAATGATCTTGACGAAAGAAAAGAACACTGCAGACAGCTTTTCTATCATGGTCGTTACGCCGCTTGCCCGCTCCCCGGCCGCAGAGATCGCAATGCCGAACATGATGGATACGAAAAGGATGGGCAGCGTGTCGCCCTTGGCAAACGCGTCGAAGAACGACACAGGAACGATCCCGAACAGAAAGCCGGTCAGCCCGTCGTGATGCTCCGACTGGCTGACGAAGCCTGCTATCGCGTGTGTGTCCAGCGAAGCGATCGACACATTGAAGCCGTCGCCAGGATGCAGCACATGGCCGGCCAGCAAGCCGATCACCAGAGCAATGGATGACACGAGCTCGAAGTAGACCAGCGCCTTTCCACCGACGCGTCCCACCTTTTTCAGATCGCTCATGCTGCTGATGCCCGTCACCACTGTACAGAAGATCACCGGTCCGATGATCATGCGAATGAGCCTGATGAATACGTCGCCGAGCGGCTTCATTGCGGTCGCGTACTGCGGGTACAGGTGACCTAACAGAACGCCAGCGGCAATTGCCAGCAGAACCTGCACGTATAGAACTTTGTAGAAGGGTTGTCTCATGATCTTTTTCCGTTAGCTCGTGGTCTTCTGTCGCGCCTGATCCAGCGCCAGTACGCCGCCAGAAACCTGTTGCCACTACCTTAGATGACACCGATGCCGTGAACCATGTCGGATAGGCAGGGTTTTCGGGTCATCGGGAAACCCATGAAAAAAGGACTGGATACGACGCATCCAGTCCTTTCACGAACTTGCTGGACAACCGGGATCAGTTCGTGCGCGCTTTCAGTTTCGCCACCAGGACGTCACCAAATTCCGGTGCCGACATCGGCTGCTGACCCGTAATCAGTTCGCGATCGACGACCACGTTGCTGTGCCAGTTCGCGACCGTATCGACATGCGCGCCCGCTTCTGCGAGTGCATTCACCGGGTAGAACTGAACATGGCCGCCGAGACCGTTCGGGCCTTCGAGTTGCTGCTCTTCACCCGTCGAAAACACCGTCATGCGATAACCGGCATACGGCCAGCCTGCAGCGAGCGAATTCGCCTTGCCATCATTGGCGATCATCGATCCGACGAAGGTGTCCGGGTCCTTCAGCGTGGACAGCAGCACGATGGGTCCGTGGCAGATGATTCCAGTCGGACGGCCGCTGTCATGGAAGCTGACCAGGATCTTGCCGAGATTGCGGTCCTTCAGCAGATCCACCATCGGAGCGTGGCCACCCGGGATGAAGAGCCCGACATAGCCGCCTGTTCCCTCGGCGACCACGGAAGCGAGCGTCCTGGGATGCTTCAGCTGCGCAATGCCTTGTGCGTACTTCAATGCGTCAGCGCGCGCTGCATCATCGCCGCCAAAAAACATCTTGTTGTTCGAATTGGCGTCCATGACGGGCATGTCGCCCTTTGGGTTCGCGATGACCGGCTCGTAGCCTGCCTCGACGAGCTTGCGATACGGCACGACGAACTCGTTCAGGTAGTAGCCGGTCTCGTAGTGCTTGCCATCGCGCAGGTCGAGCTCATGCGCGCTCGACATCACGACGAGGACCTTGCCGCGTGACTGTGCCGACGCGCCAACCGGCAATGCAAAGGCAGTGGCCATCGCGAGCGCAGCGGCGCCGAATTTAAAGAGTTTCATGATCAGGTTTTTTGCAATATGGGTTAGCGGACTTACCTGGCGGTCGTGGCGTCCGACGTGTAGCGCGGCGCGGCCTTGGCATTCGCGAACCGGGGAGCCAGCGCGCGACGGTCGGCTTCCCACTTCGTCCAGTCGTCGCCGTCGTGCAGCGTCGGGATGGTCACGAGTTCGCCCTGATCGAGGCCCGCGAGCGCGGCATCCACCAGATCGTCGGCTGTCATCGTGCTCGCGGCTTCCTTTTGCTTCGCATAGCCGGCGACGTCCCAGAACTCGGTTGCCGTCGCTGCCGGCAGCACGGTCTGCACACGCACGCCCTTGCCTGCGAGGTCGCGCTGAAGCGCATGGCCGAAGCTCAGCACGTACGATTTCGAGGCGCTGTACACACCGTTCAGCAGTTCGACTGCAATCCCGACCACCGAGCTGATGTTGATGATCGTGCCCGAGCCCTTGGCGACGAACGCAGGCGCAGCCGCGTAGGTCAGACGCGTCAGTGCCGTGATGTTCAGGTCGATCATCGATTCCATGGAGTCGACGTGGCCGTCGAGAACCGAAGCAACCGAGCCGACGCCCGCGTTGTTCACCAGCATCGTGATGCGCGGGTCTTCGCGAAGCAGGGTCTCGATTGTCGCGAGCGCAGCCTTGTCGTTGAGATCGGCGGCAATCGTTTCGATCGAGCGGCCTGTCTCTCTCGTGAGGCGCTCTGCGAGCGCGTCCAGTCGGCTCTGGTTGCGTGCCACCAGAATGAGGTCGTAGCCGCGCCTGGCGAGTCGGTCAGCGTAGATAGCGCCGATGCCAGCCGATGCGCCCGTGATCAGCGCGAAACCGTTCGTAGAGGAAGTCATTTTCAATCCTTTGAGTGAGTGGTTGAACCAACAGGGCGTCAGTTCATGGAGCGAATTCTGACCTCGGCCGCCCAAGACCTCAATGCCATATATGCAATGATTTCGGTCACACTTTCTCCCACGATGCCGTCTGTTATGTGCTACCTTCAACGAATCAGGCCATGACTCGCGAGGCATCAATGCATACCGTCGGACTTCTCGTCTATCCCAACTTCCAGTCGCTCGCGCTCGCAGTGGCGAGCGTCTTCGAATACGCCAATCTGCTGCGCGGCGAAGCAGCTTACGAATTCAGGATCGTGTCCGAGCACGGTGGACCGATCGCTTCGTCCCAGGGGTTTTCGGTTCATAGCGAACCACTTGCCAAAGAGGGCTACGACACCCTCATCGTGGCGGGCGACAACGAATGCCGCCTTCCTTCGGCTGCGCTGGTGGACTACCTTCGGGAAGCGCCGCGCCAATCGCGACGAATTGCGTCGATCTGTACGGGCGCATTTGTTCTGGCTGCTGCAGGTCTGCTGGAAGGAAAGCGTGCAACGACACACTGGTTCCACGCGCGTGACTTCCAGAAGCAGTATCCGAACGTACAGCTCGAAGAAGACCGCATCTTCGTCGTGGATGGACAGATCTGGACGTCGGCCGGCATGAGCGCCGGCGTGGATCTCGCGCTTGCGATCGTCGAAAACGACTTCGGGCTGGACACGTCGCGCATGGTTGCGCGCAAGCTGGTGCTTTATCAGCGTCGCGGTGGCGGTCAGTCGCAGTTTTCGGCGCTGCTGGAGATGAGCGCCCGTTCAGACCGCGTTCAGATGGCACTCGCCTACGCGAGCGAAAACCTGGCAAGCGATTTGTCGGTTGAGCGGCTGGCCGAAGCGGCACGGCTCAGTCCGCGTCAGTTCAGCCGCGTGTTTCGTGAGGAAACCGGGCAATCGCCCGCGAAGGCAGTCGAGCGGCTTCGCGTTGAAGCCGCCCGTCTGATGATGGAAACGACCCGTCACCCGATCGAGATCGTCGCGAGAGAGACAGGCTTTGGTGACCGGGAGCGGATGCGTCAGGCGTTTCTGCGTGCATTCGGTCAGCCACCGCAAACCATACAGCGGGCGTCGGGTGTCACGCCCCTTGCGCTGTAAGCGCAGTTCGCCTCACTGCTCGTCCGGCGTCCACTCCGGGCTATAACCGCCCAGCGCCGGGTGATACATCTCATCCCCGGAATGCTGGGTGAATTCGACGTTGAGCCGGTCTTCACGCAGGCCGAGAATGTCGATGCAGTGCGCGCACAGCGCTTTGGCCACGTCCATACGCAGTTCGGGCGTCCTGCCCTTTCTGATGTCCAGCATCATGACCGCGACCGGGGTGGGCTCTTCGCCGGCTTCGGGAATCCGCCAGACACCGCCGTCTCCCAGCTCTCGAATCGCGACGCTGATACGCCTGATGTCGACCGACATCATTCGCGCGTACGTCTCGCTCATCTTCAACGCCAGGCGCCGCTTGTCTTCCACTGAATAGTGGTCGTTTACGTCCAGTTGCAGGTAGGGCATGGTCGTCACACTCCTTGAAAGCCCCATTTTTTCACTGGACGCGGAGCCTCTTCAATGTCAGATGCGCAAGGTTTCCGGACACACTCGTGATCGCGTGGGCTTGTTTTGCGTCGTCGAACAGCGATTACTATAGATCGCGACGGACTCGCCCGCTGAATGCCTCCACGGGCGGATGGCCCCGTTATCCAACGATCGCAGTGCCGTCTGCTCCGCTCAAACGCTCAGCGCAGACAGCCGCTCGACAATCTCATCGAAGGAAGGCCGCATTTCGACGCGCTCGTGGAAACAGTCTTCGATCAGCCCAGCGAACCCGGCGGCGAGGTCATCGGCCTCTCCGGCCAATCGTTGCGCGAGTTCTTCGAGCAGGCAGCCGAACGCGCGCACCTCGATCCGCTCGAGCGACGGCGCCAGCGCGCGATCATCGATATCGTGGCACGATGCCGCGCCGAAGTCGCCGAGCAACACGTGCCCCGCGCCGTCATGCAGGATGTTGTGCGCGTAGAGATCGCCATGCATGATCCCGCGCCGATGCAGATGCTGTGCCGCCGATGCGATCCCGCTCGCGATATGCAACGCAACCGCCTTGTCGAACCTCACGTCGTCTGCATAGACGTCCCGTGTACAGGAGGCGAGGCTCGGAGGCCCGGCGAGATTGCTGAACGCCGGATGGATCAACTTCATCACGAGGCCGTGTTCGTCGAGCGGATGACCCGCGATCTTGCCGAGCACCGGGATGAGATTCGGGTGCTGACCGGCTTGCAGACAGGCGGCCATTTCGAGTTCCGGCAAACCATCGCTCGTTATCGCGCCCTTGAACAGCTTGACGGCGACCGCCTCGACGGGATGCCCGTCGCTCAGCAGACGCGTCGCGCGATGAGTCACGCCGGATGCACCCTCCCCGAGCGTCTGTCCGAGCGCGAGCGTATGCCAGTCGATGTCCGGCACTGGCGCATCGGCCAGCGCCACCTGTTCGCGCGCGGCGTTCAGCGGATTGCCTGCGTAGGCGAGCCACGTGAGCCGCGGCAGACGTAACAGCCAGTCGGGCAAGGCATCGAGCCGGTTCGCGGAAATGCGCAGCAGTTCGAGGCGGCTGCAAGCGGCCATCGTCTCGGGGAGCGACCGCAGCCGGTTGCCGGCAAGCATCAGCTTCTGCAAATTCGGACGCTCGCCGATTTCCGCGGGCAGTGTTTCGATATCGTTATCGGTGAGGATAAGCCAGCGCAATTGGGGTGGCAGCGCGCGCCCCGAAACGTGCCGGATGCGATTCGCCTTGAAGCCGACCATGCTCAGCGATTCGCAATCGCCGAGCACGGCTGGCAACTCGGTGAACAGGTTATTCGAGGCGAACAGGACGCGCAGGTGGCGCAGCTTCGGCAAATCATCCGGCAGCGATGTGAGCGCATTGCCCGACAGGTCGAGCACCTCCAGGGTGTCGGCGAGGTCGAAGATCTCGCGTGGCATGTCGGTCAACCCGCAGGCGAGCTTGATCTGTCGCGCACCGGCGAGTTGCCCGGCACGCAAGTCTTCGAGGGTAGCAGTCTTCACATGTAGATTGAATCGGAGAATGGCGGGGAGTCGCAAGCGCGCAGTGCAGCATCGGCTAGTCGTCGCGCTTTGTCTGGCCTCTATTCTATCGGGCGAAGCGCACGATCAGGCGTCCGGGCTCCGTCAACGAGTGACCGGTTGTGGGCGGTCGTGGGAGAGGAACGCCTGTTCGGTATCTCGGCAACGCGAACAGTTAACGGTTGAACTATCCCACAAAGCAGCGTTGCAAACTGGTTTCGATGACGCGAAACGTCGACAGCTTGTCGGATCCCATGTCCTGCTCGTGGATTAGTGTCGAACCGTCATGTTTTTTAATGGTGACGTAAAGCTCGCAAGGATCGAAGATATGAGCCATGAACCGACCACCCAGCCTCTGGTGAGCGTTTATCTCCCGACGAAAAACCGTTTGCCGCTTCTAAAAAGGGCAATCACATCGGTCTTGAACCAAACTTATCCGAACGTGGAACTCGTCGTCGCGGATGACGGATCGACAGACGGCACGCGTGACTTTTTGCGCGAACTCGCCGCGTCGGGAAAATGCGTGGCCGTCTTTTTGCCGGCGAGCATAGGCGCATGCGCAGCGAGAAATGCAGCAATCTCGCGCTCGACTGGCCCGTTTCTCACGGGTCTCGACGATGACGATTATTTTCTCCCTGAACGGATCGAGTGTTTTGTGCGTTACTGGCATCACCTTTCCGTGCATGGACAAACGGAGCGCATCGCGGGCCTTTTCGACTCGTCGCGCTGGATCGGCCCCTCGACGGAACAGACACTCTTCGACCGTGGATGCGTGCAGCCACGCGATCTGGCAACCGCGTGCGCGACCGGAACACAGGTCTTCACGACTCGGGAAAGATTTATCGACGCGGGTCTCTTCGACGACTCGATGCAGATCTGGCAGGACTGGGATCTTTGGCTAAGGATCGCGCAACGGCACGGTCAGTTCATTGGCATGCGCAAACGCACGTATGTGATCGACACGACACACGACAGCTTACGGATTTCCCACAAGCCCGAGTCGGTTGTGCGCCCCGCCGCGCAGATGTTTGCGTTAAAGCACCACGCTTCGTCGCCAATTCAGCGAATCAGGGTACTCGCCGTATTGGCGGATTATCCTCAGGTACGCCTGGGTTTGCTGGAACTCACAGGGCTACTTGTATTCGGACGCGGGAAGGCTGTCGGCAAATATCTACTGCGACGTACTTTTGGCGCGGACCGTCTCGACAGCGTGCGTCGGCGACTTCCTGACTGGTCTCATTTCCTGACGAAAATAAGGCTCAGTGGAATGCGCCGTTGAAGACCACGAACTAACCCGTCTATGCGCTTATCCGTTCGTCTGCATCTACCAGGCTCAGGTACTCTCCCGAACTCACGTCACTGACCCAGTCCGGATGATCGAGATACCAGTGAACCGTCTTTTCAAGCCCCGTCTCGAACGTTTCTTCCGGCTTCCAGCCCAGTTCGTGCTTCAGCTTGTGCGCGTCGATTGCGTATCGGCGGTCGTGCCCGGGACGATCGGGAACAGACGCAATCTGCTCGAAGTATGAGCCTGATGTTTTTGGCCGGAGCGCATCGAGTAGTCGGCATAGCGCACGCACCACATCGATATTCGCAACCTCGTTGAAACCGCCGATATTGTAGCTTTCTCCCAGCTTGCCTTTCGCGAGTACGGCACGAATCGCAGAACAGTGATCCCCGACATAGACCCAGTCCCTTACATTCTTCCCATCTCCGTAAATGGGAAGTGGCCTGCCGGCCAGCGCACTCGTTAGCATCAGCGGAATCAGCTTTTCAGGGAACTGATACGGACCGTAGTTGTTCGAGCAATGCGTCGTGAGCGTCGGCAGGCCGTATGTGTGGTGCCACGCGCGCACCAGATGATCTGAACTTGCCTTCGACGCAGAGTAAGGACTATTCGGCGCGTACGGATTGGTCTCGGTAAATGGCGGCGCAAACGGCGACAGTGAGCCGAACACTTCATCCGTCGAAACATGCAGAAACCGGAAGGCCGATCGCTCCGAAGCTGGCAGGTCTTGCCAGTAATGGCGCACCGCTTCGAGCAGCATGAACGTGCCGACCACATTGGTCCGCACGAAATCGGCCGGACCGCGAATCGAACGGTCTACATGACTCTCGGCTGCGAAGTGAACGACCGCGCGCGGTTGATACTTTTCGAAAAGCAGATCCATTGCATCGCGGTCGCAAATGTCTTCGCGCACGAAGATATGACTGGGATCGCCACGCAATGACCTTAGCGTGCCCAGATTACCTGCATACGTGAGCTTGTCGACGTTGACGACCGTTTCATCCACCGCGTTCAACCAGTCGATGACAAAGTTCGCGCCAATAAAGCCCGCTCCACCCGTTACCAGAATCATGGTCGCCTCATCAAGCGTTAGTCCGTATGCAACACCCGTTGACAACGGCCTCGCAGGGTATTCGCTTCACGTTCAGGAAACGCGCCGGATGCGTCCGCCCTGGTAATCCGCAACCACCGGTTCGATGCCCGACTCCATGGACGGCCCCACGACACGATCCTGCGCGATGTCCGACAGGTACTTGCCGTAGGCCGTTTTGGACAACGGCCTCGCAAGCGCCTGCAACGCGTCACCGTCGATCCACTGCATGCGAAAAGCGATTTCCTCTGGGCATGCGACCATCATCCCCTGTCGCTTTTGCAGGGTCGCGATAAACGTCGCCGCGTCGATTAGCGAATCGTGCGTGCCCGTGTCAAGCCATGCATAGCCCCGCCCCATGATTTCGACGTGCAATTGCTGCTGCCGCAAGTAATGTACGTTGACATCAGTGATTTCCAGTTCACCGCGCGCGGACGGATTGATGTCGGCAGCAATGTCGCAAACCTGCCTGTCATAGAAGTAAAGCCCCGTCACCGCATAGCTCGAACGCGGCCTCATCGGCTTCTCTTCAATCGAAACCGCCTTGAACTCCGGGTCGAACTCGACAACGCCGTAACGTTCTGGATCATTCACATGATAGGCAAACACGGTCGCACCGTCGGTGCGTTGACTAGCATGATCCAGCTGCTTCACCAGATCATTTCCATAGAAAATGTTGTCGCCTAGAACCAGCGCGGAGGCGTCGTTGCCAACGAATGCGCGGCCGATGATAAACGCCTGCGCGATCCCTCCCGGCGAAGGCTGAACCGCATACTGTACGTTCATGCCCCACCGTTCTCCGTCACCGAGAAGCGCCTGGAAACGCGGCACATCCTGCGGAGTCGAGATGATGAGCACGTCGCGAATGCCTGCCATCATCAGCGTGCTGAGCGGATAGTAGATCATTGGCTTGTCGTAGACGGGCAAAAGCTGTTTCGAAACCGAATGCGTCACCGGATACAGGCGCGTGCCCGACCCGCCAGCGAGGATAATTCCTTTTCTGGCCATGAGTTCTCTCCTCAGTTTCATTGAGTTCGAATCTTAGATCCGCCGTTTTAGATGAAACGCGCCGTGTCGTGAATGTTCGATAGCTTGTCGGAATTACCTGCGCGCTGAGACGCGTGCCGCGTTCACATCAACTGCCAGCCGCGTGCTGGTCAAATGAACCACATTCGCCATTGACATGTAGCTGAATACGACGCTGCAGGATTGGAATGAGATACTCCCACGTCATCCGGCTCGCGCAAAACGCCTGTTGCCTCGCGCTCATCCCTTCGATGTCGATGTCCCCATCGATGATCGCCTGAAAAGCGTTGCGAAATCCGCGCACGCTTGCGTCCCTGACGATTGTTCCAAGTCGTCCATTCTCCGTGACTTCGCGCGCGCCACCGATATCGGTCGTCAAGATGTAGTTGCCGAAGTAAGCCGCCTCGGGCAGCACCAACGGAAAACCTTCCCATCTCGAAGTCAGGCAAAAGACACTTGCCTTTGCATAGAGATCGTAGACATGAGCCTTATCGAGTGGGCCGGTAAGTTCGATTGCCGAAGCCAGTTCGGGCCGCTTCCTGAATAATTCATCAATCAGCTTCTGGAAATCAGGCTCTACCGGCCCCGCGAACACGAGTCGCCATCCGTCAAGCCGCTCCAGTTCGCAAAAGGCGTTGAGCGCGAGCTCGTTGTTCTTCTGCTCTGCGCCAATACGACCGACGCAGAGAATGATCTTCTCGCGCGCTTCGACTCTCGATACCGACGCTGTGTTTTCCGCCCAGATCCCATTTGGCAGGAAAAACACGTTTCGTTGCAGCGCTGGTTCGTAAGATCGCAGATGCTCGAAGACATTCGAGGTCTCGGCCGAAATAACATCGAGTCGCTTCGCTATGAACAGCCATGTTTTCAGCTTGAATGCCCGGAGCCCATGAGGTCGCGCGGTGACGTTCTCGATGACGCGCTGATCCATGTCCAGCTTGAGATAACGCGTCACATCCGGACGAATCAGCTTCAGGATCTCGAAGAAGAGCAAATGCGCAAGCTTCAGATGATAAAGATTGACGATCTTTACCTCCTTGTTAGTCCACAAGTACTTTAGCGCCTTGGCATAAAACTCCGCCGTGGAACCTGCTTCTAACCCGACAAGCATCAAGTCGTCAGCGAGTTCTGCCGGCACGGTAAGAGGGACTTTCCGGCGACGATACACAATAATCGATGTCCGCCCGAATTTCAGTCTTGAATAAAGCGCTGGAACGCAGCCGACGTCCTTATAGAAATGGACATCTTCGAAGTCGTGGAATACCGTAGCAAATCTGTTCATTGCTTCACCATAGAAAGTCCAGACCGGCCTTTGTGAAGATACAGCATCACGCTAACGCCGATCGTTTCGCCGACTAACAGACCAACCAACGCCGAGACGAACCCCAATCTTTGAAACAGTGCGAGAAGCATAACGATGCTTACTATCGCAACGAACGAGTTCGACACCGTAGTGAACCGTTCGCAATTCAGCGGTATGCTGATCTGGGTATCGATATAGACAGCGACGGCGGTCACCGCGAAAATCGCCGCGAGCAGAGCCATATGTTCGCTTGCGGGTTCGAACTTCGGACCTGCCAACAGCCGTACGAGTGGCGCGCCGAGCAGCCACATACCCAGTGTCGCTGCCACGACAGCCGCACCACATGCGGGCGTCATTTTCCTGATCCAGACACTGCCCTTTCCATGAGCGAAAGCATCGACGGCTCGCGGCATCAAGGCACGGCTGGCGGAAGCTACGACCATATTTGCGATTCCCATGATCTGCTTGCAGACGTTCAGGTACGACAGATTTTCCTTGGTCGAAAGCATACCCATCAAGAATTGATCCGCGAACTGATACACCGACCCGATGGTGGCATTCGTCAAAAAGTAGCGGGCGCCGCCAATTCTTTTGTAAGCGTGACGATCGAACGAAAGAGGATGTCGCCTGAAAACAAAAATGAACGAAACAAGATTCGGCAGCACCACGAAGACTGCCGAAATGCCTGCGTAGACCGTTACGTCCTCTTTGGTCTTGACGAAGACGAAAAGGGCCGCGAGCGCGGCGAGACGCAGTACCAACGTCCTCCAGAAGAAAACATCCATCCGGTCAGTGACGTAAAAAAACCAGTCGACATTCAGACATGAAAAAGCCGTCACAGCAAGGTAGATCCAGAAGATCGTGCCCGACCCACGCTCTATGACCAATGAAATGACGACCGCATGAAGCACCGTCGCCGCGATGGCCATGACGATTTGCAGCGAAACCAGACTGGAAAGCTCGCGATCGCCGCATCCGGCACCGGATATCACGCTACGCGAATACTGCCGGGCGCAGTAGCCCGACAGGCCTAGCACCAGCACGCTCGTGATCCAGGTCGATATGATCGATGCATATACCGCGAGACCGTATGCGCCGGGACCCAGAACGCGAAGCACATACGGCATCGTAACCAGAGGGCCCAGCAGCCCCGCGACGTTGGCGAGTACCGAGTAACTCACGCCGCGCAGCATCTGCCACACGCGAAAGCCGGTTCCATCTCGTATCTCATCGTGCACGTCCAGCCTCGCCAGGTCGTTGCAGCTTGCCTTGAAGGCCATGCACGAAGCCCTTGCAAGTCGCAAAAACACCTGCAAAGTTATTTCTGCCTATGCGCTTGACTACTCTTCCGCCAAGCGAAATCGTCAATGGGACCAGCCAATAGTGTCTGAAGTGCTCGCGAACGAATATCACCGATGCACGGGAGAAGAGATAGTCGAACAAAACACTTCCCTTTCCCACGGTCGTAGACTCCGCATGATAGATAATCGAGTCTTCAGCAAATGCCAGCGCCCACTTGTCGCGACGCAACCGCGCACAATAATCGGCATCTTCCCAATACAGAAAATAGTCTTCGCGAAACGGGCCAACGCTTTTCAGTGCGTCCCAGCGAATCAGAAAACTAGCGCCACAAATGTAATCCAATCGCTTGCGGGCCTGCTCGATGGTCAGATTTTTGGTGGTGCCGGTGATCGAATTGATCACGCCACCTCCCGCGCTTATGATCGAGTTCGAATGCATGTGAACGATTTTCGAGCCGACTGCCCCGACCTTCTTTTCTCCCTCAGCGAGGGCAACCAGCCTCAGCAACGCATCCTGATGCACGATTGCATCGTTGTTGAGTAGCCAGACGTAGGCCGGAGGATCGCTTTCAAGCCCGGCGATAGCAAGATTGCAAGCCCGGGCGAAGCCCAGATTTTCCGTCGACCTGACTATCGTGACGGGCTGCGTTGCGTCCTTGAGACGATCATAGGATTCGGCGCTCGATGCGTTATCGACAACAATGACCAGAAAGTTGTCGTAGACCATATCGAACAGCGAATCCACGCATCTGAGCGTCATCTCCGCATTCTTGTAGTTGACGAGAATGACAGTGACGCGGGGAGACGCGCCATGCATACGCGACGTTGCGTCGATGTTGACTGAAGTTTCGGAAATCGTCATTTCGATCCACCTGATTTAAAGGCTGCTTCATCCATCGACTCGCAACGACGATACGGAACGTGACCCGCAGCGCCGCGCTCACATGCCCAATCACCAACGCCGTCGCTCTTGACCGCACGCGTCAGCGGCTTGCAAATCAACTGCACGACGCCTTCCCTACAGCGCAAAGATCATTGCCGCGGCGATTGCCGCTTCCGTCAGCAATGCGGCAGCGGCCGCCCCGGATGCGCCAAACGGGCTTGCCAGTCCACCAATCAACGTGATGTTCAACAATCCGGACGACAGCACGATTACACTGAATCGACTCTTCATACCAAGAGAGAGCATGGTCTGCACGCCAAAGACATTGTTCAGTCCCGCAAGAAAAGGAAGAAACGCAATCCAGCGAAGCACGTCGACCATCGGCAGAAAATGAACCCCGTAGAGGATATTCACGACATAGGGTGCACTCACAAAAATGATCGTCGAAATGAACAGCATGATTGCGCCTTGCGCCACCAGCAATTTGCGCAGAAAGATCATTGCGTCCTCTCTCGCCTGATGCACCAGCCGGCTGATCCGCGGATAAGCCACACTGGCCAGAGGCGACATCGCGCTTAGCGCCGCCTTGATCAGCTTGTCGGCTGCTGCAAAGTAGCCGGCCTCGACATTGCCGGCCACAAGACCCAACACCACCGTATTCGTGTATGCATAGAAGCTGACGGAAAAAGTAGCGACAAACAACTGCCAACCAGCACGCAATGCGGCTACGATCTCAGAGACCGAGGTTCGGACAAATGCCACTTCGCGCCGCCAAAAGAGGCAGCCGAGGACCACAATGCTGGTCAACAAAGGAACAGCGCTATTGATCCCGATCGCCCATCCAATATCCTCCTTTGAATGCACCAACAGAAGCATTGCGGGCAGACTCAGCACCCGCCCCGTAAAGGCCGTGATACTCGACACGACAAGGTTCTCGGTACCCTGCATGTACCAGTCCGGATTCAAACTTGCACCAAGCACGGCACCGTATCCGATCATCAGTAGCGTTCGATCTTCCGAAACACGCGTCACGATGTGGCTTAGAGCCAGAAGTACGACAAAGCCGATCGCCGCAATCACAAGCTGAGTGCAAAGCGTCGTCCAGAATATTTGCGAGCGCCTGGCGCGATCGCCACGGTGGATCGAAACCTGTGGCGTCACACTTAGCCTGAAACCGTACTGGGCGAAAGCGATGAAGTACATTGTGATCGCCATCACCACGCTGAAGCGGCCGTATCCCTCCGGCGTCAAAACGCGCGTCTGCCACGGAACGAGTACCAGCGGCACCACATATGTCGAAACCTGCACGGACATCAGAAAAGCAAAGTTCTTCTTGACCGAGGTCATCGAAGCTCCAGGTCGCCTCTGCGCTCAACGCGCAACGGCCTTGGGCAACAGGTAAGCCGGCAACGGCCCGAGCGTCCACTTGAAGTCCGAGGCCGCAACCGTGACGGGCGACTCGACACCTTGCCAGTCACGTTGCACGTAATCGCCGGCGGGCACATGCACTGACACCACGCGCCCAACCGACTGCGTAGTCCACCCGACGATTACGGGACTTGATTTCCCGTACTGATAGATCTTCACATCGGCGTCATCGACCAATGCGCTATTCCAGCTGCGGCTACCCAGCGTCGCAGAGAGGGTTGCAGCAGCAACATAGGCAGGCTTCGGCGACAGATCGTTTTTCAACATGCCGAAGTTGTCTTCGCGGTTCGATTCATCGCGGCCATCGTCGACAAAGTCATACCAGAACATCGCATTGACGCCGCCGTAGCGCCTCGAAAGCAGATAGCTTCTGACCAGATTCGCCGCCTGGGAGGCGTCATTGAGCCCGTCCGACGCCGGCCTGGAAGGCCATCCCAGTTCTGTGATCCACAGCTGGACTCGCCGTCCGCCGGCTTTTGGATTCTGATCGAGCAACTGATGCAGATAAGGCCAGACCGTCGGGATGCTGACCGATGAGACGGCTCCACCCGCGGTTGGATATCCCGTCTCTGGAATGTGGGGCGACATATAAGGGTGAACACTGACCGCGTCCTGGTATTCAAGCGCGCCGTCTTTGACCGTTGCCAGGAAGCAGTCTCCGCCAGGGCCGCCGCCCGCACCGCCGCCACCGCACGCGATCACGGTCGCGTCGGGGTTACGTTGCTTGATTTGACCGTAGACCGCTTTCAACAGGGCCACGTAATCGGGGTAACCGATCTGCGCAAACGCCGGTTCATTCCATATCTCCCAATACTTCACCTTTGCTCCATAACGGCGAACCACTTCATCCACATAGCGGACAAAGCGCTGACGCCCCTCCGCCGTTTGAGGAAAACTCTGCCCGCCCTTGAAGTACTCGGGGTAGACCTTCTCGTTGCCATAAGCCAGAACGACGAGCGGTGAGATCCCGAACTTCGACGTAGCGTTTATGTATTCGTCGTAGCTGCTGGGGAATGCAAACGCGCCCGGCTTCTGCTCGATCCGGTCCCAGTAGATCTCGTCGCGGATCCATGAAAAGCCTGCTGCCTTGACGAGGGGCAACACGATGTCCGGTGAACCTTTACCCTGCGCGAAATGCGTCACGACGCCGAAGTCGGAAAACGGTGGCGTGTTGCGCGGGACAATCGCCGCGATGTTGATGCGCTTCGACGCGACTGTCTCGCCTCCCGATGCAATCAGCTTCGCATCGACGGCAAACAGACCAGCTCGCGGAATCTTGATGTTGACTGACTGGTCGGCACCCTGCGGCGTGAATCTGATCGACTGCCGGTATGAGGCGATCGGGTCGCCCAGAAGCACTCCATCGCGATCGTAAGGAACGAGTGCGACGACAAGCGTGCCACTACCCGCTTGCGTCTGAGGCGGTGTTCCGAACAGGATCTTCATGTTTCCCGGCCCGCGCGCAATCAGCGATCCCGGTGGATTCTTCACATCGAGCGTCGCCTCGGCGCCTCGCGCAATCGGCAAACCCGCGAACACGATCGCGACGAGTGAAAGCAGGATGGATCGCCTTGACGCGCTCCGGAAGTTCGAAATCCAGCCCAACAGCATGAACCCTCCTTGCGAATCGATAACAGCCGCCACCATGAAAGACGCACGCGGAATCGCTATTCCGTTTGAGGCATGTTCTGTCGCGAGATCCCGCGACTTGCTGCGCCGTAAGGCCACAATCGAGGCGGCGGACGTTCGGCAGCCCGTCGCTTCGCGCTGTACGCGGCGAATCTCGGCCAATAACAGATCAGATAGGCGAGCGGCACAAACGAAGTCACGGTCGTGACACTCACGGTCGCGGTCAACAACAGGAACAGCAGGATCACAAAACCATCGCTGGCGGTGAACGCAATGACGCCAAACAGGATCAACGCGCTGAACAGTCCCATCTCGGCGACGTTTGCAGGCAGCCCGGCGAAGGTCACGCCAGCGCCCTGGATGTCTCGCTCGATGAGATGCACATAAGGCAGATAACGGTAGTTCGCTATGAGGTCGTGTGCATTGATGCCGCCAACGATGTCTTCCAGACGTGCATCGAACATGAAAGCGTAGCCGCCCAACCGATGCCCGAACGTATCCGAATAGAAGAAGTTGAAACGCGCCAGATACACCGCCACCAACGTCAAACAGGCGATGAATGCGATCAGTACGACAAGCGGATGAACGGTCCGGATGCGCTTGCGCATCGGATACAACGCGGCGAAGATCAGAAACACGAAAGAAGATTTCGAAAAGCTGATGAATAGACCAATGCAATACATCAGGATCATCTTCCGGCTCGCCGTGCCCCTTACGACGTCGGCGACAAACGATGCCACCAGCAGGGACGAGAAAAACCCCGCTTCGCGCGAGAAACCCGCCACGCGTGAAAAGTAGAAGATCTCGTAGAAGTTGGTGTTGGAGTCGGTTGCATAATCGCCCCACAGCATTTTTGACAGATTATTGGGTCCGAGCTGGATCGAAAGGTCGTAGTCGACATAAAAAAGGACGAACTGGACGAGGGCGAACAATACGTTGATCGTCATCCACTGGTGCAGGCAATCCAGCCCGCGCTCCGATGTGTACAACAGATAACCGACGCACGCAGCGATCGAAAGCACCCGGACTGCCACTGACGGTGAACCCATCAGGCTCACCAGCACCGCGATGCCGAGCGGTGTGCTCCACTTGCGAAATGTACTGCCGACGAACCGCAGGAATCCCGGATCCAGAAACGGAATAAGAACGTATATATAAAGGGTGACACCCGACACCTGCGGATTGAAGATCACGCAGGTGAAGAACATATAAAACAGAACGGATATCATCCTTGCGTACATCGACCTCTCCGTCAAAGCACCCCTGATTCGAACGGTCTAGCGTGCGCGTCCGATCGTGTCCAGCAGACGACTGGCGGACATCGACCAACGGTATTGACTCGCGTGGCGGTAGCCTCGCGCTCGGTAGCGCTCGCGCAACGCATCGTCGTTGATCATCATCGTCATTTTTTCGGCGATGTCTTCGACCGAATAGGCATCGCAATACAGGGCGGCGTCGCCGCATACTTCGGGCAGCGACGCCTCGCGCGACACGATGACGGGACAACTGCAATACATCGCTTCCAGAGGAGGAAGGCCGAACCCTTCGTATAAGGACGGAAAGACAAAGAAAGTGGCATTCTCATACAGTGCCTTCAACTCGCTATCCTCTACGTATCCCGCCCAGACAACCTTTTTCGCCGCGTCTTTTTCAGAGGTGTCTCCACCGAAAATGCGGACGTTTTTTCCTCCAGCCACCACGAATCTGAAATCGTCGGGCAGTTCGAGCTGCTCGATCGCGGCCAGCACGCGCGCGTGATTCTTTCCGCCGGCAAGACTGCCGACAGCCAGCCCATAACGGCCTTTCTTCAGGTTCAGACGCGAGATCACGCCAGTGTCACTTTCGATGCGGTCGAGATGATCCACCCCCAGCTTGACGACTGACACCTTGGAATCCGGCACGGAAAGCACGGCGCGGATTCTCGACTTGGAGAATTCGGAAACGGTCACGATGTGTCGGGCATTGAGCTTCAGCGAGAAGAACACGAAGCGATACCACCAGCGGAACTTGCGCGAATAGCCCGCAGGCACGTCGTACACCGCCATGTCGTAAATCATGACGATATGGCGTCGCTTGATGACAGGTCCGACATTGCACAGACTGACGAGAACACGACGTCCTGCCGCAAACGGCAATGCGAGTTGCTCCCAAAGTGGCCCCTTGAACCACGAAGAGACGGAGCGCGTTTTGAATGGTGCCGCCGTCGAGCCTGCGTCGGCCTGGACGATCACCGAGAAGCGTCGGCGGTTCGTCTCTAGCCCCTGAAGCGCTGAAGCGAATTCGTAGGCGCAACGCTGAACCCCCGTCATGCGCTGACTCATGAATTTGCCATTGATGACGAAGTCGACGTCCAGCGCATCGACATCGTTCGCAATGTCAGTTTCGACCCGCTCGGACAGCACGCTTCCCGGAACCGCAGAAAGCGTCGCGGAATCAGATTGATGTGGCGTATCGATCATCGCTTTCCTTCCTCGTTCAACTGTGCAGATGGACGCGAACAGGACCCAGCGCTATGCGCTGCGTTGCGTGTGGCTTGCCGGTGCGGCGTAGGCACTGGCGTATGCGTGCCAGCGCTTTTCACTTCGCCGTTGCGGCATGGCATTGAAGACAGCACCGATCAACCTTGCTCCGGCACGATCGAGGCGTCTCAAGGTCTCCTCCAGTTCGGACTGGGTCTGCACGTTCGGTCGAAGCACGAGCAACGTAGAAGCTGCATGCGCAGCAAGAATGTTGGCGTCCGTCACGGCAAGAACGGGTGGCGTGTCGACGATCACGAGGTCGAACTGTTCGCTGACGATCTGAAACAGGGTTCGCATGCGCTGCGTCGCCAGTAACGCCGATGGATTGGGCGGGTACAGTCCCGTCGCGAGCAATGACAAACCGTCGATACAGGTGGGCTGGATCGCATGCGACGCGACGATATGCCCAGCCAGCACCTCCGCCAGACCATTCGATGCGGGAAGTCCAAAATGGGAAGCCAGGACGCCCCTGCGCATGTCCGCATCGATGAGCAAAACCCGCTTGCCGGTCTCGCTAGCCAGCACCGCGAGATTCGCCGAGACGAAACTCTTGCCCGTGCCCGGCGTCGCTCCCGTCACGAGGAGAATGTTGTTGGGCGCAACGGCCACGGCGCACTCCAGCGCGGTTCGCACGTCACGCAACTGTTCCATCGACAGATCGGCGGGCCGATGCGTGGCCAGACACACTGCCGTCGTATGCCTTTTTCTCGCCGGCCAGGATGAGTCGGTGTGACCCGGAGTGTCGCGTGACACGGGCTGGTCGTGCGCCCCGACATCTGTCGCCGCGCGTCCGTGCGATGTGCCTGGCGGATCGGTGATGCCCCTGACAGTGCCCAGTGCCGCACCGTGCGCGTGGGTTCGCGCATCCGTGTGCGTCTCGAGCGAGGGCATGTGGCCGACGGCATAGTCGAGTCGCGCCTGCTCGTGGCTCAGGCGGATCGCGCCGAATACGGGCAGGCGCAGACGGCGCTCGACAGATAGCGGCTCTCGCACGCCATTGAAATACTGTTGCCGCACGAATACGAACAACACGCCGAGAATCACACCCGCACCGGCGCCCGAAGCGATAATCAGAGGCCGATTTGGCTTGACGGGCTTCGACGGCCAAAGCGGCGTGTCGACGATATGGACGTTGCCGAGCGTCCCTGCTCGCGTCACATCCAGTTCGTGCGACTTGTTGAGCATCGCAAGATAGATGTCATTGGACGCCTTTACGTCGCGTGTCAGATCGGCCGTGGTTCGCACTGCGAGCGGCAGGTTGACAAAGCGCGACTCGAACGCTGCCTTCTCATTCTCGAGTTGCTTGAGCTGCTCGTCGGACGTTCTCACCTGGTTGCTGTCAGGTGTGAACTGCTGCAGCAGCCGGGTGCGTTGCAGTCTCACTGTCGCGATTTCCCGCGAGAAATCCAGACTACCCTGCAAATACATCGTGCTCTCAGGGTCAGGCTTGATGCTTCCGACTTTCGTCTGGTAGTCACTCAGTCTGACTTCGGCCTCCTTCAACTCCTCGCGCAATCTCGGCAGTTCGCCGTCCACGAATGCAAGGGTCTCGCTCGCTTCTTCGCGGCGTTGCGCGATATGCGATGCAATATAGGTTTTGGCGATTGCATCGGTCACGCGCATCGCAACAGTGGGACTGCTGCTTTCGTAAAGGATCTGAATGACACCCGTATCCTTGCCCAACTCCATCACCTGCAACTGACGATGAATACGTGCAATCGCGTCGACGTCACTGTATCGCACGAGCGTGAAGCGGGTACCGGGTCGGGCCACCAGACGATCGATCGTGATCGACACACCATCGCCGGATGCGGGCACGCCCACGGAACCCATCAGGAGCGGACGGCCGTTCTGGTCATCCAGCCTGTATCGCCCGCCTTCGAGCGCGAGCATTTCGAGTGGCTCATTCTCCAGATCGCGCGGTACCCGCAGTGACGCAAGATCGACGATCTCTCCGCCCCATGCAAACGAGCGCAGGCCGAGAATGGGCGACACCGGCTCTCCACGCGTCGCGAACAGGCCGGTTATATCGGCGAGCAACGGCACCCTGCGCGGTGTCACGGACGTGTTCAGTCTGAACTGGTCGATTACCGGCAACAGTACATTGCGGCTCTGTACCATTTCGATTTCGACGTCGGTTGGCAACTTGAGCGGAACCGGCTGCGCTACCTGCTGCGCCTGCAATGCAAGGCCGAGTCCATTCGGGTTGGGCAAGTCCACTCGCAGCACCGCGTTGGCGTCGTACATCGGAGTGGCGAGAAACGCGTGCGAAATCGACGCCAGCAGTACGAGCAAGGCAATCGAGGTCACAACCCAGATGTTGTCGATGATCAGCCGGCCCAGATCTCCCGCGACGAATGCGTCTTCATCGCCGCGCCCTGTCTCGGACTTCATCCCAATGTTCTTTACGCTCAAGGGTCCACTCCTTCAGAATGAAACTTCTTGTTTGCGTATCCCGCTCGTGCCCCGCCGGCATCACCGATGAGACGCGATGCCGCGAGATCAGGTACGGACATCGCAATTAACGCAGTGCCCGACTCAATACGCTGCGGGACGGTCAGACCAGGATGCCTTTTTCGTTGCGTGCGATATCCGCGTCGACCATCATCTTGCATAGCTCTTCAAGCGAGGTCTTAGACTCCCAGCCCAGTTTTTCTCTGGCCTTGCCTGGGTCGCCGACCAGAAGATCGCCTTCGGCGGGACGATAGAACTTCGGATTGACGCGCACCCTGACCGTGCCGTTCGATATGTCGAGGCCTTCTTCCTGCGTGCCGGAACCACGCCATTCGAGCTGCGTTCCTACCGCTCTGAAAGCCATCGTGACGAAGCGGCGCACTGTCTCCGTGCGGTTGGTTGCAAGCACGAATGTTTCCGGTTCGTCGAGCTGGAGCATGCGCCACATGCCATGCACGTATTCCTTGGCGAATCCCCAATCGCGTTTGACATCGAGATTCCCGAGTTCGAGTACGTCCTGCTTGCCGAGTTTGATCTTCGCGACGGCATCTGTGATTTTTCGCGTGACGAATTCGCGTCCCCGCAGCGGCGATTCGTGGTTGTACAAAATACCGGGAGACGCAAAGATGTTGTAGGACTCGCGATAGTTGATCGTGAGCCAATGTGCGTATAGCTTCGCAACGCCATACGGATTGCGTGGATAGAACGGCGTTTCTTCGTTTTGAGGGGCCGCCCTTACCTTTCCGAACATCTCGGAAGTGGAGGCCTGGTAATAGCGGATGGAAGAGTCCAGCGTCCGGATCGATTCCAGCAGATGAAGCGCTCCCGATCCTGTGATCGTCGAGGTGGTGACGGGTTGATCGAACGACGCGCTAACAACACTTTGCGCGGCAAGGTTGTAGATCTCACGCGGCTTTGTTCTCTCAATCAACCGTATCGTTTCGTCGAGATCGGTCAGGTCGCATTCCACGAGGTGCAGATTGGGATGACTCAATACGCCAAGCTCTTCCATGCGCCAGAAATTGGCTTTGCTCGTACGGCGATAAGTGCCGAACACCTGATAGCCCCGTTCGAGCAGAAGTTGTGCGAGGTAAGCGCCATCTTGTCCAGTGATGCCCGTAATGAATGCGTTCGTCAATTTCCTCTCCTTTGCCGCAAGTTCACAGCAGGTTTGCAGATATGGGGGGACATCCGTCACGGAATGAACCGGGACGCGGCAACCGCTTTGCACGATGCGTCATGTCGAATTACGGGACCATAGAGGTCGGGATACTGCGGCACGCTATTGCCACGTGTACTTCGGCGATGCATGCCGTGCCGCGATCGTACGTTTCACTTCGCCCATGAACGCGCGCCTGAACGTTGCGACCGAAAACCGTTCAGCGTTCGCGCGGCAGGTTGCCACACTGATCTGTTCACGCTGACTTTCGAAGTGCTCCACTGCTTCGAGCAGTGACTCCGCGCTCTGCTGGAAAAAATGCACACCCGTGGGATGTGCAGCGCCGATTGGCCGCACCGTTTCGAGCGAACCGCCTTTACCGTACGCAATGACGGGTGTGCCGCAAGCCTGCGCTTCGACAACGACGATCCCGAAATCTTCTTCGGCCGCAAACACGAACGCCTTCGCACGTTGCATATAGTCTTTCAAGACTTCGAATGACTTGTAGCCGAGTATCGTGATGTTCGGACCGGCCATTGAACGTATCTTTTCCATCTCGGGCCCGTCTCCGATCACGACAAGACGGCGTTGCGGCGTTCGCGAGAACGCTTCCACAACCAGATCGACACGCTTGTACGGCACCAGTCTCGAAGCCGTCAAATAGAAGTCTTCTTTTTCCTCACATAGCTCGAACATCTCGACTTCGACGGGCGGTGCGATTACGGTAGCTTCGCGCCGGTAGACTTTCATGACGCGACGCGCGACGAAATCGGAATTTGCGATCAGTTGATCGACTCCGTTGGCCGAACGCGCGTCCCATGTACGCATGTAATGCAACAGCGCGCGTGCCGCCCATGACCTCGGTCCGTGAGTCAGTTTCGATTCGCGAAGATATTGATGCTGCAGATCCCACGCGTAGCGCATCGGCGAATGCACATAGCTGACGTGCGTCTGGTCCGGTCCCACCAATACGCCTTTTGCGACCGCGTACGAACTCGTGATAACGAGGTCATATGCCGACAGATCGAACTGCTCGACCGCCAGTGGCATCAGCGGCAGATACGCGCGGTAGCGTCGCTGCGCAAAGGGCAGATCCTGAATGAACGAAGTCGTGACGGGTTTGCCGCACACCGGCTCACGATCTTCGAGAAAATCGACGAGACTGAAGAGATCGGCATCAGGAAAGCATTGGATAATCTGCTGGAGTACTTTCTCCGCGCCGCCCGGCTTCACCAGCCAGTCGTGGACAATGGCCACGTTCATCGCCTGCACGTCATCGTCTGTCAGATACTGTCGCGCAACGCCGATCGACGCGATGTCTCTTCCAGCCAATCTGCGGTCTCGGGCAATGCCCCCTTGCACGTCCTCGACCGCACCATCGCTCCGCTCGTCGTACGAACCGAGGTCGGTCCAACCCGCATCGAGCAGCACGGCCACGCCGACCGGCAGCGCGTCGTCAATGCCGATCCGCTCCATCACGAGATGATCGATCGATGCGGGCGGCGAACTGTTGAAATGCTGAGGGCTGACATAGAAGTACGGTTCGTCGCTCATGCCGTTTTCGATGGCTTCCACGCAAGCTTGGTATATCGCCGGTTGAATGCGATTGACCGCGTCGAGCCACACTTTCGCACGCACGACGAAAATGCCGCTATTCCACCAGTAGCCGCCTGACTGCACATAATGCACGGCGAGCTCGGCCGCCGGCTTCTCGACGAAGCGCTCGATGTTGCGAGCGTCACCGTGAAGCGAGGCGCCAAACCGTATATAGCCGAAGCCCGTCTCCGCGCGCGTGGGCGGCACACCCAGCATGACGATCGCCCCCTCGGCAGCATAGTGTGCTGCGTTGAGAATCGCGCGCTGGAATGCCGCAACGTCTGCGATCGCGTCGTCGACCGGCATCGCAACGATGATGGGATCGGCACCGTCACGGGATACCGCCGCTGCTGCAAGGGTCAGCGCGGGCGCCGTATCACGTCGAGCCGGCTCGACCACGATCGACGAATGCACGCCCGCCACGCGGGTCTGCTCCTCGGTGATCAATCGATTCTCGTTGCTGCATACGACGACGGGATCGGGAGCCACGCGCCACGGGCCAGGAAGATTCCGTGTGCGTGTGACAGCTGCCTGCAACAGAGAATCCTGCCCCAGCAGGCCGGTCAATTGTGTCGGATACCGGTCTTTGGACAATGGCCATAGTCGGGTGCCGGCGCCACCGGCAAGTATCACCTGAACCATTTCCATCGCCCCGGCTTGCCGATCGCTCTCGTACGTGTCTTGACCGTTATGCTGAACGATCATCTGTTCGTCACGCCTGTTCATCTTAGTATTCCTACGTTAATGACCGCGGTGGATTGTCCAAAATCGCGTACATGAGAAATACTGGCAAGGATTGCTATGAAAGACGAACTACGAATTGCTTCCAAAGCTTTCAGATGAGCCAAACCACCTCACCCGACGACACATTTATATGCAGTGCATCATAGTTGAAGGGCAGCACTTCAATATTCGTTGGCTGAATCGTGCCCGACGTTGTCCGATGAATCCGCATTATTAATACGAAAGCAATCTTTCATTTCGTTATCCTTATTTATGTTTCTATCGGACCAGATAGCGAAATATTCACGCAATCAAGACCCGATTCATATCGATGTCATGTGTTCAAGTCATATTCTTTTGGCTGTAGTCGTGTTGCTCGCGACTGACAGCTTGAATTTGGCGATCCGTTCTTTGCAATACACTACGATTGCTCGGAACCTGAGGAACAGCGAATGTGGCCTGCCATTAGCAATCTGGGTGACCCGGCGTTGATGCTCCCGCTCGCAATCGTCTGTACCGCCTGGCTGACCCGCTCATTGACAGGCGCTCGGGTGGCGTTCGTATGGTCAGGGCTGCTTATCGGTGCGATGGCAGTGGTCGGCCTGAGCAAGATTCTCTATGCGGGCTCCGGCCTGCAGATCGAGGTCATCCGGTTCCGGATGATTAGCGGACACACCATGCTGGCGTCGGCCGTGTGGCCAGTGTTGCTCGTTCTTACATTCCAGGACGGCAGCGCCAATCGGCACCGCGCCGCGTTGTGGTCAGGAATTGCCATTGCCACGCTGATCGGCGTCTCCCGTATTCGCGACGAGGCACACTCGGTATCAGAAGTCATCGCCGGCGGGACGCTCGGTATGCTTGTGACGATGCAGTTAGTGCGGTGGCGGCCTGCCCCTCTGGTGCCGAGTGAACTGCGCCCGTTCGTGGCAGTTTCACTGTTGACTGTATCGGCCGTCGCATATGGTCGTCATGCTCCGATCCAGGCGGCAATCGACAGATACTCGCCATTGCTCTGCGCGGTATTCGAAAAGAAGAATCGCGATCTGTCAGTGACTGAACTCAACGCTAACGCGTTACTCGCACCTTCCCGGAAGTGACGCGCGAGCACCCGTCTGTTGCGTGCACGCACGCGAGAGCATTGCGTCAGGCCACCGTGAACGGGCGCTGAGTTACCCATTTTGCAACCTGAATTCAGTGGGAGACATGCCGTAACGCTTACGGAATATCTTCGCAAGGCGCGTGCCGCTCGTCATCCCGCAACGTCGCGCTATTTTGTCGACAGGCAGTTCACTCTCAATGAGCAATTGACAGCTCTTTTCCAACCTCGCTTGCAGCAGATACTCTGACGGTGTCACCCGAAACTGTTGTCGAAAGTGCCGCAAGAAATTGCGCTCGCTCATCGAAGCGATACGCGCGACATTAGCTACGGTGATGATCTGCTCCAGATTCGATCTAAGAAATGTCGCGGACTCGTGAATCCTTTTTTGGATTCCCACTCCCTCAGCGTTCGGGCTACTTCGAGTGTGCGGCGCATTGTCTCCAAAGCGCAAATGGACATCGACGGCCTGTGTAAGGGGATGCGCCAAGCCTTGGTCAATCGACAGCCACCCCTGAAGGGACATCTCGTAAGGAGGAGGCCCCTGTTCCAGGATTGACGCAAGAAGGCGAAAAGATAACGACCCGATCAGCAACCGCAAGCCGTCCTGATTCGCGCACGCCAGCGCGAAGGTGTCGTCCACCGCAGATTCCATCGTATGGACGTGCCGCTCAACGCCAGGCTCGACGGATATCGACGCCGTGTTGGACAAAAACTGACCCGGAATACCAGGCAAGGCATGCAAAGCAGATTTACACGCCTGTTCCATAACGGCATCACCTCTTTCTTCAAACTTGCGCATATCGCTTCCCTGTAGGCAACGTGGCAACAGCTCCCTTCTAGAGGACACAAACGGCTCGCCACCGAGAAGTTCGCAAAGCATGCCTCACGTGCAAAATGAAGTGTCTGGCGTTTCGCTCGAAGATTCGGAAATTAACGCTGCGCGCGGCTTAAAGATTTCCGTCGAAACGGCAGGAAAAAAGTGTAGTCACCTCGGTTTCAAATTAAAGAAGGTGACCGTAATCTTTAGGGAACGAAGAATCCCGGTTTAACGAATACCCCTTTCAAATCACGAGTCGCGAAACGGGCTATATGCCAGCTACCCTCCGCGCTCTGGTGCGATACTCGGTTGGCGATAGATGCAAATGCCGGCGAAAGACTTTTGCCAGTCTGTCTCCGTTTCCCATTCCGGTACGCCGCGCAATCTTGTCGACGGGCAGTTCGGAATGGGTCAACAAACTGCAGATGATCGAGAATCGTGCATGCAGCAGATAGGCAGAAGGTGTAACTCCCACCTCCGATTTGAAGCAACGCTGAAAATTGCGGGTGCTCATATCGACTAGCCGTGCAGCATCTTCAATGGAAATCGAGCTCTGGCAATTCTCTTTCATCCAGCGCGCTGCGATATGCACCCTGTCGACAGAACCACTATCCGGCTGGCCGCCGAGCAACGATGACAGGGCGGGCAGGGTTTCGGGCATGACGTGCTCCGCAACGCCGCGCGCGCAATCCTCCCCCATATCGCGTGCGATCAGGATCAGCGCACCCTTCATCAGCTCGAGCCGAACGTTCGTGTGATCGCGTTCTTCAACGCCTTGCGCTCCGCATACATCGTCGCCGGATCCGGCCGGCTGCCTTTCAGCGCTCCCGCAGGCCGCCTGAAATAGCCTGCGCCCCTCACCAAGGGGCACCACTGGAATCATGTTCGCGTGAGTGCGGCGCAGCCATTGCACGAGTCGTTCGTCGCACGCCGCAGCGGCCGCGGCCACGCCCGCACCGTCGGAGACGAAAAGCGCATCTAAACCCGGGCGATGCGACGCATTGATTTCATCGGTCCAGACGCAAATCGAAGATGAACACTTTACGTTCCCCCCCGTAGCCGATAGAAATCTCAGGTCATACCTCACATTGAGGTTTGCATATACGGCACTCTCGTTTGCCGCCTGAAAGATTTCACCCAGCACGACCGTGACGATAAACGAACAGTTCTCGAATAGAAGTACTGCGACGCGACGTATCACCGATGCACAACGCGCAGCGGGCTCGGGAATCTGCACGCGGCGAGCGGCAGGCAACTCCAGATTTGCAGACGTCATGAGCCTCCTCTTTAACCGTTGCAGGTAAGAAGAAAACTGGATAGATGCGCAAGAGAAGCCACATCGGGCTTCAAATATTCAAGCATTGTTGCGACCCTCCATTCGAGTAAACGACGGAGAGTCTGATTTGAAGATTGCCGTGCCATTGCACATGGCGATGGCCGCAAGCATGGGAGTCGTCTACTGTCGATCTCATCATTCGACAGTGCTTCGGTCACACGGAGCTTTATGAAACGCAAGGTGCTTCGCGTCTGCAACTCTTCATATTGCAATGCATCATAGATGCGCCATTTTTAACAAAAATGTCCGTGTCGCGAATGTCCGATAGCTTGTCGGAAGTTCCTACACTTTGTTTTAGTTCTGTGGTCAATGGTGTGCCACGCGGGGCCTTTCTCCGTGTACGTGGATTCACCTGAACATTAAATAGCGACCAACTCCCGTATCCAGCCGCCAGGTCAGTGGGACATCAGGGAGTTCTAGCGGCCAAGTGCCAGTCGATCTCCGGGTTTCATGCACAACATTAGCCCGTCGGTGCCAAATCGGGGCATGTTCCCGCATGCTTTCGACACGCTCGACTTGCCGCACGTCACGGTGCGCGACCAAGGCTCCGACCAAGCTCGGCGATCTGATTTCGAAGTGCATCAAGAAAAACGCTCACCCGGTTCGGCACATAACGTCGACTCGGCATGACGGCCCAGACCGACAGATCCTCCATCGTCGCGTCCTCCAGGTGAATCTGCTCAAGCGACTTGTCGGCCAGCTGTCGAAATACATCCCAGTAAGTCAACTGAGCGAGTCCCAGCCCTTGCACGGCAGTCGTGCGTGCCGCTTCGACGCTGGTCGTGGTGACGTAAGCGTCCACGTGCTTGCGTATCAACGCTCCGTTCACGATGAGCGGCCACTGCCTCACCGCGCTCAACCGGATGCAGGCGTGATCGTCCAGTTCGGAAACGCTGACAGGACGCCCACGCTTCTTCAGGTACGTGGGCGCCGCGCAGATTAGTCGAGGATTTGCCGCGATCTTCTTCGCCACAAGTTCGGAATCTTCCAGCGGCGCAATCCGCAACGCCACGTCAAGCCCCTGTCCCACGATATCGACCTGACGATCGGACAGATCGAGGTCGATACGAAGATCGGGATTTGCTTCCATCAACGAGGGGAGCATCGGTAACACCACGGACTGCCCGAAACCGCTTGGAGCCGTCATGCGCAGCACCCCCGACGCCCCGCCCGGTGATGGGCTGAGTTCGGCCCGCGCGCCCGCCTCTGCGTCTGCCATCGCTCTGGCAAACGGGATGAAAGCTTCGCCCTCGGCGGTCAAGGTCAGCGATCGGGTCGTCCGATGAAAAAGGCGCACGCCAAGATCTTCTTCCAGCGCCGCTATCCGTCGTGACACCTGCATCGGCACGACGTCGAGTTGTCGGGCCGCAGCAGACAGGCTTCCCGCCGATGCGACAGCCAGAAAGGTTCGAACGTCTGGAAGAAGCATCGTTTATATCCAAAAGTGTTAGAGCGGCTTCACATTCCCGTGTCTGTTTCCCCGTGCTCGCGGCGCCTACCATGCACTCACCTTCTCTTCGACACGAGCCGCAAAATGACCGATACGACTTCCCTGATCCTTTCGCCATATCAACGCGACGGCATCACAGTGAGAAACCGCCTTGCAGTCGCCCCGATGACCCGCATTACCGCCACCGAAAACGGTCATCCGACGCAGACCATGTTCGACTACTACCTGCGCTTTGCGGAAGGCGGCTTCGGTCTCGTGACGACTGAGGGAATCTATACCGACAAGGCGTTCTCGCAAGGATACCGGTTTCAGCCGGGCCTCGCGGACGACGAGCAGGCCCGGGGCTGGACGGCTTTCCTCCAGGACATGCAGAAGCGGGGCGCGCATGTCGTCGCACAGCTGATGCATGCGGGTGCGCTGAGTCAAGGCAACTTCTATCGAACGGGCACGGTGGGACCGTCGGCAGTGCGCCCTAAAGGCAAGCAGATGGAGTTCTACTTTGGCGAGGGCCTTTACCCGGAACCGCGGCAGATGACTGCGCGCGAAATCGATGAGGCCGTAGAGGGCTTCGTGAGCGCTGCCCGGCGTGCTGTGACTATCTCCGGCTTCAACGCGGTGGAGATTCATGGCGCCAATGGCTATCTGCTCGACCAGTTCCTGACCGCAGAGACCAATCGCAGAACAGACCGTTGGGGCGGAGACACGAATGCGCGCGTCCAGTTGCTCGCCGATGTCGTGAAGGAAGTGAAGCTGGGCATTGGGAACGCCGTACCCGTTGGCATTCGAATCTCGCAAGGCAAAGTCAATGATTTCACGGCGAAGTGGCCGGGTGCGCGAAGCGATGCCGAAGTGATCTTCGGCACGCTGGCCGCTGCGGGCGCAGACTTCATTCACGTCACTGAACACGAAGCGTGGCAGCCTGCATTCGAAGGCGAGACAGATAGCCTCGTCGCGCTGGCCCGTCGCTATGCGCCAGACGTCACGATCCTTGCGAATGGCAACTTGCATACAGCGGATCGAATCGCCAATGCACTGGAAAACGGTGCAGATCTGGTGACGATAGGACGTGGCGCGCTAGCCAACCCTGACTTGCCGAAGGTGCTGTTGCAAAAGCGTGAACCCAGAACATTCGATGGTTCGATTCTTCAACCGGTAGCGAACATCAAGGAGGCAGAACTGTCCATGCGGACGGTCGACTGAACACGAGGACGTCCGCGCCAGGCCGAACCCGAAACGGTCAGTCGAATCAACCAGTAGCGGTCATTCGTTATGGGGTTTCGGGGTTGGTATCATTTCCATCTGATTGAGAAGAGTCGAGATAGATCAGCGAATGAAACTCGAGATCGAGGGCAAACCGGTAATCGCCGCACCGACTCCCGTACAGGTCGCTCGTGGGCTCAAGTCACTGCGCAGCTACGGCAAGTCATCTTATGCGTCATTGACTGACGACGCAGGTAACTATGTGCAAGTAGCGGGCGGTGGCGTCAGCTGCATGATCGAGCGCTTCGAATGCGACGCACAGCGATGGAGAGCATTCCATGACAAACCTTCGCCTGTGCGCCCAGACGGCACGATCCTGGTCTTCAGAGCGGGCAACGTTCCGATGCGTTCAGATGAATGGTTCATGGCTGACCAGGTCGTGGAAGTATTTCTGGCCTTCCTCAGCGATATGCCGTACCCGCCATTTGTTCACTGGCGCTTAGCGCCGGGCTTTTGACCCTGAGCCGCAATCGGGAGACACCTTCGACGGACGGATTTCCGCATCCCGAGTTGTTGACTATTCGAGCCTCCGGTGCCGCTGAACGGACTGGCTGGCTCCTGTGCGACGGATCGTGAAGTTGCACTACCTCGTATCGTATTCCGGTAACCAACCCTCCTCGATCCGCGTTATCAGCTGGCCCAACCTGACCGTCCATGACAGCGTAGCGCTTGCATATGCCGAATTAACAGCGCACCCCTATGGTTTTACAAATTCGTTATACGGCAAGTGACAGAATCTCAACGCTAAAGAAAGCGAGGTTGTACATGCTTCGGTTGAGATTTCATCGATACACGAGTACGGCAGAAACTGTCGCGGAAACGACCGCAGACAGAAGCGTAATCACAGGCCGTCAGATCCAGCACCGCTGGTGCGTCGGAATGGCGATCACCGCCAGCGTTCTCGGGTTGCTGGCGATCAGCCTGGGCTTTGCGACGTTCGGCATTTCAGTCTACATCGCTGCGATTTTGCCGTTCGCATTCTTTTCGTAGACGGTTGACGCAAGCGCTTGCAGGAGTACGCCAGGTGGTCGGGGGCGGCAAAGGCACGAAGTGCATGAATCGTGCATACACCCGGCGTGGTTCTGCGAGCGCTTGCGACAGCGTTGCCTATCCCCCAAAACAGATCGTCCCCAACGAGGACTGTTGACAATAAACAAAATGCACCGCAATGTTTGCGCAGATCATATCTGACCGCTGACACTCCGGGATCGATCTCCATGACCGACAACAACAACCTGCCCGATGCGTTCGAACTTCTGCGCCGACAATCCCTCGCGATGCTCGTGCAGGAAAGCCTTCACCGCAGCATCCTGTCGGGCGAGCTCGCGCCCGGCGAAAAGCTCAATGAAGTCGAAATCGCCACGCGCCTGGGCGTGTCGCGTGGCCCCGTGCGCGAAGCGTTCCGCGCGCTGGAGGCGTCCGGCCTCCTGAAGACGGAAAAGAACCGTGGCGTGATCGTGCGTGTCGTGTCGCTGCGGGAAGCAGAAGAAATTTATGAAGTGCGTGCGATGCTCGACGAATCGGTCGCACGGAAGCTCGCGAATCACATGCGGCCAGAGACACTCGCCACCTTGAAAGGCATCGTCACCGCGATGAAAGCCGCGAAGAAAACCCGCGATCTCGCCCGCTACACGGAACTGAACGTGCAGTTGCACGGCGCGATGGTCGAAGGCGTCGGCAACCAGCATCTCATCGCGACCTACCGCCAGCTCGTGCTGCAACTCGGCTTGTTGCGCCAGGCGGCGATCGAAACGGATCAAAGCGCGTTGAGCGAATCCGTCGCCGAGCACGAGAAGATCGTCAACGCGCTCGCAAACGGCGACGAAGACGGCGCGGTCGCGCTCGTGCGCGAGCACGTCGCGCATGGTATCGCCAGGATGCGGCGTGCGCATGAGCGCTGGATCGAGGCCGCCCGTTCTAACGGCGCGTCCGTAGCAGAGGCGTAGAAGCTACACCCGCCTACGCCTTGTCCGACTTACCCGCCGCGCTGGCAAACCGGCTCAGCCACCGGTCGACCAGCCACGGCTGCCTGTCCTCGTCCTCGGCTCGCTCCTTGCGACGAATGGCGTTGCGCACGGTGATCGAACCGACATACCGCACCGGCTCCGGCGGGAAGTGGCCCAACGGTCCACGCGTCAATGGGCTGCGTGTCCAGGCATTATCGAGTCCCAGCACCAGCGAAGACAGAATCTGCCCGCCCATGTAGGTCGGCCCCACGCCGTTGCCCGAATAACCGAATCCATAGAACACATTGGGCGCGTCGTCGAGCCTGCCGAAAAACGGAAAGCCCGTCACCGAACGATCCGATGGACCGTTCCAGCTCGCTGTTACCGGCACCTCACGTAACGCGGGAAAGAATGCGTGCAGGCCGCGTGTCAGTTCGCCTTCATACGGCGAGCGCTGATCGAATACGGGCGCAATCCGGCCGCGCCATGCGAACGTGTTGCCGCCCTTGCCCAGCATCAGCCGCCCGTCGGGTGTGCTGCGGTAGTAGTAGACGAAGATGCGCGAATCGAGCACCGACACGCCGTCCGTGAGACCGCTGCGCGCCAGCAGTTCGGGGCACTTCTCCGTGACGATCATGTCGCTGGAGACGATGGCGAGCGTGCGTTCGAATTGCCTGAAGCGGCTCGCCATCCACGCGTTGATCGCGAGCACGAGCTTGCCGGCCGTCACGCTTCCCGCTGGCGTGCGCACCGTCACACGCTCGCCTCCCGTAAAGTCGAGCATCGGCGTGCGCTCATAGATCCGTATGCCCATCTCGAGCGCGACCCGCCGCAAGCCGCGCACGAGTTTGCCCGGATGCACCGTTGCCGCCGTCGGAGAAAACACGCCGGCCAGATTGCGCGCCGAACCGGAACGTCGCGCCACCTCATCGGGAGAAACGTCATGATACGAATGGATGCCGTGCTCGCGCAGCGCGGCGATGACGGGGTCCAGCGCGCCGATCTGCGCGCGCGATGTCGCCGTATAAAGCGTGCCATCCATGCGCAGTTCGGCGTCGATACGATGCGCCGCGCAGAAATCGCGGATGCGGTGAACGGCTTCTTCGGATGCCTTGACCAGCCGCAGCGCTTCCGTTTCACCGAACAGACGCCGCAACGTGAAGAACTTCGTCGACCACGTCAGCATGCAACCGCCGTTGCGGCCGCTCGCGCCCGCGCCGCACAGATCGCTTTCGACGATCACGATATCGATATCGGGCTTCTGCAGCTTCGCCTGAATGGCGGTCCACAGTCCCGTATAGCCGCCGCCGACGATACAGACATCGGCCGTCGTCGCGCCTTGCAACGCGGGCGACAACTCGCCGTCGGAGAAAAGCGCCTGCTCGATCCAGAAGGGTCGCATGTTTGCTCGCAGAATAGGTTGGCCGGAACCCGCACCGATGCTCCGAAGACCTCGCGCCGGTGACATCGCGCGAAGTCTTCGAAACGATCCATCCAATCACGCAAGTGCTTTCGGCGACACCTGCGAGATTCCCATTGCTTTCAGCGTGTCCGCGATTGCCGCTACCGCGCCGGGAATACCAGCCTCGCCAAAATGCCCGATGCACCCGACGCGGAACGTTTCGATCTGCGTCAGCTTGCCGGGATAGAGGATATAGCCGCGCTTCTTCACTTCCTGATAGAAGGTCTTGAAGTCGTAGGCGGGATCGTCGGGTGCATGGAACGTCACGATGATCGGGGCCTGAATCGACGGGTCGAGAAACGGCCTGAATCCCAGTTCCGCCATCCCGTCGATCAGCGCTCGGCAGTTGCGCGCATAGCGTGCGCCGCGCGCTTCGAGGCCGCCTTCCTCGATGTACTGCGCGATAGCCTGATCCAGCGCCGCAACGACGTGCGTCGGCGGCGTGAAGCGCCATTGCGTCGTGCGGTTCATGTAGGCCCACTGGTCGTAGAGATCCATCGCGAGCGAATGACTGTTGCCCTCGCAGCGCTCGAGCACGCTGCGACGGACGATCACGAATCCCATGCCGGGCACGCCCTCCAGGCACTTGCCCGATGCCGCGACGACGGCATCGAATGGCGTCTGGCGCGCATCGATATCGATCGCGCCGAACGAACTCATCGCGTCGACGATCAGGCTGCGCCCGTGCTTCGCCACCACCATCGCGATCTCGTGCAGCGGATTGAGCACGCCCGCACCCGTTTCGCAATGGACCAGCGCGACGTGTGTGATGCTCGGGTCGGCTGCGAGCACGCGGTCGATATCGGCGGGTTTGACCTGCGTGTCTTCCGGATAGTCGATGCTCTGATGACGCCGCCCGAGCGCGCGGCAGATCTTCATGATGCGCTGGCAATACGCGCCGTTGTTCGGCACCAGCACATGGCCGTCGCGCGGAACGAGCGTGCCGATGGCCGCTTCGACCGAGAACGTGCCGCTGCCCTGCAATGGCACGCACTCGTGCGTGTCTTCGCCATGCACGATACGCAGCGTCTCGCGGCGGACTCGCGCGGTGATCTGGTTGAAGTCGCCATCCCACGAACCCCAGTCGCGCAGCATGGCGTCGCGCGTGCGGTCGGACGTGGTGAGCGGACCGGGAGTGAGCAAAATCGGTTGACGGGGCAGATTCACGGCATCTCCTTGATGGACACGATGAAGGTTCATTTCAGCCACGGCGCGTCGTGCGCCATGCCTGAGTTCGACGCAACACGCCGTGCGATACGGCGGCAAACAGCAGACACGCACAGGCAGCCGTAACGAGGACGAGCGTCGCCATTGCGGCGGCCGGTCCGATCTGACCGGCGTCGTCGAGGTTCAGGATCGCCACCGAGGCAGGTTGCGTGTCGGGCGAATAGAGGAATGCGACAGCGGATACCGTCGTCATGCCGTTGACGAACAGATAGCGCGCGATCTGCAGGATCGACGGCAGGCAGACGGGCACGGTGACGCGCCAGAAGGTCTTGTAGAAAGGCACTTTCAGCGAAGCGGACACCGCCTCGAATTCGTTGTCGATCTGCCGCAGTGCAGTCACCGCCGTCAGATGACTCGACGAGTAGTAGTGCACCACCGTCACGACGGCGAGCAGCGCGAGCGTGCCGTACAGACCGTTGAGCGGATTGGCAGGCGCGTTGAACAGAAAGATGTAGCTGATGCCGAGCACGAGCCCCGGCACGCCCATCGGCAGGATTGCGCAAAGGTTGATGAACCCACGCAGCCAGCGCGGCCCGCGCGTCTTCTCGACCAGATACGCGCCGCCGAACACGATCGCCGTGCCGCCGATTGCCACGCATGCCGCCATCTTCAGACTGTTCTTGTATGCATCGAAAATGCCGGCCGCGATCAGGCCCATCTTGTAGTGCTGCAAGCCAAGGCTCATCTGATACGGCCAGAACTTCACGAACGACGCGAACACCGATATACCGACCACGGCGATCATCAGCAGACACACGACCGCGCAGTAAGCGAGCATCGCCATATCGAAACCGCGCGACGGCTTCGGCTGGAACGGCGTCGAACGCGCGCCGAGCTGCGACTGCTGCTTGCGGCGAATGAAGTAGTCGACGGCGAACGCCACCAGCGCGGGACACAGCAGCAACAGGCTGACCACCGCGCTACGATTGAAGTCCTGCAGGCCGATGATGAGCTTGTAGATGTCGGTGGACAGCACCGTGTACGGGCCGCCGATCACGACAGGCACGCCGAAGTCGTTGATGCAGATCGTGAACGACACCATCGTCGCGCTGATGAGGCCGTACTTCGCGCCCGGCAGCGTGATCGTCACGAACTTGCGCAGACGGCTCGTGCCCATTGCATCGGCAGCTTCATACAGGCGGCCATCCGAGAGCGACAGGGCCGTGACGAGAATCATCAGGACGTGGGGAAACGCCGCATAGACGAGACTGCACACGATGCCGGAGAAACCGTAGATCGAATGTCCATGCAACAGCGGCTTCAGAAGCCCCGAATTGCCGAACCAGTAGATGAACGACACCGCCGACAGCAGCGTAGGCGCGAGCAGCGGCAGCAACGCCACGGTGCGGACGGCATTCTTCATCGGCATGCACGAACGCGTGAGTGCGTAGGCGAACGTGAACGCCATCGGAATGACGATCGACGTCACGGTGCACGCGACGGCCACCGAATGCAGCGCAGACGTCCAGACAGCTTTGCTGGCCAGATAGCCGCTGAAGTTCGCAAGACCGATAAACTTGCCGTCCGCATCGACGAAGCATTTGCCGATCACGAGCGCAAGCGGCATCAGCAGAAACAGGGCGAGCATCGCGGACATCAGCAACAGCGCAAGCTGCGCGATCCTGTCATGCCAATGCGTGATTTGCCGGACTTCCTCGTGCGCTTCTTCGCCGCTGCGGCGTTCGATCAGGACGGCGCTCATTGCAGACGCTCCTTCGCGGCCGTGAACACGCAGACGTTTTCGCGTTGAATGGCAAGGTCGAAACGTGCGCCCGTCTGCAGGCCCGTGCGGCGCATCTCATGGAACGACAGGTCGGCGACGATCTCCTGTCCCGCGAGTCCTTCGACCTTGAAACTGACGCGGCAAAACGCGCCGAGAAACTCGAGCTTTTCCACCTGCGCGGCAAGCAGGTTGTCGGGCGTGCTGCCGGGCAACTTGATATGGATGTCTTCCGGACGCACGAAGGCCGAGACCTGCGAGCCCGGCGCGGGCTGCGCGCTCCCGCAGCCGTAGTGCAGCCCGATCTCGCCCGCCTTCAACGTGCCGTCGCGCATCACCTCGGCGGGAATCATGTTGACCTTGCCGATGAAATCCGCGACGAACGGCGACGCAGGCTCGCGATAGATCTCGTGCGGCGAACCGATCTGCTCGATCACACCGTGATTCATCACGACGATGCGATCAGCCATCGACAGCGCTTCTTCCTGATCGTGCGTGACCATGATCGTCGTGACGCCGAGCCGTTGCTGCAACTGGCGAATCTCCTGGCGCAAGCGCACCCGCACGCGCGCATCGAGCGCCGATAGCGGCTCGTCGAGCAACAGCAAGCCGGGCGACGTCGCCAGCGCCCGTGCGAGCGCAATGCGCTGCTGCTGGCCGCCCGACAACTGGTTCGGATGCTTGCGATGCGAGTCCGGCAAACCCACCAGCGCGAGCAGTTCGTGCACGCGCTCCGCGATCGCCGCGCGCTTCATCTTGCGATTCACGAGGCCATACGCCACGTTGTCGAATATCGTGAGATTCGGAAACAGCGCGTACGACTGGAACACGATGCCGTAGTCGCGCAACTGCGGCGGCAAGCGCGAGATATCGCGGCCGTCCTGCATGATGCGGCCCGCGCTCTGCGTTTCGAGCCCAGCGATGATCCGCAGCAAGGTCGTCTTGCCGCACCCCGACGGCCCCAGGAAACACAGCATCTCGCCCTTCTTCACGCCGAGATGGATATCGTTCAGAACGGTCGTCTCGTTGAACCGCTTGGAAACCTGCTCCACGCTCAAATACGCTGTCATCTGATCCTCCAGCTTCGCTACTCTTTCCGCATCGCGGCTGCGCGATCGACATACGGCGCGCTGCCCGCCCCGAACGAAGCGCACGCGTCGCGCGCGCTTCATGCGAGACCCGTCGCTACTTCTGCTCCTTGCTGCCGTAGCGCTTCTGCCAGTCGTCGAGAATCGACTGGCGGTTCTTCGCGGACCAGACGAAGTCGTTCTTCACGAGCAGTTGCGAATAATTGTCGGGAATGCCCGACAGCTTCTTCGCGACACCCGGGTAGGCCACTATCGCCCACCATTGCGCCGTGATTTCGTTGGCCTGCCGGCTGGCCATGAAGTCGGCGAGCTTCTTCGCTTCTTCGGGATGCTTGGTCGTCTTCATGACGCCCGTCGCTTCCATGTCCCAGCCGAGCCCTTCTTTCGGAAAGATCAGGTCGATGGGCGCGCCTTGCGCCTGCAATTCATGGCCGCGGAATTCGAATGAGATGCCGATCGGAAATTCACCCGTGCCCGCCAGCGTGCAAGGCTTCGAGCCGGAGTGCACGTATTGCGCGACGTTCTTGTCGAGCGCGTCCATGTATTGCCAGCCTTTCTCGTCACCGAAGGTCTGCAGCCACGACGTGACGTCGAGGTAGCCCGTGCCCGACGAGACCGGGCTCGGCATCACGATCATCCCTTTGTAGATGGGCTTGGCGAGGTCTTCCCACGAGGTCGGCTTCGGCAGATGGCGCTTTTCCGCTTCGACGCGGTTGTAGCAGATGGTCGCGCCCCACACGTCCATGCCGACCCAATGCGGCGGATTGTTGCTGTCGCTGTATTTACGCGTGAGGGCGTCGAAGCCCTTCGGCTGATACGGCATCAGCATGCCTTGCAGATCGAGCAGCGTGAGACTCGATGCGGCCAGGCCGAGCACGACGTCGGCGCGCGGATTGCTCTTTTCGGCGAGCAGTTTCGCCGTGACCGCACCCGTCGAATCGCGCACCCAGCGGATTTCGATGTCGGGGTTCGCCTTCTCGAAGGCGTCCTTGTACGGCTTCATCGCTTCGTCTTCGAGCGCCGTATAGACGAGCAACTGCGTCTTCGCCTGCGCAGCCTGCGCGACGCCGAACATCACCGACGCCGCCATCACACAGCGCGCCGCCACCTTCAGAAACCCCTTGCAACCGTTGAATCCCGCTCCTTGCTTCATTTCCAGACCCCTTGATGAGTGGCGTCGCTGCCAGCGACGGAAACGGCCAGTGCTGCGACATGCGGCTCGACTACTACGCTCCCCCGGAGGACTTCTTTGTTGTTGTCTGTTGTTGACAATCTACAAAGCGTCAATTTTAATGTCAAGTATTGCCGCACAATGCCACACAACGCCACATCATCAATTCCCGGATTACCCTGGTCAAAGGAGAAGCGAATGAGCACATCCCCTGCATCCGTCGAAGTGAACGGCCGCCGCTACAACTGGATGCGCAGGCCCGTCGTCGTGGTCTGTGTGGACGGCTGCGCCTACGAATATCTGGAGATGGCCGCCGCGGCGGGCGTCGCGCCCTTCATCGGCAAGCTGTTGAAACCGGCCACTGCGCTCAAGGGCGACTGCGTGGTGCCGAGCTTCACGAACCCGAACAACCTGTCGATCGTGACGGGCGTGCCGCCCGCCGTGCACGGCATCAGCGGCAATTATTTTTTCGATCGCGAGAGCGGCACCGAGGTGCTGATGAACGATCCGAAATACCTCGTCGCGCCAACCGTGCTCGCGCGCTTCGCCGAGGCGGGCGCGAAGGTTGCCGTCGTCACCGCGAAGGACAAGCTGCGCCGCCTGCTCGGCAAGGGCCTGAAGGGCATCTGCTTTTCATCGGAGAAAGCGGATGAGGCGTCGCTCGAAGAAAACGGTATCGACGCTGTGCTCGAACTCGTCGGCAAGCCGGTGCCGAGCGTCTATAGCGCCGAGCTGTCGGAGTTCGTGTTCGCAGCGGGCGTGCGCCTGCTGGAAACGCGCGAAATCGATCTGATGTACCTGTCGACCACCGACTACGTGCAGCACAAGTGCGCGCCCGGTACGCCCGGCGCGAACGCCTTCTATCAGATGATGGACGGCTACCTGCAGCGGCTCGACGAACTGGGCGCCATCGTCGCGATCACGGCCGACCACGGCATGAACGCGAAACACAACGAAGACGGCGAGCCGAATGTGATCTATCTGCAGGAGCGCTTCGACGAATGGCTCGGCAAGGACGCGGCGCGCGTGATCCTGCCCATCACCGATCCGTACGTGGTGCATCACGGCGCGCTCGGTTCGTTCGCGACGGTGTACCTGCCGGAGTCGGCGGATATCGAGGCATTGCGCAGCAAGCTCGCGGCCGAACCCGGCATCGAACTCGTGCTGACCAGCGAAGAAGGCTGCGAGCGGTTCGAGTTGCCGCCCGCGCGGATGGGCGACCTGATCGTAATTTCCAGGCGCGACGTCGTGCTCGGTACGCAACGCATCCGCCACGACCTGTCGGGGCTCGACGCGCCGCTGCGCTCGCACGGCGGCCTCGCCGAGCAGAGCGTGCCGCTGATCTTCAGCCAGCCCGTTGCGAAGTCTGCCGCGCAACGCGCGCGGCTGCGCAACTTCGACGTCATCGATATCGCACTCAACCATCTCCAGTGATCAGGACACGCTCATGAACGCTATTGCAGACACGACGAAGTCACACGCGCAGGTTCGCCACGAAGCGTTGCGGATCGACGGCGAGAAGATCTGGCGCGATGAAGTCATCGAAGTGCGCAGCCCGTATGACGGCGCGCTGGTCGGCACCGTACCGAAAGCGACGCTCGACGACGTGCGCCGCGCATTCGCGGTTGCGCGCGCGTATCGTCCGGCGCTGACGCGTTACGAGCGCGCCGCGATCCTGCGGCGCGCGGCGGATGCGGTGCGGGCGCGCACCCAGGAGATCGCCGCGCTCATCACGGCGGAAGCCGGTCTGTGCATCAAGGATTCGACGTACGAAGCAGGACGTGTCGCCGACGTGCTCATGTTCGGCGCAGGCGAAGTCATGAAGGACGACGGCCAGATCTTTTCGTGCGATCTCACGCCGCACGGCAAGAAGCGCCGCGTGTACACGCAGCGCGATCCGCTGCTGGGCGTGATTTCCGCCATCACACCCTTCAATCATCCGATGAACCAGGTCGCGCACAAGATCGTGCCGTCGATTGCGACCAACAATCGCATCGTCGTGAAGCCGTCCGAAAAGGTGCCTTTGTCGTGCTATCTGTTCGCCGACATCCTTTACGAAGCGGGCCTGCCCGTGCAGATGCTGCAGGTGGTGACGGGCGACCCGGCCGTGATAGCGGATGAACTGATCACGAATCCCGCCATCGATCTGATCACCTTCACAGGTGGCGTGTCGATCGGCAAGTCGATCGCGTCGCGCATGGGTTACCGGCGCGCGGTGCTGGAACTGGGCGGCAACGATCCCATCATCGTGATGGAAGATGCCGATCTCGACGAGGCCAGCACGCTCGCCGTTTCGGGCTCGTACAAGAACTCGGGACAGCGCTGCACGGCCATCAAGCGGATACTGGTCCATGAAGCCGTTGCCGATCGCTTCACCGACCTCGTCGTCGACAAGACGCGTGCGTGGAAATACGGCAATCCCGCCGATACATCCGTCGATATGGGCACCGTGATCGACGAAGCCGCCGCGCGTTTCTGCGAGCGGCAGGTCGACGATGCGCTCGCGCGCGGCGCACGCCTGCTGGCGGGCAATCAGCGCGACGGCGCGCTCTATTCGCCCACCGTGGTCGATCGCGTGACGCCGGACATGCCGCTCGTCAAGCACGAAACCTTCGGCCCCGTGTCGCCGATCATGCGCTTTGGCAACATCGACGAAGCGATCCGCATGTCGAACAGCACGGACTATGCGCTGTCCTCGTCGATCTGCACGAACCGCTTCGACTACATCACACGTTTCATTTCAGAACTGGAGGTGGGCAGCGTCAACGTGCGCGAGGTGCCCGGCTACCGCCTGGAACTCACGCCCTTCGGCGGCGTGAAGGATTCCGGCCTAGGCTATAAGGAAGGCGTGCAGGAGGCGATGAAGAGCTTCACCAATACCAAGACCTATTCGCTGCCGTGGTGAACATCTGACGATTGACGCGTCTGCATGGCTGGCACGCAGTTCCATACAGGAGGCAAAAATGCATATAGGCGTTCCAAAGGAGATCAAGAATCACGAATATCGCGTCGGTCTCACACCGTCGTCGGTACGTGAGATCGTCGCGCACGGACATACGGTGAGCGTAGAAACGGGAGCGGGCGCGGGCATCGGCGCGTCCGACGATGCATACCGTACGGCTGGGGCGCGAGTCGCGCCGAATGCCGAGGCGATATTCTCGGCCGCCGACATGATCGTCAAGGTGAAGGAGCCACAAGCGCGAGAGCGCGCGATGCTGCGCGAAGGGCAAGTTCTCTTCACGTATTTGCACCTCGCCCCCGATCCAAAACAATGCGCCGATCTCGTGAAGAGCAACGCGGTCTGTATCGCCTACGAGACCGTGACACAGCGCGGCGGCGGATTGCCGCTGCTCGCGCCGATGTCGGAGGTCGCGGGCCGCATGTCGATCCAGGCGGGCGCGTTCTGCCTGGAACGCGCGCACGGCGGCCGGGGCATCCTGCTCGGCGGCGTGGCGGGTGTGCCGTCAGCGAAAATCGTGATCCTCGGCGCGGGCGTAGTCGGCAGCAATGCTGCGCAGATGGCCGTCGGCACGGGCGCCCAGGTGGTGGTGATCGACCGCAACGTCGATGCGCTGCGGCGCATGGACCGGCTGCTGGGCGCGCGCGTAATCACCGTCTACTCGAACCAGGACAATATCGAGCAGCACGTGCTCGATGCCGACCTCGTGATTGGCGGCGTGCTGGTGCCGGGCGCTGCCGCGCCCAAGCTCGTCACGCGCAAGATGGTCGAGCAGATGCGCGCAGGCTCCGTCATCGTCGACGTCGCGATCGACCAGGGCGGCTGCTGCGAAACCGCGAAGCCGACGACGCATGCGGAGCCCACGTATCTGGTCGACGATGTCGTTCACTACTGCGTCGCGAACATGCCGGGTGGCGTGCCCCACACGTCCACCTATGCGCTGAACAACGCGACACTGCCCTTTGTCCTGTCGATTGCAGACAAAGGGTGGCGCAAGGCGCTCACGGATGATGAACATCTGCGGCGCGGCCTGAATGTGGCGTTTGGCAAGGTGACCTGTCCTGAAGTTGCCGAAGCACTGGGCTACGTCTGCGAAGATGCAGGCGTAATCGCGGCTGAATAGGCATGACGTAGAGACGGAGGCGTGGCCGGTTTATCCGGCCACGCCTCCGTGCCTGGACGTCGACGCACTGCATGGATTCGTGCGCTCTTGAAACCGGATGTGACGGATAACGGACGCGCGCCGCCGCGACTGATTACAATCGAGCGCGCCGCACCTTTCAACCGTTCACCGCCGAACGGTTTGCCGTCGACACTCATCACACGAAGCCATGAACTCAGATGATCTCGAGCTGTTCGCGCGCGTCGCAAAAACGGGCAGCATCTCGCGCACCGCGATGGATCTCGGCGCCAACCAGTCGACCATCAGCCGGCGCATCGGCATATTGGAGGCCGAACTCGGCGTGCGGCTGTTTCGTCGCAGCGGACGCGGCGTGGGGCTGACCGAGCATGGCGAACAGTTGCTCGGCTATGCGCTCGCGATGGAGAAAACGCTCGACGAAGCGCGCATTGCGATGCAGGACAGCGGCAAGCGCGGGCCCGCCACACTCTCCATCGCCGCACAGCCCACCATCGCCCGCATCATGTTCGGCAGGCTCGGGCATCGGCTGAAAGCGCGCTATCCGGGCACGCGGATTCGCTTCGTCGAAGGACTGGCGACCCATATCCTCGGCTGGCTCAACGATGGCGATGTCGATCTCGCCGTCATGTACGTGCCCGAGCATCCGGGCGCGAGCCAGTTCGACACGCTGCTGTCGGAACAGGTGTGCCTCGTGACGCCCGCCGCGTCACCGCTGCCGGAGGGGCCGTTTGCCGTCAGCGGGCTCGCTGGCGTGCCGCTGATCCTGCCGAGCACGCATCACGGCTTGCGCGTACTGGTGGAATCGCTGGCGGCACGCCATGGGTTCACGCCCAACATCGCGCTCGAATGCGACGGCTCCATCTCGATCACCAAGCGTCTCGTCATCGAGCAGTGCGGCTCGACCGTGTTGCCGGCGGCTGCCGTGGTCGAAGAAGTGGCGTCCGGACGCGTGCGATGCTTTCCGCTGACAGACCCAGAGGTGCAACGCGAAGTCGCGCTTGCCTGGCCGCAGAACCGCGTGATGCCGGAAGGCGTCTGGCATGTCGCGCAGATGATCCGCGATCTCGTCGCCGATCTCTCCGGCGATGGCAGCTGGCCGAACACGACGTTGCATCCGGCCAGCAAGGCGTAAAGCTGTCGCACGGTAGCGCGTCGCCCTGCGAGCGTGACCGTGCGTCGTTGGGTCGTTACTTCACCTGGTCGCGCACCAGTTGACCATCCACCAGACGCCAGATCCCACGCGGATTGTCCGCCTGCAGCGCTTCGGGCAACAGCGCATCCGGCACGGCCTGATAGCACACGGGCCGCAGAAAGCGGTCGATGGCCGATGCGCCGACCGATGTCGTGCGGCTGTCCGACGTCGACGGGAACGGTCCGCCATGCACCATCGCATAGCTGACCTCGACGCCTGTCGGGAAACCGTTGAACAGCACACGCCCGGCCTTGCGTTCGAGTGTAGGCAGCAGCTTGCCCGCCAGCGCGTGGTCGTCCTCGTCGAGCTGGACCGTCGCCGTCAGTTGTCCCGACACACGCCGCAACACACGATGCAACTCGTCGAAGTCGCGGCACGCAACAACGAGCGAACTCGGACCGAACACTTCGTCTTCGAGCGATTCATCGGCGAGGAAGCTTTCTGCGTCCGTGCGCAGCAATGCAGCAACGGCCTGATTAGCGCCGCTCGCCGGCTTGCCTGCCGCAAGTCTGGTGACGCCGCTGCGCGTCGACAGACGCTCCACGCCACGACAGTATGCGCCATGAATGCCTGACGACAGCATCGTCGTCGCCGGCTTCGCGGTCAGCGCTTCGACAGCCGCTGCGCAGAACGCATCGAGCGCGGGCCCTTCGATCGCGACGACCAGACCAGGGTTCGTACAGAACTGTCCCGCGCCGAGCGTCAGCGAGTCGACGAACTCGCGTGCGATCGCGGCGCCGCGCGCGCCGAGCGCCGCGGGCAGAACCACGACGGGATTGATGCTGCTCATTTCCGCGTAGACAGGAATCGGTTCGCGGCGGCTCTGCGCGATGCGTTGCAAGGCGAGCCCGCCCTGGCGCGAACCCGTGAAGCCGACGGCCTGGATCGCGGGATGACGCACCAGCGCTTCGCCGATCGCGATGCCGTCGCCGAGCACCATCGAGAACACGCCGTCGGGCATGCCCGTGTCGCGCGCCGCCTTTGCAATCGCACGCGCGACGAGTTCCGACGTGCCCAGATGCGACGGATGCGCCTTTACGACGACGGGGCAACCGGCAGCCAGCGCCGAAGCCGTATCGCCGCCTGCGACCGAGAACGCCAGCGGAAAGTTGCTCGCGCCGAAGACGGCCACCGGGCCGAGCCCGATGCGCCGCAGACGCAGATCGGGCCGCGGCAGCGGCGTGCGCTGCCGCTGCGCGGCATCGATCACAGCGCCGTGCCAGCGGCCGTCCCGCACGAGACTCGCGAACAGCTTCAGTTGACCGACGGTGCGCATGCGCTCGCCTTCGAGACGCGGCAGCGGCAATCCCGTTTCCAGATGAGCGCGCTCCGTCAGCGCCGCGCCGAGATCGACGATCTCTTGCGCGATGGCATCGAGGAACTGCGCGCGCTGCTCGTCGGGCAACTGGCGATAGGCATCGAAGGCCTCTTCGGCCAGCGTACAGGCGCGTTCGACGTCGTCGTCGGTCGCCGCGCCGAAGGCAGGCTCCAGGCGCTCGCCCGAGGCCGCTGCAATCGCGTACACGTCGCCGCCGCGCGCCTTGAACGCGTCCTGACCCATGATCAATTCGCCACGGATTTCCATCGTCGGCCTCATGCTGCGCTCAGGCGGTTGGTCGGCGTGATCTGCCGGGGATCGGTGACGAGTTCGATCAGCGCCGCGACACCTGCCTTCTGCGCGCGTTCGAACGCGGCAGCGAAGTCCTCCGTGCGCTCGACGCGTTCCGCGTGCGCGCCGAACGATTTCGCGAACGCGATGAAATCGGGATTCTCAAGCCGCGTTGCCGACACGCGCCCCGGATACTCGCGCTCCTGATGCATGCGGATCGTGCCGAGCATCCCGTTGTTGACGACGATGACGATGAGCGGCGCACCGAACTGCACTGCCGTCGCCAGTTCCTGCGGATACATCATGAAGCAGCCGTCGCCCGCGAAGCAGACCACGCTGCGTTTCGGATCGCGCAGCGATGCGGCGATCGCAGCAGGAAAGCCGTAGCCCATCGCACCGTTGGTCGGCGCCAGTTCCGTGGCGGGCTGGCGATAGCGATAGTAGCGATGCACCCAGACCGTGTAGTTGCCCGCGCCATTCGCGATGACGGCGTCGTCGGGCAGCACTTCGCTCAGATGACCGACGACCTGCGCGAGATCCACGCCCGCGATTTCCGCCGATGGCGCAGGCGGCGTCGAATGCGCCACATAGTCGGCGCGCGCATCCGTCGTCCACTGCTGCCAGGCTTGCGAGGCGACGGGCGCAACGCCGTCGAGCGCCAGCGCGAACTCGCGCAAACCGGCGTTGATGGGCAGACGCGCCTGATAGACGCGGCCCAGCTCCTGCGGATCGGGATGCACGTGGACCATCGTCTGCTTCGGCGTCGGGCTTTCGAACAGCGTGTAGCCCGACGATGTCGTCTCCGCGAGCCGCGAGCCGACGACGATCAGCAGATCCGCAGCGCGCGCGCGTTCCGCGAGCTTCGGCGATACGCCGAGTCCCAACTGGCCGACGTAATGCGGATCGCGGTTATCGAACAGGTCCTGGCGGCGGAACGATGCCGCGACGGGCAGATGGTTCGCAACGACGAAGCGCTTGAACGCGGCCGTCGCGTCGGCATCCCAGCCCGTGCCGCCGACGATTACGAGCGGACGCGACGCGCGTTCCAGCAGCGCGCGCAATTCGCCGAGCGCGGCCACGGAAGGCGCGGCCTGCACGACCCGCGCCGCCGGTGCATCGGTGACGGCAGCCGAGCCGAACAGCACGTCCTCGGGCAGCGCGATCACGACGGGGCCCGGACGCCCCGACATCGCGACACTGAAAGCCTTCGCCATGATCTCGGGAATGCGCTCGATGCTGTCGATCTCCGTCACCCACTTCGCGATGCCGCCGAACATCTGGCGGTAATCGACTTCCTGAAACGCGCCGCGCCCGATGAAGTTCTGTTCGACCTGGCCGATGAACAGAATCATCGGTGTCGAGTCTTCGCTGGCCGTGTGCACGCCGTTGGCGGCATGCGTGGCGCCCGGCCCGCGCGTCACGAAGCAGATGCCGGGGCGGCCCGTCAGCTTGCCGTACGCATCGGCCATGTTGGACGCCGCGCCTTCGTGACGCGTCGTGATGGTGCGAATGCCGTGCGCGTCGTGCAGCGCATCGAGGACGGCGAGATAGCTTTCGCCCGGTACGCAGTAGACGGTGTCGACGCCATTGCTGGCGAGCGCATCGACGAGAATGCGGCCGCCGTTGCGCGGCTGTCCTTGGTCAGACATGAGATTCAAGCTCCATATTGCGGGTTTCCGGAAGGAACACGGCGACGATCAGAACGAGCACGTACGACAGCGCAGCCCACACACCGATCGACTTGGCGAGGCCCAATGAGGCGCTCGTGATGCCGACGGCTGCCGGGACGAGCGATCCGATGCCGCGTCCGAAGTTGTACGAGAACCCGCCCGCCGACGCGCGGATCTCCGCGGGAAAGAGTTCGGTGAAACAGGCGCCCATGCCCGAGACGATGCCCGACTGGAACAGACCGAGCGGAAAGCCGAGGATCAGCAGCGTCGTCATGGGCAGTTGCAGCCGCGTGTAGGCCAGCACCGTGAGCGCCGCGCCGAGTGCGGACAGCGCGAAGGTCCAGCGTCGTCCGATCGCGTCGCTCAAGTAGGCCATGCCGATGTAGCCGCAGAACGAACCGAAAATATTGACGCCGAGATAAAGCGTCGTGAGATTGACCGTCAGGCTTTGCGTCTCGCGCAGATACGTGACGAGCCACGTGAGGATCGTGTAGTTGCCGCCGAGCGCGCCCGCCGCCATCAGCGAAGCGAGCAGCGTGCGCGACAGCACGTTCGGCGCGAAGATGCGCGCGAACGTGCCGAACGAGTTGCTGTTCTTGCGGAACGTCGCAGCGGACTGGAAGGCTTCCGATTCGTCGATGTTACGGCGCATCCACAATACGAGCAGCCCCGGCAGCAGGCCGATCAGGAACAGCACGCGCCACGCCATATGTTCGGGCAGCAGACCGAACAGGCTCCAGTACGCAAGCGCGGCAAGCGCATAGCCCACGGGCCAACCGCTTTGCACCGTGCCCACCGCGCGTCCGCGAATGCGCTTGTCGACCACTTCGCCGATCAGGATCGCGCCCGCCGCCCATTCGCCGCCGAAGCCGAGCCCTTGCAGGCTGCGCGTGATCAGCAGTTCATGAAAGCCGTTGGTAAACGCGGACAGGCCTGTGAACAGCGAGAACCACAAGATGGCCAGCTTGAGCACGGCCACGCGTCCGATCCGGTCGGCCAGCACGCCCGCAATCACGCCGCCGATCGCCGACGACACCAGCGCCGAGGTGCCGATCACGCCGGCCTGCGCCTTCGTCATGCCCCAGGCCGTCAACAACGTGGGAATCACGAATGCGAAGAACTGCACGTCCATCGCGTCCAGAACCCAACCGAGAAAACACGCCCAGAAGGTGCGGCGCTGGGCTGGCGCCATGGTGCTGTACCACGGTTGCATGCGGCTTATCTCCATCAGGCAAAGGCCTGTCGTTGTTGTTGCTGTCGTGCTCGTCGATACGCGGTCGCGGCGGAATGCCGTGCGGAATTCACGCTTCACGCGAGTTGGCGTTCAAGGATTATGCGGTTGCAGTCGTGCCTGCTCATTGCAGGCAGTGCATACCAGCTATGCTTCTCGTGGCGGGAAAGGCGGACATGTCGCGTGGGCGACGCCGCGGGAGGTTCGGCGAGCGAGCGCGTGTGCGGGAATTGGCCTTCCCGCCGAGCCATGTTGACGGACGGGAGCAGATCCCGTCCCGCGATGCGTGGGCGGCGTCCATCGCCGCACGACGATCGGACTCAGGCCGTTGCACCGACCCTGAAGATCGACACGGCGTCGCTCAGTCCGCGTGCCTGATGCGCCATCGATTGCGCAGCCGCCGAAGCCTGTTCGACGAGCGCCGCGTTCTGCTGCGTGACCTGGTCCATCTGGTTGACCGCGGTGTTGACCTGGCCGATACCCGTGCTCTGTTCCTCGGATGCGGACGAGATTTCCTGCAGGATGTCGTTGACGCGCGCGACGTCGCGGATGATCGCGTCGATGGTGCCGCCCGCATCCCGCACGAGCGTCGCGCCCGTATCGACGCGCGACGTCGCTTCACCGATCAGGCCGCGAATCTCGCCCGCGGCCGTCGCGACTCGCTGCGCCAGCGTGCGGACCTCCGAGGCGACGACCGCGAAGCCGCGCCCCTGATCGCCTGCGCGCGCCGCCTCGACGGCCGCGTTGAGGGCGAGAATGTTGGTCTGGAAAGCAATGCTTTCGATCGTGCCAATGATCTCGTTCATGCGCGACGAACTGGATGAAATCCCCTGCATCGTCTCGACCACGCGGCCGACCACCTCGCCGCCGCGCTGCGCGGTGTCGGAGGCCGTGCCCGCGAGTTGCGTGGCGCGCTTCGCATTGTCGGCGTTCTGCCGCACGGTGGCCGTCAACTGCTCCATGCTCGAAGCCGTCTCTTCGAGCGATGCGGCCTGTTCCTCGGTGCGTTGCGACAGATCCGTGTTGCCCGCCGCGATTTCCTGCGCGGCCGTGTCGATGGCGCTCGCGCTCTCTCTGACCGTGCCGATCATTTCGACGAGCTTGTCTTGCATCGCCTGAAGGCCGCTCATCAACTGGCCCATTTCGTCATGGGAGCGGACTTCGACGCGCGCGGTCAGGTCGCCGCTCGCGATCGCCTTGAAATGCGCGAGCGCTTCCTGCAGCGGCCCGCCGATCGCGCGTTGCAACGAGCGCCATGCAAGCGCGGCAGCAATCAGCGCAAAGGCGACGCCCGCGACGGCAATCGTCACGAACCAGTCGAAGCGCGCTTGCGCCCGTTCGTAGGTCGTCGCGGCGACGGAGGCCTGCTTCTTCTGCAGCGTGTCGATGCCGCCCGTCACATCCTGATAGAGCGCCGAAGACGAATTCTGCACGGCGCTCCGGATGCTCGCGCCGTCGCGCGTCGCGATGGCCTGGAAGATCGGCTCGTAGCCGGTTGTCACGAGGTTCTGGAGCTTGCCGTTCAGTTCGTTGGCCTGATTCGCTTCAGCGTCGTCTGCGAAAGGCAGGCTGCGATAGGCATCCCACGCCTTGCGCGAGTTGTCCAGCTGATCTCGCGCGTTCTGCACGAACTTCGCGACGTCGGGAACGTCGGGATTGAGCGCAATGCGGAACAGCCACAGCCGCGATCTTGCCAGCGCGACACTCGCCTCACTGAGCTTGCGCGAGGATGAAAGCTGATCGGAATACAGGTGCTTAAGATCGCCGTTTGTCATATTGACACCGACGATACCCATTGCGCCTCCCGCGATCAGGAGAACGCCGAGAAAACTCATCGCCAGCGCAAGGCGGGCACGGATCGTAATTTTTTCGAACATATTGCCAGGCAGTCACGTTAAGCGTGCAGAAAGGAATTAGCCAAGGCTCTCGCGAAGACCGTGAGGCCCTGATACGAATGACGGCGCGTCGATCGGGAACTTGAGCGGCTTTTTGTCACGGCGGATTACCGCTCCTCTCCTGATCTGCAAGACCGGGCCCGGTCGCGGCACGGGGAAATTATTCCGAATTGCGATTTAACACACTTCAATCAGAATATTTTTCCAATTGTCATTCGTTTCCATTTAACGCATTTAACGCATTTAACAATTCACCACACAGAAATTGGCTGCCGATTTAAACATTTCAATTCAGCATTTCAGTCCGCCTGAACAGAGCGGCAAATCACCGTAGAATAGCGCGGCCAGATAAAGCGCTGTCACGTATATCAAGCCGCCGCGGGAGCCAACTAGTGAATCCGTATCTATATCATTTCGATACCGGCACTTATCCAAGCGATCAACGATTTGAAGTATGGCGAGACGAAGTCAATGCGATATTCGATGTCGATATTGATCAATCGGCATCGGCGCGCTTCAACTACAGGTTGACAACCGGTTATGTCGGTTCGCTATTGATGGGATGCGGCACGTGGTCGGGTCAGGGTGAACCGGTAGCCTATGGTGTCAAACGGTCGACAAAAATGCTCCGCAGCGACGGACTCGATCATTTCTATCTGTGCCTTGGCATCACGCATTCACTGGCGGGATATGCGGGACGGCAGCCGATCCACGCGCAACCGTCGACAATCTACCTCCTCGATCTGGCGTCCGAACTCGACTCGGAGATCGTTGCCGGCGACACGATCATTCTGACCGTGCCGCGCGACCTGCTGCCCGAACGCGTCAAGTCCGCGAGGCTGCACGGCACCATTCTGCATGGGCCGATGAGTTCGCTGCTCGCCGATCATCTGTATTCGCTGCGCCGTCAACTGCCGAATCTGTCGCCGACGGATATGCCGCACGTCGAGCAGGCCACGCTGGCCATGATCTCGGCCACGCTGGCGCCGTCTGTCGAAGCACTCGCCCAGGCCGAAGGAGAAATCGACCGGGCGATGATGACGCGCGTGCGCCGCTTTATCGATGCGAACCTCACCTCTCCCGATCTGAATCCCCTGCGTATCTGCAAGGAAGTGGGCGTTTCGCGCGCGCAGCTATACCGGCTGTTTTCGCGCGAATCCGGCGTCGCCTTCTACATCCAGCAGCGGCGCCTCGCTGCGATTCGCGACCTGCTCGAAAGCGGCACAGCCCGCGATCAGCGCATTTCCACGCTCGCGTTCCAATACGGCTTCAAGAGCGAGTCGCACTTTAGCCGCAGCTTCCGCCAGGCGTTCGGCTGTTCGCCGACAGAAGCGCGCGACCTCGGCATGCAGCGCGATCGGCAACCTGCACCAACACGGCGCCATGTCTCGTCACGACCCGGTTCGTTGCGGGAAGTGCTCGACAAGCTCGACAAATAGCGGCGCTTGAGACGCACAGTCAAGTAATCGAGACGCACAGGCCAAAACGCGCCGCACAACGCTGCTAACATTTTTCCTGCCTGACCGGTCAGGAATAGCACGCACGTCGAGGGCTTCGTCTCTCACTGCAACTGCGCATTCCGGGCACGCATCGCCGTTTGTATCGCGTGTCGCGCAGTGCTATTCCGACGTCCATTCCAACGAGAATCGGGGTTCGAAAAATGAAGTCTCGCCAGTTCGCACTCTGTGCAATCCTGGCCTTGTCAGCCTGCGCCCACACTTCGAATTCAAGCAACGTCGTGCGCATTTGCGACGACCAGGGATGCTCGGATCGACCGAAGAACCAGCAGACATTCGACACCTCGAGCAATGCCAGCAACGTCGATCAGGACGCGCGCATCAACGCATTGAAGCAGAAGGCCGAACACGACCCACGCGCCGCCTACGACCTTGGTCTGCGTTATTTTCGCGGCGACGGTACGCGCCAGGACAGCTATCAGGCGCTGGTGTGGATGAGAAAAGCGGCCGAGGGCGGCGACCTGCAAGCGCAAAAAGCGCTGGGCAGTTTCTATCTGTTCGGTCTGGAAGAGATGGGAGCGGACCCGCGCGAAGCAGAAAAATGGCTGCTGATGGCGGCGGGCCGCGGCGATCAGGAATCGAAGACGTTGCTCGCGCAAGCAAGAGCCGCAAAGCAATCCGATGAAGACTATTACCGGTGGCAAACCGAATGGCGCCCGGTTTACTACGGCTACTGGAATGCGGGCTACGCGTATCACGGTTATTGGCGCGAGCGCGCGTGGTACGGCTATTAACAGGCTTTTAGATCCCCGCAGCCGGAAGCGAACCGCCTGCTGTCGTCGAGGCTTTATCCGGGTTGAGTCGACGGTCGAAGTCGACGCACCCCCATGTCGAACCATCCATTACGCACACTACAACATGACTCTCATTACCCAACATCCGGCAGTTAAGAGCGTGCTCTCGATCATCATGATCGGTACGCTCGGCGCTTGCGGCGGCATGGTGTCCACCGGGGGACAAAGCGCGGGCGTGTCGGGCGCGGCAGGCGGCGCAGTCAGCGCGGGCGCTGAAGAAACGCTGCAACGCTGCACCGCGCCACTCGGCACGATCGCAGTCGACGATGGCCGCAACGCCGACTGGTTCGGCCCATTCGGCAGCGCCACCCAGGTCACGACGATCGAACCGCTGCTGCGGCTCGCCGTCCAGCAATCGAATTGCTTCGTCATCACGTCGATCGGCAATCAGAAGACCGATGCGCGTCTGAGCCGGATCACATCGTTGCAGCGCAGTTCCGGCGAGTACCGTGCTGGCTCCAAACAGCAGAAGGGCCAACGCGTCGCCGCCGACTACTACATGGAGCCGCAGATCGTCATCAACGACTCGGCGATCGGCGGTGTCAGCGGCGTGCTCGGCGGCCTGGTGGGCAACGCCGCTATCGCGAAGATTGCGGGCGGCATGCAATCGAAGGCGTCAGTCGTGACGCTCACGCTGTTCGACGTGCGCTCGGCCGTGCAGATTTCAGCGGCGGAGGGCAACTCCACTGCGACCAATTATGGCGCGGCGTTGTCAGGGCTCGGCGGTACGGCGGGCGGCGGCCTGAGCGGCTTTTCGAAGACGCCCGAAGGCAAGGCCACCGTCGCGGCGTTCATCGACGCGTACAACAAGATGGTCGTGGCGCTGCGCAGTTACAAGGCGCAGGACGTCAAAGGCGGTCTTGGCCGCGGCGGCCAGTTGCAGGTCAACTGATCCTTACCGTTTTTGCAGTACGCGAGGGGACCAACCATAAAAAGCCGGGACGTGCGTCATACGCTGAGCGTCTGACGCACGAATCCCCGGATTGCACACGAATCTTATCGAGCCTTCGCGTCGCTATGCTGCGGCACCAGCGCGCCCGCGCTTTCCATCGATTTCTGAAATGGCATGGGACGCGAGTCCGCGATCGCGCGCGGATCAAACTTTTCATCGAGCATCACACCCCAGATCTTGCGCATCTGCATGCCGATATTCCCCGCGTCATACAAAGGAAAGACAGCGGCTTCACGCAGGAATTTTTCCATTGGGTGCTGCCTGTCGAGCGCGTTGACGCCCATTACCTGAAGGGCCCGAAAGACCGTGGTGAACAGCGTCTCGCCGCAAAAGACCTTCGCCATCGCACCGACGGCATGTCCATCCGAATCGAACTGATCCAGGTAGTGCGCCGATTTCCACGAGAACGCACGACAGGCTTCGATCTTCATCGCGATATCCGCCAGCATGTAGCCCACCGCCTGATGGTGGATCATCGGCATGCCGCCACCAGCGCTGCGCGTCTTCGACCATTGCAATGCGAACTCGTACGCCGATCGTGCGACCCCGACGGCCGCGATAGCGGCAACCGGTCCCGACCATGTGAATGCCTTGCTGATGACGAGATCTCCATCGCCAACGGCGAAGAGATTTTCTTCGGGAACGCGGCAGTCCGTGAAGGTGATCGCATTGTTCTGACACAGGCGGTGACCCAGCTTGGAGATCGGCTCGCCATAACTGATACCTGCCGTCCCTCTCGGCACGACGATCGCGCTGAGTCCTTTTTGCCCGCCCTTTGCAGGATCGGTGCGAACGATACATACGTTCACGTCCGCGCCCATCAGGTCCCATCCTCCTGCGTTGCACGGCCAATACTTCTTGCCGTTCAGGACATACTCTCCTCGCGACCTGTCATGCGTTGCGACGAGGCCGATGCCTGCCGGCCGCGCGCCAGGATGATCGAAGTTCGCCGTCCCCCCGGTTTCATCGACCGGTTCGCTCACGGTCCATCCAGCGAGGTATTCGCCGCGCGGATCGCTCGTTGCCTGTACCAGCCACTTTTTCTTTTGCGCCTCCGAGCCGAACCAGACGAGCGGCATGAGGGCGAGTCCGTTCACCAGCAGCACGGTTGCGAAGCCGGGATCGACGGCCGTTATCTCCTCGGCGACGATCTGCAGGTCGAGATTACTGATGCCTCCGCCGCCGTATTCACGCGGCAGGAAACCCGTCGCAAAGCCAAGTTTGTAGGACTCGAGGTAAGCGCCCTTCATCAACATGAAGGCTTTTTGAGGGTCACGCTCTTCGTCCGCTTTCGCGACCACAGGCTGGAGAATTTCCACCGAGAATTCGCGGGCATTTCGCTGCAACTTTTGTTGCGCGGCAGTCAAAGTGAAATCGATCGACATGGCAGGAACTCGAAATTTTTCAGGTTGCCAATCGGCGCGTCGCGCCGCCACATTTCATCGAAGCATCGTGCGCTGGATTTGCAGACCAAACCGCATCATTTCCGTGCGCGCGCATCAACTGCAAGTGCAACCTAGCCGGTTGCGGCCATTGGCTTCTGGGAATAGATGCATTCGTCGTCCATGGCACCGCGTGGATTGAAGCTTTCGTCCGCGAGGACACCCGTCACGCGGCGCCGCTGCATGGCCATGTTGCCGCCATCGAAGATCGGCAATAACGCAGCATCATGGAGATTGCGATTGAAGCTGTACCGGTTGTCGGCGTTGTGCACGCCGACGATCTGCATGCATTTGAACACGCAGTCGAACATGGTTTCCGTCACATTGATCTTGCACATCGCACCGAAGATTTCTGCGTGGTGATCGTGCTTGTCCAGATAGTCCGCGGCACGCCACGCGAAATAGCGGGCCGATTCGATCTTCGCTGCGACCTCGCCCAGCACGTAGCCCACATGCTCGAACTCGCGGATAGGCGGAAGCGAGCGGCCCGAATAGCGCTTCGAAAATCGCAGGGCGACTTCATAGGCTGCGCGCGCCACGCCGGCCGCCGCAATCGCCGCCACCGGGCCGAACCACGCGAAATTCCGGTTGATGACCAGATCGCCCCGGCTTTCTGTACCGCGAAGCAGGTTTTCGGCGGGTACGGTGGCGTTGTTGAATTCAATGAGCGCGTCCGCCGAGGTTCGATAGGGCTTGTCTGCCGGGAAACCGCAGCTCACCCCGTGCGTGCCGCGCTCGACGACGATGGCCGAAAGTCCTCGCATGCAGCCGACCTCGCCGCCCGTGCGCGCAATGACGATCTGTGAGTTCGATCCGCGGCCATCCCATCCCGCAGCCGACGACCATTTCTTTCGGCCATTCAGGACATAGTGATCGCCGCGAAGCGTCGCCGTCAGTCCGATGGTGGCGGCCGTCAGCGGATTATCGAAGCTCGTTGCAGCGCGCGTCGCCCCAGGGGGTTCGGCCGCTGTCCACGCGGCGAGATATTGCTCGTCGGAATCCGAGGTGGCGGCGCCGACGAATCGACGCTTTTGCGCTTCATCGCCGTACCAGACGATCGGCATCAAGCCGAGTCCATTACACAGTACCGTGCACGCGAATCCGGGATCGATTGCGGAGATTTCCTCGGTGGCAATCGTGAAGTCCAGACACGACAGCCCCGCGCCACCGTATGCCGAAGGCAGCATCGCTGTGGCAATACCCTGACGATAAGCTTCGATGTACGCGGGCTTGCGCCTCACAAATGCGCTGATCAGATCGAGTTCCCTGTCGGCGTCGGGAATCAACGACGCTAGAACAGACTCAGAAAATTTGCGTGCCTTCATCTGCACCGCTTTCTGATGTGCCGACATCGTGAAATCAATTGTCATCTGAAGCCTCCTTGAAGCACCGCAGGCAACAAGGGTTGCTGCGCGACTCGGAGTGGGTCGGTGACATCAGCATAGGCAGGGCTTTTGACGTCATCTATTGTCAAAAGTGTCGAAAGCCCGGACTGTTACAAATTAAATGTTGGACTGCGCGTAGCGCATCTGGAGAGGGTCCGCACAGCAAAAAGAAGGCATGCGCGCGCATGATTCGTTGTTCGCGCACGCATCATGCAGGTGTGGAGATCAACGGCAAAAGTATGACGACTGGTTGCAGCGAGACGAGGCGTCAGGCAAATGGCTTGAAGCGAAACCGGCAGGTATCGCTGCCGCGTTGCATGCAGGTCTGGTGCTCGACCTCGGTTCCCATCAGACCCGAGAGGAAGCCGATATCGAAGCGGCAAACTTCCGGGTAATCCTTCGTCAGGTCGTGATACACGCAATTGGTGCACTCCACCCGCGACAGCTTCGACGCGCCTTCGGGATCGATTTCCGAGGCGCGAAACCCCGCCTCGTTCATGATCGCGACGGTCTCTGTAATGCGCTCGGAACGCGTCTTCCCCACCAGTCGCGGAATCAGGTTTGCCGACGTCTTCATGCCGAGGTCGAACATGTACCGGTCGAGTCGTTCGGGCCCTAGCTCGCTGCGAAGCGTGGACACCAGCAGCGCCGAAAACCATGAATACTGTTTCGGGAATTGATTCGTCCCTTCCTGAGTCAGGATATAGGTCTGAACCGGCCGCCCGCCGGTTTTTCGCGGCGAACCTTTCTGAATGAAATTGCGGCGTTCCAGCGCGATCAGATGCTGATTGACGGCGGTCCTGCTAATGCCGACCGCCGCGATGATCTCGTCGACCGTCATACCGTTCTTGTGTTCGAGAAGCTGGTCCAGAATCCCTTGCCGGGTGCCGGACATCGGATCGGTAGCCATAACGTAGGAAGTCGGAATGAAGGGCGGCGCAAAGCCTCAAACAAGAATACACCCCTCATCACCGCGATACCAATCGGGATTCATGTCAAAAGGTGCTCGAACAGATCGACGACCGGTGAAGGAACGGCGTCCGCTTTAAAGCCGCGACGGACGCCGCATTCAGGCCGCGTCAGATGTCCCGATACTCCGGCGAATACGCCACCGACCTGATGTGTCCAACGAGATCGTCGGGCCTTTCGACACGCGCGAGACCGTGATCAAAAATGTACTCCGCGACCGCAGCCGCGACATGCATCGATGCCTCGAAGATGCGGCTTTGCGGTGGATAGATCAGGCCTTTTTCGAGGCTCTCGTCGCTGACCTGTTCTGCGACCGCTTTGGCCGCGACGATGAACATTTCTTCCGTCACCCGCGTGGCCTCCGTGGCGAAAACCGCCATGCCCATCGCGGGGAAAATATAGACGTTGTTGCCCTGCCCCGGCACGAAGTGGCGATCCTCGATCTGAACCGGCCCAAACGGACTTCCGCTCGCGAAGATGGCCTGGCCTTTGGACCATCGGTACGCTTCTTCGGCCGTGCATTCGGAGCGCGAGGTCGGATTGGAGTAGGGAAAGATGATCGGCCGCTCGTTGAGTTCGCTCATCGCTTCGATCACCGGCTGGCTGAAGAGCTTGGGCACGGTGCTCACGCCGATGATGCCCGTCGGCTTCAACGCTCGCACGGCATCGACGAAAGCGTCGATAGGCGCGTGATCGATTGCGAAGATTTTCTGGAAATCGGCGAGGTCGGCGCGCGACTGCACCATCAGCCCGTTGACGTCGAACAGGTTGTTGCGCTTGCGCGCCGTGTCGATGTCGAGGCCCTCCAGCACCATTGCCTCGCTGATCAATTCGGCGATACCCGTCGCCGCCGATCCTCCGCCGAGAAACAGAAAACGCTGGTCGGTCAGCTTCTGCTTCGAGATGCGCAGCGCGGCATAAACGCCTGCCAGCGCGACGGCGGCCGTGCCCTGGATGTCGTCGTTATAGGTGCACACCTTGTCCCGAAAGCGCGCGAGCAAGGGCACCGCGTTGAAGTTGGCGAAGTCCTCCCACTGGATGCAGCACTTCGGATAGATCTCCTGCACCGCGTCGACGAACTCATCGACGAAGGCGTGATAGTCGTCGCCACGCACGCGTTCATGTTTCAAGCCGAGATAGAGCGGGTCTTCCAGCAAAGCGACATTGTTCGTGCCGACGTCCAGCGTGACGGGCAGGCAATGCATCGGCGGCACGCCTGCACAGGCGGTGTACAGCGCGAGCTTGCCGATCGGAATGCCCATGCCGCCGACACCGAGATCGCCCAGCCCGAGAATGCGCTCCCCATCCGTCACCACGATGAACCGTACGTCCTGTTCGGGCCAGTTACGCAGCAGTTCTTTCACGCGGCCGCGCGCGTCGATCGGGAGATAGAGACCGCGCGTGGCCCTGAACACATGATCGAACTTCTGGCAGGCCTCGCCGACCGTCGGCGTGTAGACGATGGGCATGTAGGTTGCCGGATCGGACATCAGGAGCGCGTAGAAGAGCGTTTCGTTGCGCGCCTGCAGATCGGACAGAAACAGGTAGCGCTGCAGATCGTTGTCGAGTTGCGCCAGTTCGGCATGCGTGCGCGCGATCTGCAGTTCCAGCGTATTCACACCTGGCGGTAGCAAACCTTCGAGGCGGTACTTTTGACGTTCTTCATGCGAGAAAGCGGAACCGTGATTGAGCCGGGGATTGTGCAGGACGTCATAGCCATAGGCCTGTGTCGACATGATCGTTTCCTTCTTGACGTGAGCGGACAGTTTCACGAAGACGTCGAATCAGACCACTTGCGTCATGACCGACGTGGCAGTGGTGACGCCGGCAGGTATCGCGGTTTCAGAAGCACCGGCCGGCGGCATGCGTAGGCGCGGATGTGTGTTCGGCGCCAGGCGCCCTCCCACGGGGAGACGGGCGCGCTGATCGTAAGTGTAGACAGGGTTCGGGAATGGGTCCGTGAACGGGCACGACAGTCATCAGGCAGTCATTCGTCTGCGTAATCGCCCGGAAGGCATCGGATGTTTTGCACGCAGTCTCGCGGTCGAGACTGCGCGCAGGATCAGGTCCGTTTCAGGGATAACTGCGACCACACCATGCTTTCAAGTTCGATGCGACGTGGAACCGTTCGAACGAGAAATTCGACATCATCGCGCGATGTCACCGGACTGCGAGGTGCCACTGGATGCCGGGCCATAACCGGAGGTATCAGCGGCAGTCGCTTTGCGCGACGCGCGGAATTCGGCGGCCTGGATTTCGCCATACGGGTAGTCCGCCCACGCAAGCGGGCTGTACCCGCTTTTCTCGGCCTGGATCAGTTCGGCGCGAACTTCGGCCCGTGTGACGGGGGATTGATTCGCTTGCGCAAACGAAGCAGCCGGCGTGGCAACGACAAAGAAAACAGCGACAGCTTTTATCAGCGATTTCATGGCAACCTGCCTCTCCGAATACTGCCTGGTAGGGGCTGCGTCTCAAACTAGCGCAGCCAGTACCCACAGATTATCAGGTTGCGATATCAGGGTAAATACCTATCTTTGATTTCGTTGTTATTAGGAGTACGGATAGTTACGCAATGCAATCCGCCGCTTAAACGGGCGCGAACCACGATGGACGACTGACCGAACATCTCGGCCTTCAACTCAGGCGAATCGAGCACGCGTGCTGATCTCCTGAACGTGAATTCAATGGGGTTGTTCTTCGTCGTGGATCGACATGACGAATGTTCCCGACTGGCCTCAGGCTCTCTTGCCGGATGCGCGTCGGGTCTGGCGCAGTTCAAGCCCAATTCATCGCTGGATGAACGATGGGAGGCGGATAGACACACCATGAGCCGTCGTTGTGTCGAAAGAAAACAAGTGCGTACGTGCCGGACGAATGCGCGACTTCGACTTTGACGACCCGGCATGACATCGTCTTCGAGCGATCGGCCCGGGTCACTTTGAAACGCCCGCCGTTGCCGAACCAGTCCTTGACGAGGACACGAAGTGACTTGCACTGCCCGCTCATACGTTTCTCCGTGCTGAGCGGCGATGCAGGAAAACCGGGCAAGCCGCAGCAGCAAATGACCCAACCTGTCTCTCTTCATTCGGGAAGCAGAGACCGTATGGTGATCATCGTGCGCTGCACGCTTGCCGTCTATTGAAGTTAAAGTCCGATGCCTTAACCGGGAGGTTAACGCGCTTCGATCAGTGCAAGGTATCGCGTCTGGCTAGCGGCTTGAACAGCCGACTCCATGCGACGCTGACGAGAACCGTCGCACATCCGCCGAGCACAACTGAGCCGATGACGCCAAACACCGTCGCGGCCAACCCTGATTCGAATTCGCCCAGCTGGTTGCTCGCGCCGATAAAAAGCGTATTCACGGCAGCGACGCGTCCGCGCATGCGATCTGGCGTTTCCAGCTGGACCAGCGTCTGGCGCACGATCACGCTGATCGTGTCGGCGCCGCCCGAAATCGCCAGCAACAGTAGTGACAGCGGAAACGAGCGGGACACTCCGAACGCGACAATCGAAACGCCATACACGGCAACAGCAATGAGCAATTTCTTGCCGACGCTGTTACGAATGGCACGCCGTGACAACACGAGGCCAACACACAATGCGCCCACCGCGGGCGCGGAGCGCAACAAGCCCAGACCTTGCGGCCCGACGTGCAGTATTTCCCTCGCGTACACAGGCAGTAGCGCGGTCGCGCCACCAAACAGAACGGCGAACAGGTCGAGCGAGATGCCGCCGAGCAACAGCGGGTTGCTCCACACGAAGCGCAAGCCGGCGAGGACGGTCGCCGCCGTAACAGGTTCGCGTGGCGGCGCAACGTAGTCGTAGCGAATCAGCGCATACATCACGGCGCTGACGCAAAACACTGCGGCGCAAGTGAGGTAGAGCGCATTGACGCCCGTCGCGAACAGCAGGCCGCCCAACGCCGGCCCGGCGATGATGCACACCTGCTGCACCACCGTGCTGAGCGCCATCGCGCGCGCCAGCAAGGGTTGCGGAACGAGCATCGGCAGCAGCGCCTGCTGACCCGACATCTGAAACGGCCGGATCGCACCGAGTACGAGCGAGAGCCCGAGCAGCAGGTCGCGCGTCACGACGTGCGTCATGGTGGAGATGGCAAGCAGCGCGGCCGTGACGGCCTGGGCCGCGAGACACGCCGCGACGATCTTGCCGCGATGCATGCGATCGGCGCAATGACCGGCAACGAACGTCGTGGCAAGCCCGGGCATGAACTGGAAGAGTCCGACGAGACCGAGATACCACGCGCTCGACGTCAGATCGTACATATGCCAGCTGATCGCCAGCATCAGCATTTGCTGCGCGGTGATAGAACCGACGCGCGCTATCAGGAACCGCGTCAACGATGAATGCTGCATCAAGGGCGCCATGCCAGCGCGCGCCGCGATCGCCGGCGACGACGTATCGTTGATCCGCGTCATGAGAGAGGGCTGCCTTGCGCGTTGTCGACGTGCGAGTAACTATCGGAGATTCTTGTTGGCATAAGGCAGCTACCGCAGAAGGCTGGTTCGGTGCGTGTTGTCTGAAACAGCGGCGCAAGCGCCGTTGGGCGACGCCGTCATCATCGTCACGCGTACCCGTGCCGTCCATTGAATAAAAACGCGAATGTCTTAACCGTCAGGTTAAAACAGGCATGCAGACACGTTGGCAGTCGTCGTTCAGGAATCGGTGTGAAATCGACGGGTATCCGGCTTTAACAGGCTCGCATCCGGCAAGGTCCGCGCCGCCACGTTAGCTGTCTGCGAGTCATCGTATACGCTCGAATTGACCTTCGGCGCCCACTTCCGCCGCAGCAACACCACGGTACTGGTGGCCCCGAGCAACAGGAAACCGAAAATGGCGAGCATCGGCAGCGTGTAGCTGTGTCCTACATGCAACAGCCAGCCCGACAGACTGGCCGAAACACCGCCCGCGAGACTGGTCGCCACTTGCTGCAAGCCCGTGTTCAAACCCACTGCCTGCTTCGGAATCAGCGTGAGCTTGACGAGCGCAAGATTGTTCGCAGTGACGAGACCCAAAAGGGAAAGCGACACGACATTCCAGAACAATGCCATTTGCGGCGAGTCTGTATAAGCGCCAGGCAAAACCGTCGTGCCGCCGATAAACCCCGTCACGATGAACGCTTTGCGTACCGCCACAGCATCGTGTCCGCGCACGATCAGCCGGTCTGCCGCCCATCCGGCGAATGCGGCCACCACCGCGATGCCAGCGAAGCTGAAGAATGTATAAAGGCCCGACTCACTCAATGAAAGCCCGCGCTGCTCGACCAGATACGCCGGCATCCACGTCATGCAGTAGAACGCAAAATAGCTGTAGCAGAAGTTGGTGATCAAGCCGCCCCACACTACGGGGCTCGCCAGTAGATTGCCAAGCGGTACCGAGGCCGCGCGGCGCTTCGCCACTGCAAGCTCGGCCCTGGAGGGGAAATCGTTGTTGAGCATCAGATGCCACGGCACAAGCCAGACCAGTCCCACCAGACCCGTGACGACGAACATCGCCTTCCACGAACTGATGGCGATCAGCCACGCCGCGATCGGCGCACCGAGCGCCGGCCCCATCTTGCCGCCGATCGAATAGATCCCGAGCGCGGTGCCCTTCTGGGTTTCATCGAAGTTGTTGGCGAGATACCGATAAGTGGCAGGCACCACGACGGACTCGGCAATGCCGATCAGCAAGCGCACGAGTATCAGCGCGGACAGTGTCGTCACGGCACCCGTTGCTGCTGCCGCCAGACACCACAGCAGAAAGCAGATCGAATAAGGCCACTTCACGCCATAGCGGTCGACCAGCCAGCCCATCGGCATTTGCAGCAAGCCGTAGGACCAGAACATCGCGGAGCCGAGCCAGCCGCGCTCGACGTTCGTCAGCGCGAACTCACGCACGAAATGATGATCCGCGAGCGCAGCCGACATGCTCGTCCGGTCCACGAAGGAGATCATCAGTCCGAGCGCGAGCAGCGCGAGAATGCCCCAGCGATTCTCCCGCCGCACCTCTTTGCATCGAGCGATCTCCACGTGTTCGTCTCCGATGATCTGTCTGTTTTACCCGATGCGATCTTTCGTCGCTCAGCCGAGGCTGCCCGTCACCTCGTCGAACAACTCGTCGACTGACAGGCGCCGCGGAATGATCTTCTGATCGAGCGCCCAGTCGACTGCCAGTTGCAGCCCCTTGCGGTTCGCTTCAACCCCGATAGGCGGGAAGATGGCGGGCACACCGTCGGCAAGCGAGCGGCTTTCGACGATCATCCGATACAGCTCACGCACGACATCCGGCCGTTCCTTCGACAGATTCTCATGCACCACGAACATGTGGTTAATCGGCACGACGCCCGAGCGCGCGAACCAGTCTTTCGCAGCAGCGTGCGCATCAGGGACCAGCGTGCGCACGCGCTCGTCTTTCGGCATGTCTTCGCCGAGGAGCGCCGCAGCCAGTTCGCCTTTGAGCATCATGTCCGGAATCGACGATCCGGCCGGCAGACGCTGGCAGTTTTGCGGATCACTGTACTCGGCAAGGTGTCCGTCGCCCAATGTCATCCACGTGACCTTGTCGAGGTCGACGCCATATTCGTGGCGCAGAATGCCGCGAATCCACAGTGCCGTCGTTTGCGTGTAGGTGCGCACACCGACTTTCTTGCCTTCGATGTCTTTCGGATCGAGGTGCCCGAAGTCGATGTTGTAACCCGCGCAGTGGTGCTGAAAGCGCCCCGAGATCGGCGTCGGCAGCAGGACGTATGGCTTGCCGTACGCCCTGGCCTGCAGGAACGTCACGATCGCAAGTTCGCCGGCGTCGAATCTGCTCTCGCGCACCATGGCCTTGAAACCGTTGTGCGCCGGCGTCGGCCCGCAGAAGTCCAGCGTCACGAGATCCGACTTTACGCGTCCGTCCCGCATCGCTTTGGTGACCGCATAGTCGGCCAGATTGGTACGCAGCGTCGGCACGCTGGTCAGCGTCGTTGTCATGGATGTCTCTCCGTATTCTTGTGTCTTGAGAATCGAATTACAGCCGGACCTCGATGAGGCAGGGGCCCGGCTCGCGCGTCGAATCGACCATTGCCTTGTGGAAGCTCTCCGCCGTCTCGACGGCAATGCCCGGCACGCCCATGCTCTTCGCCATCGCCAGCCAGTCGATGCGTGGCTTGTCGATGTCGATCATCGACAGCGCGCGTTCGCCCGGCTCGCCCGCTCCCATGTTTGCGTACTCGGCCTTGAGAATCGCGTAGCTGTTATTGGCGAAGATGATCGTCGTGACGTTCAGGTTTTCACGCGCCTGCGTCCATAGCGACTGGATCGTGTACATCGCACTGCCGTCGCCGACCATGCAGAACACGCGCCGGTCGGGGCATGCGAGCGCCGCGCCCGTTGCCACTGGCGTGGCGTAACCGATCGAGCCGCCCATGTTGTTGATGAGATCGTGCGGCAGCGCGCCCATCGTCAGGCTCATCGACTCGCGGCCCGTCGTCAGCGATTCATCGACGACGATGCAGTGCTCGGGCAAGGCCGCAGCCAACGCCTGAGCGATGCTCGCCGGGTTGAGCGCGCCCTTCGGCACGGGCGTCTCGATGCGCGGCTGCACGAGCGGCGTCGTGCCCGTAGCGTCGAGCGCCTGCAGCAGCATGTCGAACGCGAGTTCACTGTCCTCGTCTTCCTCGACGAGCGCATGCACCAGCGTGCCCTCGGCCTTCAGCAGGCTGGGCTTGTCCGGGTAAGCGAAAAACGCGACGGGCTCTTTCGTCTCGACCGTGATGACGTGCCTGTAGTCCTTTAGAAACGCCGTGGCCTGCGCGACCGCATACGGAATGCGCGCAATCGGCACACGGCCTGCGCCGCGCTCGATGCGCGCGGTGAAGAACTGCGAGCCCAGCTTCGCGCTCGTGGCCGCGGCCACGCGGCCGGCCTTCTCCAGCGCTGCGCCACGCGTTGCCTTGTTGGCCAGGATGATCAGCGTCGGCTCGCCCGAGCGTAGTACGCGCGCGATATGCTCGATGCGCGCGGCGCCCGGCGCCTTGCGATGTGCGGCGACAGGCGGCGGCAGCATGGGCGCCGCATCTGCCTGCTGCCACGACGTGTCGCCGGGCAGAATCAGCGTGGCGATCTGCCCCGGATGCCCGCTGGCTTTGGCCGCCGCCTGCGCAGCATCCCAGCCGATGGTGTCCGCCGATTCGGCGCGGCGCACCCAGTGGCTCAGCGGCCGCGCGAGTCCTTCGATATCCGAGGTCAGCGGCGGGTCATACTTGAGATGCGACACCGAATGCTCGCCGATTACATTGACCATGCCGGAAGACGCGCGCTTCGCGTTATGGATGTTCGCGAGACCGTTGGCGAGGCCTGGCCCCAGGTGCAGCAGCGTCGAGGCAGGCTTGTCCTTCATCCGGTACCAGCCGTCGGCGGCGCCCGTTGCCACGCCCTCGAACAGGCACAGCACGCTGCGCATCTTCGGGTTGTTGCCCAGCGCGGCCAGGAAATGCATTTCCGACGTGCCCGGGTTGGCGAAGCAGATGTCGACGCCCTGGTCGACCAGAGTCGCGACGAGGGTCTCGGCGCCGTTCATCAGTAGCCAGCCATATCGCGCGCGAGACCGACCACGCCGTAAGTCCGCTGCGGCGCCGACATCAGGTAGCGGTAGCCCTCTTCCATCAGACGTCGATGGTTCTTCGCCGTCACGTGCGGATGACCGACGACGACATCGTGCTTCTTGCAGGTCTCGACGATCTGGCGCATCGCATCGACGACTTCGGGGTGTTCGTACTGGCGCGGGAAGCCCAGTTCCTGGCTGAGGTCGCCCTCGCCGATCAGGATGAAGCCGATGCCGGGTACGTTGGCGAGGATGTCGTCGAGGTTTTCGATCGCCTGTGTGCTCTCGCACATCAGGCCGACGAGAATTTCGCCCTGCGGCGCGAGCGGCCATACGTCAGCCTTGTCGTAGTACTCCTGCATCGACAGACCCCAGTAGCGCGCCGCATTGGCCGGACCGTCGCCGCGCACGCCCTTCGGCTCGTACAGCGGCGCGCTCTTCGGCCGCGCGTAGCGACACGATGCGACCGCGTTGTACGCCTGCTCGACGGTCGCCACGTGTGGCCAGATCACGCCGTAAGCGCCGCGATCGAGCACCTGCTTCGCAAAGCTCTGGTTCATCTCGATGCCGTTGGCGGGGATGCGAGCAATCGGCGTCACCTTGGTCGCCACCGACGCCGTCTCGACGATCTGCTTGCGGCTGAGCATGTACTGCAATGCGTCGCCGAGCGCGCTCACATCGTACGGGTTGTGCTCCATCTCGAAGACGATGCCGTCATAGGGCGAATCGCTCATTTCGATGGCCGTCTGCTTGTCGAGCTTGGCGAACGCAGCGTGCGCAGCCTTGCCCGATTCGAACGCACGGATGATGCTGTTGAGGCGAATGTTGGACATGTGGATCTCTCTTTCTCGCTGCACGGCGCCGCTTCAGTCGGCCGCTCGCGCGGTTGGCATGTTGTCTAGGCTCAGCTCAGAACCGGATACAGCTTCTGCGCGGTCTTGCCGAATATCCAGGTACGCTCTTCTTCGCCGAGGCTGGCCAATCCTGCTTCAGCCGTCGCCAGGATCTCCTTGAGCGTGCCGGGCGAAGTCGGAAAGTTCGAGCCCCACGCGAGGCGCTGCGCGCCGAAGGCTTCGACCACACGCGGAAAGAAGGTCTCTGCGCTGGCCTTCTCTTTCTTCACATCGCCGAAAATGCGCGGCGTGAGCTTGAGGTAGATGTTGGGCAGATCGGCGAGCGCGAACAGGCTGGCGGCGTTCGCATACGGCGGACCGTCGAGCACGTCAGGGCGGCCAAGGTGATCGAGGATGATGTTCACCGCCGGAAACTGTTCAGCCAGCATGCGCACTTGCGGCAGGCCGATCGGCCCGGTCTGGATGCACATCGGCAGCTTCAGTTCGGCCAGCATCTCCCATGCCTTGAACGACTTCGGGTTATCGAGTTCGCTCGGGTCGAAGTCTTTGGTCGAGCCGCCCGTGAAGATGCGCAAACCGGCGAGTCCCTTGTCGGCCCAGCCTTTGATCACTGCCGGCACGTCGTCGGCCAGCATGTCCACGGAGCCTACGGCCGCGAGCCGGTCCTTGTACTGGTTGCAGCCGTCGACGACATAGCTGTTGTCGAAGCCGTACGTGGTCGACGAATGCACGACGGCGGCCTTCGCGACCCCTGCCTCGTCCATGGCCGCGATCAGCGCCTCGACGGTGTTGGGCCGCTCCTGCGACCAGTCCGAACGCTTGCCGAACAGCGGCGCGGGAGGGTAACGCTTCTCATCGTCCGAGATGATGTGAGGATGAATGTCGATGAAGTTCATGATGTCCGTCCAGCTATCGGCTTCGTTACAGTCCTTTGGCCTTGAGGTGTGCGTCCAGGCGCGGATAGACGCGGCGTACATTGCCTTCGAAGATCGCGTGACGGTCGGTGTCGCTCAGTGCCGTGCACGCGTCGACGTAGCGCCTGGTGTCGTCGAAGTATTCGCCCGTGTTCGGATCGCGGCCGCGCACGGCGCCGATCATTTCGGAGCCGAACAGCACGTTGCTCGTCGGCACGACCTTGGTCAGCAGTTCGACGCCGGGATGGTGATAGACACACGTGTCGAAGAAGACGTTGTTCAGAAGCCCTTCGAGCGGCCGCTTCGCGATCTCCAGCGACATGCCCCGGTAGCGTCCCCAGTGGTACGGCACCGCGCCGCCGCCGTGCGGAATCACGAGACGCAGCGTCGGGAAATCCTTGAACACGTCGCCCTGCAGCAGTTGCATGAAGACCGAGGTATCGGCGTTCAGGTAGTGCGCGCCGGTGCCGTGATGGCACGGATTGCATGAGGCCGCGACGTGAATCATGGCGGGCACGTCGAGATCGCACAGCGCCTCGTAGAGCGGATACCACTCGCGGTCCGTCATCGGCTTACCCGTCCAGTAGCCGCCGCTCGGGTCGGGATTCAGATTGCAGCCCACGAAGCCCATCTCTTCGATGCAGCGGCGCAGTTCGGCAACGGAATTCTTCGGCGGCGCCAGCGGCGACTGCGGCAACTGGCAAACGGGGACGAAGTTGTCCGGGTACAGATCGCAGACACGTCGCACGAGGTTGTTCGATACTTCGGCCCATTCGAGGCTCGTGCGTTCGTTGCCGAGGTGGTGGCTCATCAGGCCTGCGATCGGCGAGAACAGCGTGAGGTCGCCGCCGCGTTCCTTCTGCAGGCGCAGCTGGCCGTTGCCGACACCTTCGCGGATCTCGTCGTCGCTGACGTGCGCGCCGGAGAGCGGCGGCGCATTGGCCGGGTCGTTGGCGGACTCGATCTGCCTGGCGCGCCAGTCGCGGAAGGAAGCGGGGACGGTCGTGAAGTGACCGTGACAATCGATGATCATTTTTTCTTCCGTCCGGAGTTCAAACGCGGGGATCGACGAACAGCTCGCTCATCGACATGCGGCGCGGCGTCAGGCCCTGCTTGAACGCAGTCGCTTCGAGCGCCTCGATGGTCTTGCGGTTTTCCTCGATGCCGTACGGCAGCGGATCGTGCCCGACGATCTTTTGCAGCTCCACATACTTCCTGTTCTTCTTGTCGGTCAGTTCGCCCGCATCGAGACGCGTCAGCCATTCCTTCTTCGCCCGATCGAATGCGTCGTAGATCGATTTGGCGACCCACGGATGCTCGGCGAGCACCGAGTCCTTCACGACGATCGTGCCGTGCATCGGATAAACCCCGGTGCGCGTGTAGTACTCGGCTTCCAGTTCGGCCGCATTCGGGAACAGGTCGGGGTAGTCGGCTTCGACTTCCTTCCAGCCGCCCGTCGGCGCGCCTGTGCGGCCAATGCCCGCGTTGCCGTGCATGCCTGCCACCAGTTCGCCCTTCTCCATCATCTCCGCCAGCGAGCTGCCAGCGGGCGCGTGAATCACGTTCGGCGGCAGCTTCAGTTGCGTGACGTGCTCTTCGTCATCGACAACCCAGGTCACCTTCGATGCATCGAGGCCGAACTCGTCCATCAGTACCTGACGCGTCCATGCGCCCGTCGTCACCGAATAGGCGCGCACGCCGACTTTCTTGCCTTCGAGGTCCTTGGGCGACTTGATCCCGGCGTCCGGACGCACCAGTAGGCCTGCATGGTGGAAGCGGCGCACGACGAAGATGGGCAGCGCGACGAACGGCGCGCCATATGCACGCGCGATGATGTACGTCGTCGGCGCCAGTTCGCACACGTCGAACTCGACATCGCGCACCATCCGGCGGAACGCGCCGATTTGCGGGTGAACCGTGATGAACTCGGCATCCACGCCTTCGATAGGGATGGAACCGTCACGGATGGCAGCAGTATGCGGATGCTCGGCGATAGCGAGCTTGAGGTGGACTTTCTTGGTCAACTTAGTCTCCTTTGACTTGGACAATCGGATCAACCTGCCTCTTATCGCTCGCCAATTGCTGGCAAGTTGTACGGCTGTTCAGGTGATCTCGTTGACTGAATGATCTTTCCGCGCTGGTTTTCCGTCTATTGAATTAACCTGCGCGGGCCTTAACCATTCGGTAAAGCCTCGGAGCGTTGTGCGAACGCGTGCCGGCGTCAGCGCCTCGCCATGGCATGCATGACGCAGTTGCCGTTCCAGCTCGGCGCAGGGCGTGTCGGGCGCCGCTGCGCGTAGCTCGTGGATGCGTATGAGAAATGGATGTCGACGCTATTGCGACGGATTCGTCGGGTCAATCGGCTTGATGGCAATATCGATGGGAGCGCTTCGAAAGGACGCGCGCCGTCCGTTCGTGCGGTGCAAAAAACAATGCTTGCAGGGAGCCTTGCAAGGGCGCAGCAACGCCTTCGCGGACAAGGTTGAGTCTCCGGTTATGTTGACTCAATAGCTAACCGCAAAGCATCGCATTCGCTGTCACATGCAGCGTTGTGAATGCACAGGGTGCGCGCACCGGCAGCATCAACCCGGTTTTATGTTCTGGCAGTCTTTCGCGTACCAGTAGTTGACGCGTCGCTGGGCATGATGCAAGGCACCAGGATAGATGTCCGCATCGGTCACCGAGTTGTATCCCGCCGTCAGCAGCACGTCCGCCTCGCTGCCCAGGCGCTGATGCGTGGGTTCAGCACCCTGTCTGAGCGCCGCGAGATCCTGACACTGACGGGGCGTGATATGGGCGCTCGATACATTGTCAGCGGGTGGTGCAGCGCACGCCGCCAGCAACACGGGAAGAGTCAAACACGCAAGAATGATCTTCTTCATCACGGTCTCCGCTCTTGTGAAAAACGGGTACACCACGACGAAGTGTAGAGCGGCCGAACTGTCAAAAAGCTGGCAGCAAGCTGACAAACCCGCCATGTGCGGCGGGCTGCGCATATTGAGGATTACGACGACGGACGTACGCTCAAGTCGCCTCGGGAGACGCGTGGAGCCGGTTCCCTTTGACGGATGACGACGCTGCACGCGGGGCATTGCCGAGTCCCGCCTGCAGGCGTTGCGCGGCCTCCTCCAGACACGCGACCATCAGTTGCGCGCTGGGCGTCAAGCCGCGATTGCGATTCCACAGCACGCCGGCCGGGCGCAACAGCCGGGGCAGGCTCAACGGAAGCGTATGAAGCGGCTGAGCGGTGTCGCCAGTAGGCGTCCCGGCCATCACAGCGATGAAGTCCGAGATTTGCAGATGCGCGCGCGCAACGTGAATCGAGAGGGTTTCGATGTAGTTGCTGGTCAACGGCACGTCGTGCGCTTCGAGCGCGCGCTCCAGCGGGTCACGCAGTATCGAACCGACGGGCGGCAGTATCCATGGGAAGGGTCGCAGATCCGACCATGCCAGCGTTTTCCTGCGCGCCAGCGGATGATGACGGCCCGTCATCAGCGTCACGGGCTCTTCTAAAAGCTCCTTCTCCTGGAAGCTGCCGAGCGTATCCGGCGGCGGCAAACGGCCCACCACCAGATCGAGATGGCCCTGCCAGAGTTCAGGCAGCAGCAGCGCCGTCGTACCTTCCGTGACCATCACGTTGGTTCCGGGCGAGCGCTGCTTCAGGATGCTCAAAGCCTGCGGCAGCAGCACGGAAGCCGAGGCGGGCAACATACCGATGTGAACCTTGCCTTCGGTCCCCGAACTCAGTGCCTTCAGTTCGTCGCGCGCCTGATGCAGGATGGTCAGCATCTCCCGCGCGTGGCGAATCAGGCAATCGCCGTACGGCGTGGGCACGAGACCCTGCGCCGTGCGCGAAAACAGCGAGAGTCCGAGTCCCCGTTCGAGTTCGGCCAGTGACTTCGAGACGGCGGGCACCGTCACATGCGTGACGTCGGCCACCTGCGTGAGGTTGCGGTATGTGTCGATCGTCACGAGCAGGCGCAGGTGCCGCGCCTTCAGGTTGATCTGCAGGTACCAGTCGAGAGCTGACACGTCGTGTACCTCTGCGGTTTCACCTTCTGGTTAAGCAACGTCACGTGCGACGGCACACTGTCGATCACACCCGCCGCCGGGTCTGTTCGGGTCAGTCCTTGGGCCGAAGCGCGTGCAGCGTCATGCCGAGGGAAATCGACGTGAAGTAGCCGACCGTGATCAGCAGCTCGGCAATGACCGCACGGCCCAGCGCTGCGTCATAGCGAGCAAAACGCGTATCGTCGATCGCCCCGCCCGCAAGAATGTCGCAGACTGCATCGCAAATCAGGCCGAATCGGTCACTGCCAGCTTCGGGTCGCCGCTTTTCGAGGATTGCAGCGACCACGGCTTCCGGCACGCCCGACTTCAACGCATGCCGTTTGTGATTGGCGATGACATACGCCGCATTCCAGAAAACGGCCGTCGACAGAATCGCGACTTCGCTCTCCGCCTCGGAGAGCACGGGCGAGTGATCGACATGCGTGCCGATGATCTCCATTCCTTCCGCCAGATTCGGGTTGTGCAGCCAGATGTTGAACGGTGTGGGGATGCGTCCTCGCCCCTCGCCCAGCCGCGAAATCACTTTCTTCTGTTCGCCGGTGGCCTTGTCCGGGTCGATACGTTCGAGTCGGTTGTCCGTCATTCCTGTTTCCTTCCGGGGTTCTTCCATTCAAACGATGCTGAGCGTCGAATTCGCGTCGTGCCGTCGACGACGCATCGCCATGATGAGCGCGTTAAAGGAGACTGCTCGGCCAGGGGATATGAATGATCTGGTCGAACACGCCATAGATGAGCGCCGTCACACAGGCGGCGAGAATCAGACTCAACCGCCAGGACTCGCGTCCCTCGATACGCATGAACGCCACGATGATGATCGGCACCGTCGGGATCATGCCGATCAGGGACATGCAGACGAGGAAGGCGATGAACCAGCCGAGAAACCTCGCTGCCCGCAACAGCGTCACCGTGTTCGACAGCTTCTCTTCATGATCGCTCGACACATCCATGTGAATGCCGCCGCCGGCGTGCGCCGCGCCTGCATGAGCAGGAATGACCAGGACCTTGTACGCCAGGCTGAGCGTTCCGGCGATGACGAGAATGCTCGCGATGACCGTCGGCCCGATTCTCGCCATCAACAGCCAGCTCTGCGCCGTCACCAGCATGTAGATCCCGACGCCGATAAAGAACACATAGACCAGGTCTTCGCGCTTGAACGTGATCGTCCCGCTCGGGCGCATCCGCGCGAACCCGCCCACGCGCAGCGCGGTGAACATCGGCTTGAAAAAAACCAGCGCTGCGAGGATGAGCAGCACCATGACGACCGGGCGCGTCACCCAATCCGTGCCGTAGCGCACGAAGGAGATCGACATGTAACGCTCCATCAGCACACCAAGCACGAGGCCGAGGATCAGCGGCGGCCGTGCCCATCTCAGACGCTTCATGGTCCAGCCGATCACGCCTGCAATCAGCAGCACGAACAGGTCTCCCCAGCTACGCGAACCCTGGAAAGCCCCGACGTAGATAATCGGCATGATGACGGGCAGGATCAGCGTGTAGCGCAGCGTCGAAATTTTGGCGAACTGGCCACTGAGCAGAAAGCACAAACCCGCGCCGAAGATATTGGCCAGCGCGATGGACCAGACCATCGAATACGTGAAGTCGAGGTGCTTGGTCAGCATGTCGGGGCCGGGGATAAATCCATGCACCATCATCGCCCCGAGCAGGATAGCCTGCGCCGCGCCGCCGGGTACGCCGAACGACAGCATCGGCACGAGACTGCCACCTTCCCGCGCGTTATTGGCTGCTTCAGGCGCGATCACGCCGCGCACATCGCCCCTGGTGAAGGTTTGCTTCGCGCCTTTCGAGGTCTGCAGAGCGTGACCATAGGCGATCCAGTCCGTCACCGCACCCGTGATGCCCGGCACCGCCCCGAGGATCGCGCCAAGGCCGCCGCAGCGAAGAATCAGAAACCAGTTGCGCAGACTGTCGACGACGCCCTGCCGCATCCCCTCGCGCGAACTGAACTGCACATTCTCGGCGATGGCCGTGCGCCGGATGGCGAGCTCGCACAACTCGGGCAGCGCGAAGATTCCAAGGATGATCGGTACCAGCGGAATACCGTCCTGGAGATAAAGAATGTCCCCTGTCCAGCGCATTTGCCCTGTTGCGACGTTGGTGCCCACCATACCGACCAGGATGCCGAAACAGGCTGCGACCACGCCTCGCAGCGGCGCGTTGCCCGACAGTGCCGATACCATCGAAACACCGAATATCGTGAGCCCGAGCATTTCGGGCGTGCCAACCGAAAGAACGAACGGCCGCACCAGCGGCAGCGAAAACGCAAGAATGACAGCGCCGATCAGACCGCCGAACAACGACGACATATAGCACGCGCTCAATGCGCGCGACGCTTCACCGCGCTTCGTCATGGGCAAGCCGTCGAGTACGGTCGCCTGCGAAGCCGCATGTCCCGGCACGCCGAACAGCACGGCGGGAATCACGTCCGAAGTGGTGATGACGGACGCCATGCCGAGCAGCATGGCGAAGGCCGCATACGGGTCCATCGTGTAAGTGAACGGCACCAGCAGTGCAAAGCCTGTCAGCCCACCGATCCCCGGCAGGAGCCCGATCGCGAGTCCAACCACGACGCCGAACACAAGGAAGATCAGACGGTTGAATTGCAGGAGCGTCGACAGCGCATGGCCTGCGGCCAACAGCGTCGGATCGTTGAAAAATTCCATACGTCATCCTGATGAAATGGCAAGCCCGGTTGGCTCATCCTGTGTGCCTGCGAAGGCGACCTTCAGTCGGCCAGCGTCGGATAAAGCACTTTGGCCGTGCGGCCCCAGACCCATGCGCGCTCGTCATCGCTGAGACTTGCGAAACACGCGTGTCCCTGATCGATCAGATTCCTCAACGGCCCTGCGGACGCCGGGTAGTTCGATCCGAATGCCAGGTGGTCGGCGCCGAACACCTTGACCAGTTGCGGGAAAAACGCCTCCGCCCCGCCCTTTGCGGCTTGCGCGAGATCGAAGGTTCGCGGCGTGATCTTCATGTACACGTTGTCGTACTTCGCCAGATCGAACAGCGCCGCGCAACCTGCATAGGGCGGCCCATCTTCGATATCGGGCCTACCGCAGTGATCGAGCGCGATCTTCACCGTGGGGAAACGTTCAGCCAGTTCAGCGACCATCGATAAGCCGTCGGGTGTCGTCTGAACGGCCATCGTCATGCCGATGTCGGCGCAACGCTCCCAGATCGGGAACGTGGCGGGATCGATCAGCCAGCTTGCATCGCCCTGATGGGTCGCGCCGCCCGTGAAAAGCCGGATTCCGCCCATGCCGTTGGCAAGCCAGTAGTCGAAGGTCTTCAATGCATCGGGCGCAAGCAGGTCGAATGAATAGACACCCGTGAAGCGCTTCGGATACTGCGCCACGCTGTCCGCCACGTATGCGTTGTTGTGACCGTAAGTCGTCGACGAATGCACGATCGCCGCTTTCGCCACACCCGCTTCATCCATCTCTGCGATCATCTGCTCGAATGTGACGGGACGCGTAGCGGACCACTTCGAACGATGTCCATGTTGAGGCGCGATCGGGTAGCGATCCGTATCCGCCGAGATGATGTGCGGGTGAATGTCGATAATGTCGGGCGTCATGTGAATTAACCTCGTGGTGATGTGCCGTCATTCACCCACATGAGGTTCATGACATGCGCTGCTTCAGATCGAGCCGGGCGTGCGAGCGAACTGAGCCGCACTGCCTCTGCTGCGGTCAACGGGAACTAAAGATGAGCTTGCGCGCGCTCTCGAGCTGCGGTTCGGGTGTCGCATACAACCTGCTGACGATCTTTTCCACCGCGCTTCCGTCGATCGGATCGATCGGAAAGCCCGAATGTGTCATTGCCGCGATGAACTCGGGGTCTGCGATCGTCTTTGCGAAGGCAGTGCGCAACGCATCGAGACGATCCTGCGGCACGTCTTTCGGCACGGCGATCGGCCGGCCCGCCTGGAACGGCAGCAGGAACAGGTTGAACAGTTCTTTGACGTCGGGACTGGTGATGTAGGCGCTCAGGTTCGGCACATCCTGGAAAGGAGCCGGACTTTTCCAGCCCAGATGCAGCAGCACCTTCATCTTGCCGTTGGCGAGCATCCGCACGGGCTCACCCTGTTGCAGCCCGTCGATGGTCGATGCCCAGCCATCGACTTCGCCGCGCTGCATCGCCAGATACACTTCGCCGCGCCCCGTGTAGCCAGGCACGATGCTCATCTTGGCGCCGAGATATTCATCGAGCAACGCGGGCAGCGTCCGGTCCTCGTTGGCGAAACCCGTTGCGCCGATGTACATCTTCTTTTTAGTGAGATCGTCTGCCGTGGTGACGCCAGATCGCGTCATCGAGACCAGCGCGTACTCGACTTTGTTGAGACTGCCAAGCCATCTCACCTGACGCGGATCGAACCGGTTCTGGCGCGGATCGAGCAACGGAATATAAAGGTTGTTGCGCTGCAGGAAGCCGATCACGGTGCCGTCATTGGGCTGTCTGGATTGAAGCGAAGCTGCCGCAACCATTCCGCCTGCCCCGACCACGTTCATTACCACCGCGCGGGGTTTGCCGGGAATGTAGTTCACGAAGAAGCGCGCGAACTGGCGCGCAATGATGTCCGTGGGCGTACCCGCGTCGGCGCTGACGACGAGCGTCAAGGTCTTGCCGTGATAGAAGTTTTCGACCGACTGGCCAAAAGCCGACCCAGTCATCGCCATCGCGGCAATACCGAGCAGCGCCGCGCAAGCGCGAATTGCGGTCCTGAACTTCATGGTCGTCCCTGTCTCCGTAATGATCCGTGATCCGCCGTCGTGGCCTTGGCCGGAGACCATCGCAGTCCCGGGCGTGAATCACGTTGTCTCCGTTCATTTATCGAGTGAACGCAATGAAATTCTGCCAGCGTGCCGAAACGAATCAATTGAGAAAAACGGCCGGGGGTTTGAGTAAACGGTTAAGGCTCGTCCGAGGTCGAGGCCAGGCAAAGGATGCCCGGCGGCAGTGGCACAAGGACGAATGGGTGTGGAATGCGCGGGCGGCGGCGAGTTGTGTCGGGCTGAAGCCTATCGTGCAGTCTGACGCTTCGCCGCGAGACGTTGAGCGGCCTCTTCGAGACACGTCACCATGAGCTGGGCGCTGGGCGTCAGGCCACGGTTGCGGTTCCACAGCACGCCAGTCGGACGCAGCAGCCGGGGCAGGCTTAACGGAAGCGTATGAAGCGGCTGCGCAGGATCGTTCGCGGGCGTGTCGGCCATCACGGCGATGAAATCCGAGACTTGCAGATGCGCGCGCACGACATGAATGGACAGCGTTTCGATGTAGTTGCTGGACAGCGGCACGTCGTGCGCTTCCAGCGCACGTTCAAGCGGATCGCGCAGTATCGAGCCGGGCGGCGGCAGTATCCAGGGGAAGGGGTGCAAGTCCGCCCATTTGAGGGTTTTCCTGCGAGCCAACGGATGGTGACGGCCGGTTACCAGCGTGACGGGATCTTCCAGAAGCTCGCGCTCCTCGAAGCTGCCCAGCGTATCCGGCGGCGGCAAGCGGCCCACCACGAGATCGAGGCGCCCTTGCCAGAGTTCAGGCAGCAACGAGCCCGTCGTCCCTTCGATCACCACCACATTGGTACCAGGCGACCGCTGCTTCAGAAGGCTGAGTGCCTGCGGCAGCAACACGGAGGCGGAGGCAGCCAGCATACCGATATGGACCTTGCCCTCGGCCCCTGAACTGAGCGCCTTCAACTCGTCGCGTGCCTGATGCAGGATCGTCAGCATCGCCCGCGCATGGCGAATCAGGCAATCGCCATATGGCGTCGGCACCAGGCCTTGCGTCGTGCGCGAGAAGAGCGTCAGCCCGAGTCCCCGTTCGAGTTCGGCGAGCGACTTCGACACGGCAGGCACTGTCACATGCGTGACGTCGGCCACCTGGGTCAGGTTACGGTATGTATCGATCGCAACGAGAAGGTGCAGGTGTCGGGCCTTAAGGTTGATCTGCAGATACCAGTCGAGCTCCGACACGTGCCCCCTCCGGGTTGACCATCTGGTTAAGCCTCAGGCCATTTTACTCAATTGTCCGCAGGCGCAGTTCACTGGCAAGATCCCGATGCGCCCGTTTGCGTCGAGCCGCAGAGTTTGCCGATTCAGGCATCAAGCGGTTCGCCTTCGCTACGGCATTTTTACCGAATGGCGACGACGGGTCACGAGCCGCCTTGTGTTGCTGAGGTTCCCGACGGCGACGGGTCGAACGGCAACGTGCACTGAGATCGGCACAACGGCACCGGGATGCGTCCATGACTCGTCGATCCATCACAAACGGCCGGATCAACCGGCGCACGGAGACAGCCAATGACCCAGCCCCTCAGCCGCCGTCGGTTCTTGCGCGGCGCGGGCCTTCTCGGCTTGAGCGTCGCTGCGGGCGGACTCGCTGCGCCGTATTACGCGCGAGGCGCCAACAGCCAGATCCGGATCGCCAGCAATCCAGGACTGGAGAACGCCACGCTGAACGCGTTGATGGACGAAATGGGATACTTCAGGCAATTCGGCGTCGATGCGCAGACCGTGCAGATCCCAGGCACATCGGGCCCGTTCGATGCGATCGCCCTTGGAGCCGCAGACCTGTGCATGGTATCGGGCTACAACGGGGTGTTATCGCGCATCGCGCTAGGCGCCAAGGTCAAGATCGTCGGTGCCGGCATGAAGAAATGCGCGCTGACGGTCTTTGCGAGGCCAGATGAGATCAGGACTCTCGCCGATCTGCAAGGCAGAACCATCGCGGTCGGCCCGAAGCTGGGCCTGTTGCATACGTTGATGCGGCAGCTGATGAAAGAAAAAGGGATCGACGCCACGCAGATCGACTTCGTCGACAAAGGCAGCAACGATCAATGCTACGAGGCGGTCGTAAAGGGCGAAGCAGACGCCTGCTGCTCGAGCATCTCGCACCTGCGCGACCAGGACGGGCTGGTCGCGATAAGCGATGCCAACCTGTGGCAGGCTCTGCCCAGATGCATCTTCCAGACCGCCTATGCTTCCGATGCCGCGCTGCGGAGCAAGCACGAAGAGTTGGTCGCCGTCATGGCCGCCTACGGTGCGCTCTACGACTATCTGATGTCGCCCGCATCGCACGATGCGTTCTTCCAGGCACGCAAGCAGGCGCAAAAGAAGTTCGATAAGGCATCGGCACAGGCCATCTGGGATTTCAACGAGACGCAACGCCCGTATTCCAGGGATCTGTCGCTGACCAGCGACGACATCGGTTATCTGCAAGACATGTTTATCGGCGTGGGCAGCCTGAAGCAGAAGCAGCCCTTCACCGATGTGGCCGACATGTCGGCGGCGAATGCCGCGGCGAAGCTGATCGGCTGATAACGCCAGACTGGAAACGCCCTGCCGCGCAGAGGCCTCGTCGATACGGACAGGCGAATGCTTGCCCTTCACCATGAAAAACACCCCAGAGGCCGGATCGAGGTCCGACGTCTGGGGTGCCCTTCATCGAGCCGCTACGCGCGCGTCCAGCTCAACTTCAAAACGTATGCCGGATGCCCGCAATAACGGAGATCTGCGAGCTGCCAGGCGGCGGAGTGGGAACGGGCGTAATCGTCGTCGCTGCGAGTGCGAGATTGCCGTAGTTGTGGATGCGCTCACCCGTCAGATACAGGAACGTACGCTTGGACAGCAGGTATTCGCCGCGCAATACCAGCACGAGCGCCTTGTTGGGCGAATGGTCGTACTTGAGCTGCGCCACCATGCCGTCGACATAGACGAATGGTGTCACGGGCACGGTGCCCGTCACCCAGAACAGGTTGCTCTTCGGCGTCGAGATGCCTTCGTCATCGCGCCTGATCCAGCCTACGCCGAACTTGGCTTTGCTTATCTTGAAGTAACCGCCCAGCGTGAAACGGCTGTCCGTGAGTTTCGGCGATGTGAGACCGCCCCATGTCGCCGAGGTGCCGCCATAGTTGCGCTCGTAGGAGCTGGCCACGCCCCAGAAATGGCCCTCGTATTTGACCATTGCCGAATATTCCCGGCATTGGTTCGAAGGTGTCGTCTGACCGGGACAATTCGATGCGGCAGCGCTGTTGCCGTTGACGGCATCACGACCGAAGCTATAGTTCACACCGCCTTCAAAATCGCCAAGAAAATAACGGTAGCTCACGGAATTATCGGCACGGGCATTGGCGATACCATTGTCCAGCGTGGTGAGACCCTGCGCGCCTGTGCCGAACGGGTTAATGAACGAAGTGGCAAAAAAGCGCATCGTGTACTGACGACCAAACGTGAGACGACCGAACTTTCCATCGAGCCCGACGTAGGATTGTCGCCCGAACAGCCGGCCACCTTGCCTGGACGTTCCATTGCTCGGCATAAACCCGCCTTGCAAATCAAATATCGCCTTCGTCCCCCGCCAAGATCCTCGCTACCGCGAATTCCGAAGTAGGATGTTGCCGTCCCGTCCCCCATCCGATACGCGTTGGTCGTGGCGTTTTTGCCCTTGGCCACGTTATTGACGTACTCCACCCCCTGATCGATCAAGCCATATATCGTGACCATACTGGCACCCGCGGGTTTGCTGGCCTCTGCCGCTTCATCTTCACCCTGCGCCCATGCCGGCGCGATGTGCACCAACGCCGCGCAAGCACATATTGCGGTCCTGTATCTCATGATCGTCGCTGTCTCCGTAGTCTGGGCCACGACCTGTCTTGCTGGCGAACTGGAAACAGTCGCCGGCCGGGTGTGGACCATCCTTCTTTTCGTTTGTTTGTAACGCACTGAAATTGTGACAGCCCGTCACGGCAGGTCTATTGAGAAAAACTGCCTCGGGTTTGAGCGAATGGTTAATGCGCTTGCGGCGGGGACAGGGTGGGCCGAGTCGAACGGTCTGCGAAGATTGGTGTGGCTCGAGATGGAGACGGCACACCACAGATCAATCAGGTAGTGGGTCGAGCAGGCATGGAAGGCCACTGCGCTGCATGCTGCCGACAACGTGCAACGGGATCGGTGAGCAGAATTGTTTTGGCTGGGTGCACGGTGCCTGTCGAGGGCACACCGTGCACCACCGCTGCCGTTACACCTTTGCCCCAGCCCGTCCGCGCTTCTTCGCGGCGGGCTCCGGCGCCGCTGGTGCCGCCTCGGCAATTGCGCGCTTGAAAAGCGGCGAACTGAGCGTCGCCGCGCCCATGTCCGCCGCCGCGCTCAACAGCGAAGGCGCGAGTTCCTTCAGGCGCGACTCCGGCAACCGGCTGGTCGGCCCCGCAAGACTCACGATGCCCACCACCTCGTCGGTGACGGGATTGCGCACGGGCGCGGCAATCGATGTCATGCCCGCCTCGTACGTCTCGATCGCCACGCCATAGCCGCGTTGCCGCGCGCCGTTCAGATCCTTGAGGAATTGTTGAATGGTCTTCGGCGCACGCGGCGCATTGAGCGATTTCGGCCCGAGGCCGCCCTGTTTCGACACCAGCTCGATGGCACGTTCGTCGGACAGCGTCGAAAGCCACGCCTGCCCGCTTGCCGTGCAATGCAGCGGCGGCTGGCTACCCATGTCCGGGTCATAACGCAGCCCCGACTTCGCGCCCTGCGCCTTGCCGACAAACGTAATGTGGTCGTCCTCGACGACGCCCAGGCGCGCCAGTTCACCCGAACTTTCCGCAAGCCGGTCGAGCACCGGCTGCGAAATATCGGACACGCCACTCGTCGACAGATAGATCAGCGCCAGCGACACCAGCTTCAGCGCGAGCATGTACTCGCCGTGGTCCTCGTCCTGACGCACGAAACCTTCGTCGATCAGCATCGACAGCAGACGGTGCGTGCCGCTGCGCGGAATGTTCAGCGTGTCGGCGATGGCCGCGAGCGGCATGCGGCCGCCGTTCTTCGCCAGCAGTTCGAGCACCGCCAGCGCCCGCTCCAGATTGCCTGCCATAGTGCACTCTCATTTAAACTGTATCGTGCAAATGAGAACATGATTCCATAGTGGAATTCAAGCAGTTTCGCATGTCCTTCATTGGCGGCAGCTAACAATCAATGCGAGGCGCTCACGTCGCTGTCGCGTAGGCCTGTTCGATCACCGCCCGCGTCGCCTCACGCAGGCGGCGCGCACGATCGACGGCGCGGGTGGTCTTCGCCCACTGCTGCGTCGGCACTTCGACGCTCACAGGCAAATGCGCCGGCAACGCCCGCAGAATCCCAGCGAGATCGAGGCCGCCTTCGCCCGGAATCATCCGTTCGCAACGCGCCTGGAACAGCAGCGTATCGAGATCGGTGGGACGCTCGGCGGGCGCGTCGCAGAACTGCACGTAGCCGAAGTATTCGCGCGGCAGTGCGCGCAATGCATCGAGCGAATCGGCTGCACGGTCGAAGTGAATCGGATCGATGATGAGACCCGTGTTGCGCTTGCCGCTCGCTTCGACGATGCGCGCGCCCTGCGCGATGTTCTTCACGTCGGTCCACGGCATCGGCTCGAGCGAAGGCGTGAGGCCGAGCGGCGCCGCGATGTCGCACAGCTTGCCGAGCCGGTCGGCCATGCGCGCTTCGTCGGGATCGTTGCCCGCCACGAGCACATAGCGCGCGCCGAGTTCGGCGGCTGTTTCGAACATCGGCTTGTACGACGCCACATCGGTATCGGGCTTCAGCCGCACGATCTCGACATCGAGCACGCGCATGCCCGTGTCCTTCAACACCGCGAGCGTCTCGCGCTTGAGCGCGGTATCGCCGACGATTTCATGCCGCACTTCGTGATCGGTCGCAGGCAGCAGACGCAGGCCGACGAAGTCGTAGCCCGCATCAGCCGCGCATTGCACCATCTGCGGCGGCGTCAGTTCCAGCACGGTCAGCGCCGACAGCGACAGCGCGCGCGCATGAGCCTGAGTCATCATGTCTCCTTTATCCAGTTCGTATCGTGTATTGCGTACAGCGTTCAGCGCAGCGGCGAAAACGGCGCGGGCACGTAGATCGTCGACTCCATGGTCGTCAGATGCGCGGGTCCGCCCTTCGGCGGCCAGATGCCGTCCTTCACCGCTTCCGCGCGAATGCGCGAGCGTTCGTCGACACCCGCATACGGCCAGATGTTCAGAAAGCGCGGCACGGTGCCGTCGAGCGAATACATCGCGCCGATCAGCGGGGAACGCTTGGTGCGCTCGGGCACGGCCTTTTCCCATGCGTCGATCGTATGCTGCAGGCTCGCGAGCTTCGTGCCATAGACACGCATCTCGTAGATGCCGCCGTGCACGGCCGGTTCGACAGGCGGCAGGAACGGAAAGAGCGCATAGCTCTCCACCTTGACGTCCACGACGAACTCGCCGCAGCCGAACGGATTGCCTTCCAGCAGCAGACGCTTGCGCTCGTTGACGAGCGCCGCTTCCGATTCGAAGCCGCGCAGCACCATCACCTTCCCAAGCGCGCCGATGTCCGAATACCAGCAGCCGAGCAACGTCGAGCCGGGCTGATTGCCGCTCGCCTTGATGCTTTCGAACACCTGCGCGTTCGTGCCGATTTTCACCGTGAGCGTGACTGTGTCATAGAGTGTCATTGCGTGGTTCCTTGATGTGAACTGGGAGAACCGGTGCGCGTCGAGCGTTGCGCTGCACCGGCAAGAGAAAGTCCCGCGAGATAGCCGAATGTCATCGCCGGGCCGAGTGTGATGCCGCCGCTCGGATAGCAGCCGCCCATCATGCTCGCGCTGTCGTTGCCGACCGCGTAGAGGCCGGGAATTGCGTGGTCGTGGCCGTCGAGCACGCGGGCGTTCGCATCGGTGGCGAGGCCCGCGAACGTGCCGAGGCTGCCCGGCAGCAGTTTGACGGCATAGAACGGTCCGTTTTCGATTGGCGCGAGACAGGGATTCGGCTCGTGCGTCGGGTCGCCCTGCACGCGGTTGTATGGCGTCGAACCTTTGTGAAACTGCGGATCGAAACCGTCTTTCGCATACGTGTTGTAGGCGGCAACCGTGTTCTCCAGGCCCTGCGCATCGATACCGCACACGGCGGCAAGTTCAGCGAGCGTCGCGCCCCGCTTCAGATAACCCGAGCGCACATAGCTCGAAACCGGGAACGGAAACGGCTTCGAAAAGCCGAGCCCATAGCGGCGCTGAAAACGGTGATCGCAGATCAGCCAGGCGCAGACCGCTTCACCGCGCCGCGTCGTACCGAGCAACGCCGACATGAAGTCGTGATAGGACGACGCCTCGTTGACGAAGCGCTGCCCCGCGCGCGTGACGGCAATCACACCCGGCTTCGCGCGTTCGATCAGATGCGCAAACGCCACATCGCCGCCGCGTTGCCGCACGAGCGAAACGGGCGCCCAGGCTGCGGGCGCATCGAGCGCATCATTGAAACGCCCACCAATCGATTCGCCCAGGCGAATGCCGTCACCCGTATTCGCGCGCGGTGCCGCCGACCAGTGTTCCTTGCCCGATGGCGTGTAAGCAAACGTGCGCGCGCGCCGGGCGACATCATGCGGAAAACCGCCGCATGCGAGCACCACGCCGCGCGACGCCCGCACTTCGTGCACCACGCCGTCGATCTCGACCCGCGCGCCCGTGACGCGCGCGTCGTCGCGCAGCAAACCAATCGCCTTGGCGCGCGTGCGCAGATCCACATTCCGATCTGCCGCCGACTTCAACAGCCGCGCCACCAGCGCATTGCCGTTGACGAGATGCATCGAGCGTCCGTGACGCAGTTTCTGCCACGCGAACGCAGCCAGCCGCCGCGTGACGTAAAGCGCGGATTTCACGGAGCGCGTCGCGCGATAGAAGTGCGCGAGGTCCTGCCCCGACGCCAGCGCCATGCCCTTGATCGTCATCACCGACAGTGGCTCGCGCAGCTTGTGGACCAACGGACCGAGCTCCCTGCCGTCGAACGGCATCGCACACACCGAGCGGCCACCCGTTGCCGCGCCGGGCGTGGTATGGAAATCGGGAACGCGATTGCCGTCGACGAAGCGCATCGCCGTGTGCTGCTCGAAGAACTCGATCATTTCGGGGCCGCGCTCCAGCAATGCGTCCGCCTTGTCCGCATCGAACTGCGCGCCGAGTTCGCTCTTCAGATACGTGCGCGGCGCGTCGATGTCCTCGCAGATGCCTGCGCGCGTCGCCAGCGGATTACGCGGAATCCACATCCATCCGCCCGACCACGCGGTCGTGCCGCCGAATACGTCTTCCTTCTCCGCAACCATGACGTGCAAGCCCTGCGCCGCCGCCGTCACGGCAGCCGACAGCCCGCCCGCACCGGAGCCCAGCACCAGCACATCGCATTCGAGTATCGCTTCACGCTTCATCTTCGGCTCTGCTCTTTCAGAAACTATGGAACTAACTTTCTTTGTGGAATACTATTCCACAAATTGCGATCTTGCAAAGTTTTTGTGACGACGAGGAGAAACGACATGCGGGTACTGGTAACGGGTGGTAGCGGCTTTCTGGGCGCGTGGATCATGCGGCGGCTGCTTGCCAGCGGCATCGAATGCGTTGCGTTCGATCTGCAGGCGAAGCCGCAGTTGCTGCATGCGCTGTCGCCGGAGCAGGCGGAAACCGTCCAATGGCGAACGGGCGATATCGCGCAAGCCGCCGACGTCGCACGCGCGCTGGACGGCTGCGATGCCGTGATCCATCTCGCGGGCATTCTCACGCCGGATTGCGCGGCCAACCCCGTGCGCGGCGCGCAGATCAATCTGATCGGCACGCTGAACGTCTTCGACGCGGCACGCGCGGCGGGTCTGCAGCGTGTGCTCTACGCAAGCAGCGCTGGCGTGTTCGGCCCCGACGACGGCGCGACCCCGTTTCCGCAGACGCACTACGGCGCATTCAAGCTCGCCTGCGAAGGCTCGGCGCGCGCGTACTGGAACGACCACGGCATCGCGAGCGTCGGCTTTCGCCCGCTGGTCGTCTATGGCGCGGGACGCGAGACGGGATCGAGCGCCGGTCCGAGCCTTGCGTGCCGCGCGGCCGCACGTGGCGAGCGCTACACGATGCCGTTCACGGGTTCGACAGGTTTCGTCTACGCCGACGATGTCGCCGCCGCCTACGAGGCGGCCTTGCTGCGCGATGTGGAAGGCGCCCACGCGTTCACGCTCGCAGGAGAGATCGCTTCCGTGCAAACGGTGATCGACGGAATTGGCACGATCGTGCCGGGCGCGCGCATCGATGCCGCGGGTGCTGCGCTGCCCATCGCGACTGCGTTTCCGCACGATCCCGCCCTGGAGCACCTGTTGCCGGGTCTGCCGCAGACCTCGCTCGAAGCAGGTCTGCGGCAGACGGTAGCGTTCTACCGCCACACGCACGCCGCACATCACTGACAATAATTCGACCTCAAAGCGCGGGCGCGACGGGCGCGCGCGCCGCCACGGCCCGATGCACGGCGAGCGTCGCGGCCAGCGTGCGCGCGGCGTCCTCGACCGAACACAGCGGCGCCTCCTCACGCGCGATCACAGCGGCGAAGTGGCGCAACTGCTCGTGATACGGATCGGCGCTGTGCGGCGTGCTGCGCTCGACGGTCAACGGTTCGTGCCAGCCTTTGCGCGCGCGGTATTCCCATACGTCGAGTTGCGGCAGCGTCAGCGACGCGTCGGTGCCGATCAGAAAATGCGTGTTCACCTGCTGGCGCGGATAGTGCGCCGCTTCGCCCGCCGCAAGGTCCCAGTTCCAAGGTGCGGCCGCGCAGTCCGAAACGGCGAGCGTGCCCAGCGCGCCGCTAGCGAAGCGCAGCAACACGGCGGCCGTATCCTCGACGTCGAAACCCCGCACGGCATTCGACGTCAGCGCCTGCACCTCGACGATCTCGCCGAGTAGAAACCGCATGATGTCGATGTCGTGGATCAGATTGATCAGCACGGGCCCGCCGCCCGCGCGCCGCCGCCATTCGACGTCGAAATAGGCGTCGGGCTTGTAGAACGTCGCGAGCGCGTTCGCGGTAACGGGCGTGCCCAGCCGCCCGGACACGACGATTTCCTTCGCGCGCCGCAGGATCGGGTTGTGCCGCCGATGATGCCCCACCAGCAGCGGCACGTTCGCTGCGCTGGCTGCGCGGCTCAACTGTTGCGCCGCTTCCACGTCATCGGCCACGGGCTTTTCGATCAGCGCCGGAATGCCGCGCGCGAGGCATGCAAGGCCCACGTCGACATGCGTCGCGTTCGGTGTCGCGACGATCGCGCCTTCGGGACGTATTTCGTCGAGCATCGGCGTGTAGTCGGCAAACCAGCGCAACCCTTCCTGCCGCGCGAATTCGCGCGCGGCGGGCGACGGGTCCGCAATCGCCACCACCTCTGCCTGTGGATGCAGCCGCGCCCGTTCCACGTGCATCCGTCCGATCGCGCCCGCGCCGATCACCGCCAAACGTCTCCTTGCCATGTCCTTCATCTCCTCAGGTTGAACACAAGGGTTATTCGAGGCTTCCAGGTGAATACCCGGATTCTATGAAACATGCTTTAATTGTTGAATACTATTCCAATTCAAACTACAGTTCATCAAAAGTTTTGGTTGTCGAAAATTTGCGAACGGATACGGACAGGAGCGGAGAGACATGAAGGACGAACACACACAACTCAAGCACCACGAAGCGCAGAGTGCGCCTGACAGCGCGGGCATGACGCGGCGCGCATGGCTCGCCACGGCGGGCAAGACGCTCGCGAGCGGCGCGGCCGTGCTGGCGGCGCCCGCGATCGTGCGCGCGCAAGGCGAGCAGCCGCTCAAGCTCGGCCTGCTGATGGCCAAGCAAGGCGTGTGGACCGAACAGGGCGAAGTGATCGCGAATGGCGTGAAGCTGGCGCTCGACGATGCGAACAACCAGGCGCGCGGCCGCCGCGTGGATCTGGTCTGGTACGACGAGCCGAATCCCCAGTCGGCGCAGCAGAACATGCAGAAGCTGATCGAGCAGGACAAGGTCATCGCTGTGATCGGCGGCACGAATAGCGGCACGTCGCTGGCGATGTCGTCCGTCGCGGCTCGCACGAAGACACCCTATATCGCCCCGAACGCCGCCGCGCGCGAGCTGACGGGCAGCAGCTGCAATCCGTACACGTTTCGTGTGCTCAGTCCGACGCCCGTCACGTGCCGCGCGCTCGCGCCGTCGCTGCTCGCGATCGGCAAGAAGTGGCACTTCCTCGTCGCGAACTACGCGTATGGGCAGGATATCCAGCGCTCGATGTCCGAGTTGCTGAAACAGTCGGGCGGCACGATCGCGGGCGCGGATGTGACGCCGCTCAACACCACCGACTTCAGCTCGTTCATCCTGAAGATTCGCCAGTCGAAGCCCGATGTCGTGCTGCTCGGCCTGCCCGGCGGCGATCTCTCGACCTTCCTCAAGCAGTACGCGGAAATGGGCATGAAGGACAAGATCCCCGTTGCCTGTCCCATCATCGGCGATTCGGATCTGTGGTCGATCAACGTGGATGCGGCAACCGGCTACTACGGCAAGCCGTGGCACTACAGTTCGCCGGGCCATTCGCCCGAAGAACTCGCGTTCATCAAGAAGTACACGGCGAAGTACGGCAAGCCGCCCGCCGACAAGGCGTGGATCGGCTGGTTCACGACGCGCGCGCTGCTCGCGGGTGTCAACCAGGCAAAGAGCACATCCGGGCCGGACATCGTGCAGAGCCTGGAGACCGTGCAGTTCGGCGACAGCAGCGGGCCTGCCTATTTCCGCCCGTGGGATCACCAGATGTTGCGCCGCTGGACGGTCTTCAAGGTGAAGGATCACATCACCGACAAGTGGGACTGGCTCAACCAGGTGTCGGCCGTGCCGCAGAACCCTGCCGAACTCGACAGCCTTTACGGCACGAAACAGGAAATCGGCTGCACGATGGCTGCGCGGTAGAGCACGGCGAACCTTGCTGCGGCATCGGCGGGCCGTTGCGTGAACCTCATGCAGCGGCTCCATCCGTTCCGCAATGTCCTGCGGTTATCTGCATTCAGCTGGAGTACAGGCATGGCAGAAATGGTGTTGTCCCAGATCGCCAATGGGTTGGTGCTGGGCTTTCTCTACGTGTTGCTCGCGATCGGTCTGTCGATCATCTGCGGGCTGCTTGGCATCGTCAACTTCGCGCATGGCGCGCTGTTCGCGCTTGGCGCGTACTTCGCGATCGCGCTGTCGACGCAGTTCGGCTGGGCCGCGGTGATCGTCGCGCCCGTCCTCGTCGCGCTCGCGGGCATGCTGATCGAAGTGATTTTCATCCGGCGGCTTTACGGCAAGGAGCCTTTGCTCGGCCTGATCGTGACGTTCGCCCTGTCGCTGTTGCTGACGGCGCTGATCCGTCTGGTGTGGGGCGCGGGCGGCCTGCCGTTCAGCCCGCCTGCGGCGCTCAGCGGCTTTCTCGTCTATGGGCCGCTGCTCATCACGAAGTATCGTCTGTTCGTGCTCGCCGCGACGGTCGCGATTCTGCTCGCGCTGTGGTGGTTCATGAAGTTCACGCCCTATGGGCGCATCTTGCGCGCGGGTAGCCGCGACCCCGAGATGGTGGGCCTGCTCGGCATCAATCTGCCGCGCGTGCTGACGGGCGCGTTCGGTCTCGGCGCATTGCTCGCGGGCGCCGCGGGCGTGCTCGCCGCGCCGCTGCTCACCGTCACGCCCAGCATGGCGACGGCAGCCGTGATGCCCGCCTTCGTGATCGTGACGATCGGCGGTCTGGGCTCGTTTGCGGGCGCGGTCGTCGCGGGCCTGCTGGTCGGCGTGGTGACGGCGCTCGCCGTGCAGTTCTTTCCGGAAGGGTCGTCGGTAGCGATGTATGTCCTGATGGCACTCGTGTTGCTCGTGCGTCCGCGCGGGTTGTTCGGCGAACGCTGGGAGCGCTTCGAATGAATATCAAACTGTTGACCCGGCACCCCGTTGCGCTGCTCACCATGTGCCTCATCGTCGTGTCGATCGCGCTGACCGCGAGCGGCACGCCGCTGGAACGCGCGACGCAGATCGCCATCTACACGCTCTACGGGATGGGCGTTAATCTTCTGGTCGCTTATACGGGCCTCGTGCCGTTCGGCGCCTCGGTGTTCTTCGGCACATCGACGTATCTGGTCGCGATCTCGCTGCAACGCCTGATCGGCAACGAAATCGTTGCGCTGGCCGCGAGCGTGATAGTCACGGCCGCGATGGCCGCGTTGATCGGCGCGATCGTGCTCAAGCGGCGCGGGCTGTATTTCTCGCTGCTCACGCTCGCCTGCTCGCAGATCGCCTTCGAAATCGCCTTCAAGTGGACCGACGTGACGGGCGGCGAGAACGGCCTGCAAAACGTGCCGCGCCCAACCTTCGCGACGACCACGGGCTTTCATGTGTTCGCCTGCGTCACGGTAATCGCCGTCGCCTATGGCCTGTGGCGTCTCGTCCATGCGCCATTCGGGCGCGCGTTGCAGGCGCTGCGCGACAACGAGCAGCGTGCCGCGAGCCTCGGCTACGACACGTACCGCCTGAAGCTGTATGCGTTCGTGATCTCCGCGGCGGTGATCGGTTACGCGGGCGGGTTGCTGTGCCTGATGCTGCAAGGCGCGTATGCGAACAACCTCAGTTGGGAGCATGCAGGCGACAGTCTGCTGATGACCGTCCTGGGCGGCGTGCACCAGTTTCTCGGGCCGTTGTGGGGTGCGATTGCGTTCATCCTGCTCGAAGACAAGTTGAGCAGCCTCACCGAACACTGGTGGCTGATGTTCGCCCCGATCATCATTGCGTTCGCGTTCTTCTCGCCCGAAGGCATTCAGGGTCTTGCGCAACGCCTGCTGCGCCGGCCGCGCTGGACGCTCGTGCGCGACACCATTCCCGCGCGCCCCGAAGTGATCGCGCCGTATCGCGCGAGCCGCATCGATATGAATCCGGATGCGCCGATTCTCAGCGTACGCGGGCTGTCGAAACAATTCGGTTCGCTCGTGACAGCCGACAAGATCGACCTCGACGTCTATCCGTATCGACTGCACAGCTTCATCGGACCAAATGGAGCGGGCAAGACGACCTTCTTCAACATGCTGACGGGCGTGCTGCCGCCATCGTCGGGCACGATCACGTTCGACGGCAAGGATGTCACGCGGCTCGCGATGTTCCGCCGCGTGCGGCTCGGCATGAGCCGCTCGTTCCAGATTCTCAGCGTGTTTCGCAACCTCACCGTGTTCGAGAACGTGCGCGTCGCCGTGCAGGCCGCGCAGCGTGAACGGCTCGGCTTGTGGCACGACGCGCATACTATTGACAAGCAGAACGCGCAAACGTGGTCACTGCTTTCGGCTGTCGGCCTGGTCGAGCGCGCGGCGGATTCGTGCGAAAGCCTTTCGCACGGCGAACAGCGGCTGCTCGAAATCGCGTTGTCGCTCGCGACGCAGGCCCGTCTGCTGCTGCTCGACGAACCGCTCGCGGGCCTGGCCGAAGCGGATCGCGCCAACGTCGCGCGCATCGTTCGGGAACTCGCGAACCATCACGCGGTGCTGTTGATCGAGCATGACATCGACCGTGTGCTGACGATCTCCGACCGCGTCAGCGTGCTGCATCGCGGCCATCTGATCGCCGACGGCTCGCCCGCCGACGTCGCAGCGCATCCTGAAGTGATCGAGGCATACATGGGTCACGCAAAGGGCCAGCGCCCCGTCGATGCCCGTCTCGCCCAACGCGTCACGCACCGGCGCGACACGCCGGCGAGCAGGAATGTGCTTCTGCAACTGCGCAACGTGAAGGCGGGCTACGCGGGCAACACGATCCTCGACGGCATCGATTTCACGCTGCACGAAGGGGAAGTCATCGCAATTCTCGGACGCAACGGCGTCGGCAAGACGACCGCGTTGCGCGCGGCGACGGGCGTCGCGCAGATCAGCGCGGGCAACATCATGTTCGACGGACACGACATCACGACGCGACCCATGCACGAGATCAACCGGCTCGGTCTCGCGATGGTGCCCGAAGGCCGCCGCCTGTTTCCGAATCTGACCGTCTACGAGAACTTGCGGCTCGCTGCGCGCAAGGGCGGCGCGAGCGTCGACGAGATTTACGCGCTGTTCCCTCGGCTCGCGAATCGCAAGGACGTGCGCGCCGAACATCTTTCGGGCGGCGAGCGGCAGATGGTGGCCATCGCGCGCGCGTTGATGGCGCCCGCCAAAGCGATCCTGCTCGACGAGCCGTTTGAAGGTCTTGCGCCTGCCGTCGTGCAGGAAGTGCTCGACGCCGTCGTCAAGCTGCGCGAACGCGCGAGCGTCGTTATCGTCGAACATCAGGCGGATATGGTGTTGCCCATCGCCGACCGCGTCTATGTACTGGTCAACGGCCGCGTCGCCTATGAAAACACGGCTGACGCGCTCGCTCAGGACAGCGCGACGCAGGCCAAACTGCTCGGCATCGTGCATGACGATGCCCGTTCCACTCTGGAGGTGAAAACAGCATGACCCAATCGACTGCAACCGAAGTCGCCGTATCGCTCGACGAGGGACTCAGCGGCGCGACGCGCGTGTATTTCATTGTCGGCGATCCCATTGCACAGGTGCGCTCGCCCAAAGGCGTGACGGCGGCAATGCGCGAAGCAGGACGCGACGCGCTCGTGGTGCCCGCGCATGTCGCGCCGGACGACCTCGCGGCATTCTTCGCGGGTGTCGCGCCAATGCGGAATGTCGACGGCGTGATCATCACCGTGCCGCACAAGTTCAGCGCGACCGCCTTCTGCTCGAGTCTGTCGGATGAGGCCGCGTTTCTCGGCGCGGTGAACACGCTGCGGCGCACGGCCGATGGCGGCTGGCATGGCGGTATGTTCGACGGCACCGGCTTCGTCGCGGCGCTGGAAGATGCGGGCTGCGATCTGCATGGCAAACACGCGCTGCTGATCGGCGCAGGCGGCGCGGGCTCGGCCATCGGCCATGCGCTCGTCAGCGCGGGCGTTGCTTCTCTCGATGTGCGTGACAACGATACGGCGCGCACTCAATCGCTCGTGACCCGGCTCGCCGCGATGCAACGCGGCGCCGTGCACGTGGCGGCAGCCGACGTCGAAGCCGGTTCGTTCGACGTCGTCGTCAACGCATCGCCAATGGGCATGCGCACCGACGATCCGCTGCCCATCGACGTATCGCGCCTGCCCGCCTCCACCTTTGTCGGAGACGTCGTCACGAAGCCGCCGCTCACGCCGTTCATCGAAGCGGCACGCGCACGCGGTTGCACGACCGTGACGGGCACGCAGATGTTCGCGCGCGTGTGCGATCGCATGGTCGAGTTTCTGCTCGACGCCAACGCATGAACGCGGCGCAGCGGGTCGCCGTCGTCACGGGCGGCGCGGGCGGGATCGGCCGAGCGATTGCGGCGCGCCTGCAACGCGACGGGATGCGCGTCGCGCTGTGGGATCTCGATGCAAGCGCCGCACACGATGCCGCCGATAAGCTTTCCAACGGCAAGGACGACGCAGCCATCGGCGTGCACGTGGACGTGACGAACGAAGCCTCCGTTGCGGCCGCGCTCGACACGACGCTCGAACGCTTCGGCGCGCTGCATGTGCTGATCAACAGCGCGGGCACGACCGGCCCGATCGCGACTGTCGCCGACAGCGCGCTCGACGCATGGCAGCGCTGCATCGACGTCAACCTTCGCAGCGTGTTCCTGTGCTCGCGCGCCGCCGTCAAACCCATGCTCGATGCGGGCTTTGGCCGCATCGTCAATCTCGCGTCGATTGCGGGCAAGGAAGGCAACCCGTCGATGTCCGCGTATTCGGCAGCCAAAGCCGGCGTGATCGCGTTCACGAAGTCGATGGGCAAGGAACTGGCGCTGACGCCGGTGCGCGTGAACTGCATCGCGCCCGCTGTGATCGAGACACCGTTGCTGCAACAGATGACCCCCGACGCGCTCGCCGCGAGTCTTGCAAAGATTCCGATGCAGCGCGCGGGAACAGCCGACGAAGTCGCGAGCCTGGCGGCGTGGCTGGCATCGGGTGAGTGCTCGTTTTCGACGGGCGCGACCTTCGATCTGTCAGGCGGACGCGCGACTTATTGACGTCGGTTCGTCTGACGGACACAACCAACCCGACAAGGCAACGAAGGAGACATTGGACATGAATTCAGGCGGCAGTATCCATTGGGACGAAGAAGTCGACGTGCTCGTGTTCGGCGCGGGCGCGGCAGGCATGACGGCCGCGTTGATCGCGCATCATGAGGGCCTCGACGTGCTCCTGTGCGAAAAGACCGACGCGGTCGGCGGCATCACGTCGACGTCGGGCGGCACGACCTGGGTGCCGGGCACGCAATTGAGCGTCGATGCGGGCGTGCCCGACAGCGTCGACGACGCGCGCCGCTTTCTGCAATCGGTAGTCGGCGAACGCGGCGGCGACGAAGCGCGCGAAGCCTTCCTGCAAAGCGGTCCGCTCGCCATCGATGAATTGCAGCGCATCAGCGACGTGAAGTTCGTCGCAGCGGCCGCGCATCCGGACTATGTGACGGGGCCCGGCGCGGCATTCGGCGGCCGCGCGCTCGCGCCACTGCCGTTCGACGCGCGCGTGCTGGACAAGGATTTCGCGCGCGTACGACCGCCGCGCAAGGAGTTCATGGGTCTGGGCGGGATGATGGTCAATCGCAGCGACCTCGGCGCGCTGCTCAGTCCGTTCGGATCGTTCAGCAATTTCAGGCGCACCGTCGAAGTGGTCGGCCGTTATGTAATCGACCGCATGCGTTTTCCGCGCGGCACGCAGCTCGTGATGGGCAACGCGCTCGCCGCCCGCCTTTTCTACAGCCTGCGCAAGCGCGGCGTGGCCGTGCGCTTCGAAACACCGCTCGTCGAACTGGTTCGCGAACAAGGTCGCGTGACGGGCGCCGTGGTCGGATCGCGTGACGGCAAGCAGCGGCGCATTGGTGCGCGTCGCGGCGTCGTGCTCGCCACGGGTGGCGTCACCCGGCATCCCGCGTTGCGCAAACAGCTGTTTCCGGCTGCCGCTCAACCGCTGTCGCTGTCGCCCGACACCCACACGGGCGACGGTGTCGGCAGCGCACTCGCCGTCGACGCGCGACTCGAAAACGGCGGCGACAGCCCCGGGCTCTGGATGCCCTGCTCGATCCGCCGTTCGCCCGGCGGCGACGATAGCGTGTGGCCGCACATCATCCTGGATCGCGCGAAGCCGGGGCTCATCGCGGTGAACAGCCGGGGCGAGCGGTTCGTCAACGAATCCGGTTCCTATCACGACTTCGTGATGGGCATGTTGCGCGACGACGGGCATGGTCCAAGCGTACCAGCGCATCTGATCGTCGATGCTGACTTTATCCGCGACTATGGTCTGGGCCTGCTGATGCCGGGACGAAGCCGCGCGCGCGTTGCAGCGTTCGAGCGTGCCGGGTATCTGATCAAAGGCGATACGCTGGCCGCGTTGGCGGCGAAGTTGAACGTAGACGCGGCGGGGCTTGCGCGCACCGTCGAGACCTACAACCGCGATGCCGCGTTGGGCAACGATCCTGCGTTCGGCCGCGGTTCCAGCCCGATGAGCCGGTTCAATGGCGACGCGGCGCAGAAGCCCAATCCATGCATCCGCCCGTTGGGTAAAGGTCCGTATTACGCCGTGACCGTGTGGCCAGCCGACCTCGCGTGCAGTGCGGGACTCAGCGGCAATGCGAACGGCGAACTGCTCGATGTGAACGGCAACGTGATACCTGGACTCTTCGCGTGCGGCAACGATCTCGCTTCGATCTTTCGTGGCACGTATCCCGGACCCGGCACGACGTTGGGCCCGGCAATCGTGTTCGGATGGCGCGTCGCGAAGTACATGGCGGGTAAGCTGGATGACGCCGCTTCACATAGCCTGACGCGCAAGGATGCCTGCATGAACGATTTGCCTTGAGCGGTATCGTGATAGGGGCAACGGGTGACGCCACAAGCAGGCATCACCCTTGGCGTCAGCGCAATCAATGTTGGCCGTAATCAAGCGTCGCCGGATCGGTGCGCCCGAAGCTGAGATAGAAGGGGTTCACGAGGCCCGTGCCCGGATCGACGAGGGTCGAATAACCCAGCGTGAACAGGTTGTAGCGGCGCACCTCGCCGTACTGCGGCGCATTGCCGGGATCAGGGTCGTTCGTCACCGGCACGTAAAGCGCCCCGTCCGGCCCGAATACGAGCGATAGCGCGATGGCTCGCGGGAGGTGCCGGTCCAGGTCGATGCGCTCGAAATGCTCACGGTCGAATGCATACCAACGATGGCCGTCCCTGTGCGTTGCATGCGGGATGATCAGGATCTTGTCTGAATCCCATCCCTCGTATTTCACGGGATCCTGGCGAAGGCTCGTCACATAGAGATCGCCATTGCGCCCGAATGCGAGACCTTCTGGCCGTTGCAGATCGTTCGCGTTCTTGCTGCAATCGATCGAATTGGATATCAGCACGTCCACGAAAGCGAGGCGTCGCGGATCGAACCGCACGACGCCGCCGCCACACGGTTCCGGCAAGTTGCGCAGCGTCACGTACAGCAGACCATCCGGTCCGAGCACGATGCCACGCGGATGAAACTGCGGACCGGTCGTGCCCGGATGATCGATATTCGGGTCGAGATTCTTCCGGAACTTCGCCTTGTGTCCATCGATCCTGAACGCGAGGAGCGCGCCCGACGGTCCAGGCGTGTCGCCGAGATCGGCGATGAACAGCATGCGACCTGCTCTGCCCATGTCGACCAGCACGATGCCACGCGGCGCATAGGGTCCGTGCTCATCGTCACGCGAGATCAGCGGCGCGATGAAATGACCGTCGCTGGCGTCATAGCGAAAAATCTCGCCGTTGAAGGGCTGGCCGATATTCTGATTCGACACGAGCACTTCGTTCCAGCGCTGGTCGAAGATAATGCCCGTCGGGCCACGCAGCCCTCCGCTGCCCGGCTTGATTGATCGGTCTGGAAGATACTCGCCGGTTCGTGAGTCATAGAACCGTACGTCGTTGGCAGAGGCAGCAGGATCGGTTACCGCAAGCACGTCGGAAAAGCGACCTGTGCGTGCGTCGTCGGCCAATGCTTGCGGTGCGATGGCGACCTGCGCCGCCATCAATAGCCCAAGACCGGATGCGAAAATATAGTTCATGGCCATTCCTCGGTATGACTAACTAATTATTGACTCGATACGGCAAGACATTTAAAGCAGATCGACGGTTGACCGACCGTGAGCGGTCGTTGAAATTACACAAAAAATTCAGGCAAAAATTGCCCTCACCCGTCGTATCGACGACAGTGCAATGCGAGAAAATTCAACGGGTGTGCGGCGCCGTTATCTTGACTTCATGATTGGACGCAACCGGCATGACTGCATCATCAGGTTGTTGTCATGGTTTTCATGGGTTCGCGTAATCGCGCCGTAACTCTATTGATAGTGCAGATAGCTTAGGAAACAAGGGGTTTTATTCACAGCTTGTGGCCTTTTTATAAAGCTCGAAAGGTCGGTGTCGTTAAGGTCAAATTGTTCGCGATAGCCTTGAGTCCGAAGCACCCTGCCTAGCGACCGTGCGCCTCACGAAGGCACGCATCGCCTTTGCGTCTGGCGATGGCGGCGCTCGCCGCGGCATAGTCCTCCGAGAACGCTCGCTGCGCGAAACAGGGCGCCGACTGCGCGAGCAACGCATCGACCTTTGCGAACTGCTTGTCGAACACCCAGGGCCGGCGTGCAAGCGTACGGTCATTGAGCCAGTATGGACTCCAGTCCCGGGTCGTCTCGATGATCTCGCGCGCGAATTCCGGCCCGTACTCGAGCCCGCCCTCGATCACGACATCGACATACGACTCGACCAGCGGAAACCTGGCATCCGGAACCGGAAGTCCTTCGCCCGGTGCCTTGCCTTCGGCTTTCGGCACATAGACCCAGACGGTTCCCTGCGCCGGCAAAGGTTGCCACGACACGGGCTCGATGAGCGCGCGCGGCACTTCGACGCGCACGTATCCCTTCTCGCGCTCGTCGAATGCGGACATGTCGTTGCCGACGACGGGATAGATCACGCCGTTGATCGTCATCGGCGCCTCGCCTTCGAACGGACGCCGCAGGCCGAGCGCCGTGAAGCCGGTGCGCGCGCGGTCGCTCCAGCTGCGCACATAGCCGAAGGCCGCCGAGACGCGCACCGGAATGGCCGCAACCGGTTTGCCAGCTGTGTCGTTGCGCGAAGGCGTGTTGATCAGCGAGCCGTAGCCGAAGATGAACTGCGTCGGCTGATCGGGGAGACGCGTTCCCCAGAAGTCGGCGGTCTGTGCGTGCGCCGCCGAGCCAATGAGCGCCAGTGCGACAATGAATCCCCGAATCTTTGTCATCGCTGACATCGTCAGATCTCCGTCGAGTGCGTTGCCGTAGAGATGATTTCCCTTGCCTGTTTGCAAGGATAATCTCTAATGCGCTCCAGAGTTCACTGACGACAGTTGGTGCGTTGTACTCGTTGAATTCGCACACTCGCCCGAGTAAATGTTTCCGTCTGGCAGATGCCTCTCACTTGTTCTCTTCAGCGTTCCATGTGTGCGCAGTCGTGTGCCATTTTCCGTCCGCGCTCTTGGTCATCACCTTCAGCAGTACGCCCTTGAATTGCGTCTTTTTGCCGTCCTTCTCCAGCACAGCGGTCCAGTTGGCCGTTTCGTACATCACGTTGCCGGCCCGGCTCGCGTGCACGACGTCGATCGTATGGTCGTGAACGCCCGCATCGAAGTAACTCTTGAAGAGCTTTTCTATTTCCTCGCGCCCCTGCACGGTCTTGCCATTACCCGGCGACACGATCGCCTTTTCGTCGTAAAGCGCGGCGAGTCCGTGAGCGTCGCCTTTGTTGAAGTGCGAGTTCCAGGTTGAATTCGCCTCTTCGACGAGCTTGTCCTGAGCGAATGCTGGACGCAGAGCAACGAACGCGAACAGTGCAAAAAGACCGCACGTGCCGAAGTACCTCAAGGTCCTCTTCATCGCTTGTCTCCAGTGATGGAAATGGGTGAACGGCATGGATGCCAGTTACGCGCCGCACTTCCATTCGCGGTCGACTCACGTCGGTCGCTCGCAGTGCGTGGAGTATATGAATGGGTGTCGTCGTAATCAATTAATGGAGAATGTGGCGACGGAGTGAACCGGCTATTGGAATGACGGCTTTCTACGTTGCACTAACGACAATGATTGGGCGCCTCGTTTCATCGCGCGAAGGTCTTCACATACCGCCAACTCACAAGCTGCGAGACCGCTTACTCTTCCACGCCGTCATGCAGATGGCTTGCGAGGTAATCAATCAGCGCTCGCATCTTCGACGGAAGAAAGCGGTTAGGCGGATACAACAGCCAGACGGGGCCCATGTAAGAGCGCGCCTCGAATTCCCAGTCGACGAGCACCTGAACGAGGCTGCCTTGCTGTAGCGCCTCCGCAGCAGCGAAGTCGGGCAAGCCCGCAATGCCCAGATCCTGCAACGCTGCCTCGAGACGGGCACCCGCATGATTGGCGATATAGCGCCCGCTCACTTCCAGCGACTGCGTCTCGGTGCCGCGCCGGAAATGCCATCGGTTGTCGTCGACCGTTTCACCGAGATACAGGCAGTCGTGGCGGCTGAGATCGCGTGGCACGATGGGTGTCCCGTGCGCTTCGAGATAAGCGGGCGACGCGCACAGCAGCCATTTCACGGTTCCCAGCCGCCGCGCAGCCAGACCTAACGGCGGCGAACGCGTCAAGCGGATCACCATATCGACGTCGTCCCGCAGCGGATCGACTTCGCGGTCGGCGAAGATCAACTGGACGTCCACGTCCGGCAAGCTACGCAGAAAACCCGGGATGAGCGGATGGATGACGGCCTTGGCGAAGGCAACCGGCGCGCTGACGCTGACCTTGCCGCGCGGCTCGCCAAGCCCTTGTCCGGCCACATCGACGGCACCTGATGCCGCGCCCACCATGTCGCGGCAATAGCGGTAGACCTGCGCGCCCGAATCCGTGACCCGGATGCTGCGCGTGGACCGCTCCAGCAAGCGCGTGCCCAGCGCCTCTTCAAGGCGCTTGATCTGCCGGCTTACCGTCGACGGCGTGCTGCCCAACTGGCGCGCCGCCTCCGAGAAGTTGCCCGCATCGACGACGCGGGCAAAAGTCGCCATGTCCGGTAACAACGCAAAAAGCTCAGTGGGATTCATAGCCGTGCTCACGTCGACGCATTTGTGCATTCGCGACATAAAAGATGTTCCGCGAGACCCGATTATAGTTTCGCGCGCAATACTCGACAATCTGGACTGTTCGAATCGAGACAGAAGGTCCGCCATGTCGACACAAAAACGCCTGCTCTGGATTTCCGACCTGATGCTGCTCGCCGTCGCGATGGTGTGGGGTACGAGTTATGGGGTCGCGAAAGGCGCGCTCGCGTTCTATCCCGTGCTGGGGCTGTTGGCGCTGCGCTTCGGGATAACGTTTGCCGTGCTGTCGCCCGCGTTGGTGTGGCTGCGGCAGGCGAAGGCGTCCGAACTGGCCGGCACGCTTGGCACGGGTGCGCTGCTGCTTGGCATCCTGATGGCCGAGACGTTCGGCATATCGCTGACGCGTGCTTCGAATGCAGCGTTTCTCATCAGTTTGTGTGTGGTGCTCACGCCGCTCGTCGAATGGGCGTTGCTGCGGAGAAAGCCGTCGCGCGTCGAGCGTATTGCCGTCGTATTGTCGTTGGCGGGCGCCATGCTGGTGAGTGGCGGCGTGTTCACTCCGACTGCTGGCGACGCGCTCATCCTGCTGGCTGCGCTGCTCCGCGCGCTGATGATGTGCGTGACGAGGCGCGTGATGCGCGACTCGACGCTCGCTCCGTTGTCGGTGACGGCGGTCCAGGCGGGCACCGTCGCGTTCGGCAGCATCATCGTGGCACTCGTGTGCCCGTCGCAGCCGTGGCCTGCGCTGCCGACGTTAGCTGCGCATGGCAGCTTCTGGATGAGCATCGCTTATCTGGTGGCTGCGTGCACGCTGTTCGCATTTTTCGCGCAGAACTTCGCCGTCAAGCGCAGTAGCCCCACGCGTGTCGCGTTGCTGATGGGAAGCGAGCCGGCGTTTGGTGCGTTGTTCGCGTATGCGTGGCTTGGGGAACACCTGTCTGTCTGGGGTTGGGTCGGAGGCGGGTTGATGGTGTTTGCGTCGGTGCTTGCGACGGTGCGGTGGCAGAGGCGTGGTACGTCGGTCGAAGTGCGTGTGGTGGTTTCGAGTGACGCTTGATGGAGCGGCGGGTGTCCTGCGTCGGTAGCGAGTTACCTCGAATCGTTTTGCGGCAACCAACCCTCCAAGGCCATCGAACGAAATCCAACTGACGCTCACCGCACGTCACGCCTTCAATGCATCAATCACCGCGCGCAAGCCCGCAGGCTGATGCTTTCGACTGGGGTAATACAGGAAGATGCTCTCTTCAAGCGGGCACCAGTCTTCAAGGCAGCGCACAAGCCTGCCATCGCGCAAACAGGACTCGGCGCGCCGCTCCCATACATACGCAAGGCCAATTCCGCGTGAAGCGGCATCGACCATGAGTTCCTGACTGTCGACGGTCAACGGTCCATCGACCTCAACGTGAATGAATTCGCCATTGGCTTGAAACTCCCATTGAAGGATCGTGCCGCTCGGAAACGCGTAGCGGATGCAGGCATGGTCATGCAGGTCGTGAGGCGTAGACGGAACGCCGTGTTTCTCGAAGTAGGCAGGTGAACCGACCACAGCAAAGCGCAGATTCGAGCGTATGCGTACGGCAACCATGTCCTGCGACAGGCGTTCGCCAAGACGGATACCTGCGTCGAAGCCCTCCTCGACGATGTCCACGCGGCGGTCCGTCGCCACGATTTCCACACGCAGGCCGGGATTGGCTTTCAACAGTTTTTCAATCGCGTCACCAAACACGAACGGGGCAATGGTATTGGGGACGTTGAGCCGGACCGTGCCGAAAGGCGTATCGCGCCAGGAGTTCAGATCGTCGACGGCCACGCGGATATCCGAAAGCGCCGGACTCAGCTTCGCAAATAACATTTGCCCTGCATCCGTCAATGAAACATTCCGCGTGGTGCGATGGAGCAGGCGCACTCCGACGCGAGTTTCGAGGTTTCGGATCGCGTGACTTACAGCGGAGGCGGACGTACCGCGTTCAATCGCCGCTTTCCGGAAGCTGCGATGCGTCGCGACGGCGGCGAAGGCGGCCAGCTCCGATAGCTCACTATTTTCAATCATTCGTTTCGATCATTCGTGAATCTGGCTCAGCAACGCGTGCATGATTGACCATCTTATCTGATCGGTCGATCGCGTCCAGACTGACAGCGTTCATTGCAGACGTATGCACTGCGGTGCAAATGAACCGGGAAGACCGCAATGAATACTTCATTTCAAAGCTGGAGTCAGGACAGACAATCATGCGAGCACTTTTACTCGATTCTTACCAGAACGGCCGCTTTCGCGCAGCGGACATCGAGTCGCCCCTTCCCGCACACGGTCAGGTACGAATTCGTGTCCACGCAAGCGGCGTCAATCCAATCGACACAAAGATCCGCCGAGGCGAGGCGTCATTTGCGATGCCGGACTTGCCGGCTATTCTGGGCACGGACGTTGCCGGCGTCGTCACAGAAGTCGGAGCAGGCGTAACCACGCTTGCCGTCGGTGACGAAGTGTATGGCATGGCGGGCGGCGTGCGCGGACTACCGGGCTCGCTCGCGGAATTCATGACGGCCGACGCGTCGATGCTCGCGAAAAAACCTCGCAATCTCAGCATGCGAGAGGCGGCTGCGCTGCCACTCGTCGCGCTCACCGCATGGGAAGGTCTGGTAGACCGAGCAAATCTGCAACCGGGCACAAGGCAAAAGGTGCTGGTTCAGGGCGGTGCAGGCGGCGTCGGGCACATTGTCGTCCAGCTCGCAAATGCACTTGGCGCCGAGGTCTATGCAACGGCAAGCAAGGCAAAGCAGGAGCTAGTGCGGAAGCTGGGCGCCACGCCCATCGACTACACGAAAACGACCGTCGAGCAATACGTGCAGCAATATACAGACGGTAAAGGCTTCGACGTCATCTACGACACCGTCGGCGGCGACACGCTCGAGGCGTCGCTCGGCGCCGTTCGCCACTATGGCCGCGTCGTGAGCTGCGCCGCGTATGAAACCCACAATCTTGCGACGTCGTCTTTTCGCTGCGCGGATATCAGTGGCGAGTTCGTGCTGTACCCAATGCTAAGCGGCGAGCGTCGCGCGCATCAAGGCGCGATTTTGCGCAAGCTGACCGAACGAATCGAGACGGGTGAAATTCGCCCTGTGCTGGACCCGCGCCGGTTCACACTCGACACTGCCATGGAAGCGCACGATGCCGTGGAAAAGGGCGCCAACGTGAAGGTCGTTGTCGACGTGGTGACGGCCGCGTAAGCGGGTGTTCGATCGGCGCTTTCGCCGATGCGCAGATTAAGAGGAATCCAGAATGCCGAAGGAATACATCAATCCGCCAGATCTTTCCAGACATACGTACTACACCCGCATCCTCAGTATCACCGAGCCTTCGAAGCTGATCTATATTGCGGGGCAGGTGCCGGCCGACAAGCATGCGAAGCCCGTTCATGCCGGAGACATTCGCGCTCAGTTCATCGCGGTCCTCGATGCATTGACCGTGCAGTTGGAGGCTGTCGGCGCGACGTGGGACGACGTCGTATTCCGGCGTGCGTATGCGGTCGACGTTCCGGGTTTCGTCGAGCACTGCGTTCGTGACGAGACGTTCCCGGTGCCGTGGAATCGCGAACGTCCGTCGCCGAGCACGCTGATCGGCGTCACCGCGCTCGCTCACCCGGACTATCTGGTCGAACTCGAAATCGCGGCGGTGATGGCCGGTTGAGCGCCATGCGCACATGCGCAAGGCATTGCTGTGAGGTGAAATCGAAGTTTGAAGGAGGACGAAGATGAGTTCCGTTACACACCACGCTGGCGGTTTGCGCGAACGTCTGATTGGCGCATGGAAGCTCGTGTCTTATGAGGAGCGGCCTGCCGACGGCTCGCCGTCGATCTATCCGTTGGGCGAGCAACCGCAGGGCCTTATCATGTACACCCCGGACGGTTATATGTCGGCGCAGCTGATGCGCCGCGAGCGCAAGCCGTTTGCGGGCGGCGACTGGTTCGACGGCACGCCGGACGAATATCGTGAAGAAGGCACATCGTATATCGCGTACTCCGGTCGCTTCGATGTTGACGAGGACAACGAATCGTTGACGCATTCGATGTTCGTCTCGCTCTTTCCGAACTGGCTTGGCAATACGCAGCCGCGCGTCGTGCGGATGGAAGGGGACAGGCTGCAACTTCGCACTGCTTCCCCGTTCCCTTCCGGCGGCCACACGGTGATGTCCTATATCACGTGGCAGCGTGCGGAACCGAATTGAGGTGAAGCGCGAACGCCGGCGTTGCGGTTACATGGAATACGTGAAAGACATTGGCCGACTCGAATATTCGGAAGAACTGCCTAAGCCCACGAGCCCGCGTGAATCGAATCAGCCCCCGAGTTCAATGCGGCCATTCAGAATAGGCGTCAAAAACCATCCCGCAGCAAGAAGAACTGTAGCCTGGTTCCCGATTTAGACTCCCACTGCCCTTGCTGCGTGTCGGGCGAGCCGCTTCCCTTGAAGCTGGCACTTACCGCGCCGTTAACGCGATCTTCTTGCGGTATTTATTACAGAAATAGCACCCGCTCGCTGCTGAACGCTTCAGCGCCAGATTCATACTGATCCACGCTGCCGGTCCGATTCGACCCGTGAGCCGGGCATCGATACGACCAGGGGTTTTGCATCCTGAGGAGCAAAGCCTTTATCGGCCGCACGCCATTCCACGACCGACCGCGACGATCGCTTCGTGCGCGCGCTCAATGCCAAAAGCATAACTCGCTCTATCAGAAACAGTCAGGTTTCCGCCGGACTGTCACCGACCTGCTTTCCGCCATCGAGCAATAGCGCATAGTCATCAATCGAGCGTGATGCATCTCGGTTTGAAGCTTAAAGTTCACGCAAAGATCGCCGTTAAATAGGCTTGGCCGTGTCTGAATTGTGCCGTGAGGGTGACCTCCATCCAAAGACACTGGTCAATAGCGTCCGCACTCTCAATCCACAAATAAAAAATCATGGATAACAAAACGCTTTCAACTTCTGCCGTCGCGAGTTTGATCGTTGCAGCAACAGTACTGTCGGGCTGCGCTTCACTTCCGAAAACAGATCTCACCGCCAACAATCGTGAAAAGCTCCATTCGATCGCTATGCTCGATGTCCCCGAACCGCGCGGAGCGAGCGTGGTCAACCTCGGCGGTGCTGCCGGAGCATTTGGATTGATTGGTGGACTGGTGCAAGGTGGGATCAACGCCAATCATACGAGTACCTACACGCAGCGTGTGACAAGCGAAAAGATTGCCTTTGCGCCCGTCGTCAACGACAGCCTGACAACGCGACTGTCCAGCAACGGCTACGAAATTGTTTCGTTGCACGATCAGCACGTCAAGCTCTCGAGCGACGGCAAGTCCGACGACTTTTCCGATGTCAAGACCGACGCCGACGCCATCCTGAGCGTGTGGATTACTTCGTTTGGTTACGTATCCCCGCCGGAATCGAGCGATTTCATTCCGTGGGTCGTTGTCCGCGCTCGTCTGCTCGACTCGAAGTCCAGGCAGGACATGTACTTCAAGACATACGCCTGCGGCTGGGATATCAGGGGCAACTCTGTCCACGTCGTAGCGGACACGAAATATCACTATGGCAGTTTCGGCACCTTGATCGACCAGTTCGATCAGTCGGTCGCAGGTCTCAAGGATTGCGAGCAGGCGGTTGTCGCCGCAATTGGGCAGGATCTGATGAAGTCGCAGTAAGGGTGGTGATGCGTGCGGCCGTCCTCGGCATGGCGAAGCGCGGCCATGCCGACAATGGCCGCGCGTGATCGACGCGTGCGTGTGCGCAACCTGGCATCGTGATTCGACGCATAAGCCGAACGGTGGGCGAGGTTCGAGCGAAACATCCCGCCGTTGCCGGGGACGCAGTCGATGATGAGCTGCGTGTGCTGTCCGTATTCGAACTGCGATTCGCCCATACTGCTGAACCTATCATCGCCATATCGCCTATTGCATAAGCGAGGCAATATGCGGCTCATCGCATGGCGACGCGGCGACGCCTCGTTGACCACCGCTATATCCGTCCGTATATTTTGAAGGATCGTCTCATGTAACAGGGTTCAGATTGCGATGTCGAAGGAAAGCATCGACTCTCATATGCTCAGAGTCCTCCATACGCTGCTCACGGAATCGAGCGTATCGCGCGCCGCCTCACTGCTTGGCCAATCGCAGCCTACTGTCAGCCTGGCGCTTCGCCGCCTGCGCGAACTGACGGGCGACCCCTTACTCGTGCGTAGCGGCAGCCGCATGGTGCCGACCAGTCATGCGCTGACGCTGATCGCCCCCGCCGCGCAAGCATTGAGCCACATCGACGCGATTCTTCATCCGAATACCACGTTCGATCCCGCGACGACTACGGGCACCTTTCGCATCGGCACACCGGACTACCTCGACGTGTCGTTCGTGCCCGCCGTCATCGATGCGTTCCACTCGGCGGCGCCCAATGCGAAGCTCGAATTCAAGCATCTGATGATGATCGACGGTGGCTACGAGAATGGACTGGAAACGGGATTGCTCGACCTTGTGATCGGCAACTGGAAAACGCCGCCCGGGCATCTGCATTTGCAGCCTTTATGTCAGGACGAACTGGTTTGTCTCATGCGCAACGATCATCCGATCGCGCGCGGCAAACTGACGAAAGAGGCCTATGAAAGGGCGGAACATCTGGCCGTGACGACCGTCAATACAACCGCATGGGGCACCATCGATATCGAACTGGCGCGCAACGGCCTGTCGCGTACGGTCACCACGACACTGCCCTACTTCGGCATGGCGCCCTATGTGCTGGTCCGTTCGGATCTGCTCTTCACCACGACCCGTACGCTCGCAAGCCATTACGCGAGCGTCCTTCCTTTACGGATCGAAGCGATACCCGGCGGTGCACCTGCGCTCACGTACTATCAGCTTTGGCATGATCGCGCACATCGATGCGATGCGGCTGTCTGGTTGCGTCGACTAGTCGTGAATGTGGCAAGGACGCTTTCCGCCTGAACGGCTCGACAATTCAGAATGAGATCCCGCGTTCCAGACACGCAACGGAAAAAAGCGCCGCAAGCAAAACTTGCGGCGCAAGGACGGCCCTGTTTGCATGCCCGCGTGACAGGCCGCGAGCATGCAGCCGGAATGCCGTGACGCTGGTCGGTCGATCGGAAGCGGCGTTGTTGTAGTTGAAATGCGGGTTGGCGTGTCGATCGGCGTTCGCGCCGCGGCTCGTTTCACGCAGGCGCGGCCATCATTGCCTTGATCAGTTCTGCTTTTGCCGTCGTTGCCTCACCCAGCAATGCAAAGCCGAGAAGCCGGCGATCAAGCGGGTGTTCACAAACGGCTCGCAATCTGTCCGGCGAGACGCCGTCCGCGCTTTCGAACAACCATTCGCCCGCCTCAGCGGGCGGCACGATAATGGTCGGCGCCGCAGGCACTTTCACGGTGATCGGCATGACGGGAAAATCGACCCGCGTCGGTTCGACGGTTAGCGTGCGAGCCAGCGCTCGCGCCGCGTGCATGATGGGGAGCACATAGGGCTGCGCTTTGCCGTCAATTGCCGCGCAATCTCCTAACGCATAGATATCGGCGGCACTCGTTCGGCACCATGCGTCCGTGCGGATACCGTTCTCGATCGCGAGACCCGCATCGGCTGCCAGCGCAGTTCGAGGCGCCAGGCCGATCGCCGACACTACAAGGTCTGCGGCAAGTCGCTCGCCATCGGAACAGCTCAACTGGTACCCCTGTTCCGATCGCGTTATTGCAGTGACGCTCGTACCGAGGTGCGCTCGAACGCCGTGCCGTTCGAGCGCCGCGGCGAGTGCCGCTCCCACAGGCTCAGGAACCAGGCGCGAGAGCGGCGCAGCGGCAGGATCGATTAGCGAAACCCGATAACCGGCCAATGCGAGGTCATTCGCAAACTCGCATCCGATCAAACCCGCGCCGAGAATCGCGACGGACTGCGCGGACTGCAGCCGCTCCCTGAACCGCGCGTAATCGGCGAGGCTGTTGACCGAAAGCACGTCGGACGCGCCATCGCCCTGCATCGGAACACGACGCGCGTCGGCACCGATCGCGAGAACGAGCCGTGCGTACGAAAGCGGCTCCCCGCCGACGACAATCTCGCGACTGTCCGGCACGATCCGCTCCACGCTGCGATGCGTGAGCACGCAGGCGTTTAGTTGCATCGCCATCGTGCTCGCATCGAACAGAGCCAGCTCCGTTGGCTGCTTCTTCATCGCAAGCGCATTCGACAGCGTGGGCTTCGAATAGAAGCAGCCATCGCTTTCGCTGATCAGCACGATCGGCACGTTTGCGTCGAGCTTGCGCACTTCACGCGCGACCGTGTAGCCGGCCAGGCCCGTTCCGACGATGACGATTGCGTCAGTCGTCTCCATAGCGGACGTCTTCATGCTGTCACCAACTGCATGTCGAAATCCTGCTTTCCGGTACCGCAATCCGGGCACACCCAGTCTTGCGGCACATCCTCCCAGCGCGTACCGGCCGCAACGCCGGCTTCCGGTATACCGAGCGCTTCTTCGTATCGAAACCCGCAGATCACGCATTCCCAGATCTTCATGATGTCTCTTCCTGTTTTTCCATCAACGCACGTAGGCCTGACCCAACCCAATCTCCGACAGTGCGCGGCGATACGCGCCAGACGAACGATCAGCGAGGATCGGCGCCTCTGCCGTCCGATCGATCGGGAGATCTTCCGGCCGTTGAAGTTCGACGATCGCACGGTCCTCCTCGAACACCTGGCGGTTGAACTCGTAGACATCGTCGAGCGGCAAATCCGTATCGAAGTTTCTGGCAATCGGCACGAACAACCGCGTCTTGCGCGCGGACACGGGGCTAGCAGCGTTCAGGATGGAAAGACGCCCATTCTCCGGAAAGTGCACAGTCAAGCGGGCAAAGAACGGTGCATCGACTTCGAATACGCGCCGCCACAAAAAGCCTTCGGGCGCGCGATGCTGCATCGACTTCGGAAAATTGCTCACGGTACTGACATACTCGGCGTGCATGCCACGCTCACGCCGCTCGACGGAATATTGCGGCACCACCGGGTTGTGCCGGTCGGCGAAACTGCCGTGATGGATCCAGGCAAAGTGAGCGACGTCGATAAAGCCTTCCGTTTGCCGGCCCGCTGACGCATTGATATCGATCGATGGCGGCAGTATCTGTTGAAACCCTGCCGTGTTCCATGCGGGAAAATCGGGCAGTGGCTGCGCACCACCGCCCAGCGAGACCCATACGAGTCCGTAGGCCTCTTGCGTTGCATACGTCGTGAGTTGCAAGCGCTCAGGTATCGATCCTTCCGTTTGAGACGGAATGAATTTGCACTTGCCGTCCGCGCCATAAGCGAGACCGTGGTATGGGCACACGATCTGCCCGTTCTCGACCCAGCCGCGGCTCAACGGCGCACCGCGATGCGGGCAGATATCGCGCGCCGCGACGACCTGTCCGTTCGAACGAAACACCACGAGCGGTTCGTCGAGCAACGTCACGGCAAGCGGCTTGCCGTCGAGGTCTGAACTGAAGGCGACGGGATGCCAGTATTGGGCCAGGATATGCCAGTCGTGGGGATCGAAGGTACAGTCACGCGGCAAGTTGGGGAAGCGCTGAAACGTCAGCGGTGATGCGTTAGGCGTCGCCATGCATGTCTCCATGTTCTCGGAAGCTTTTGCAGTCTTGCGAACGACAACTGCGTGGAGACAACGATAGCTGCACGGCCCGGGCCGGCCAATCCGCAGGCGGACATTGACTTCATGTCGAACAGGTAATGTTCGGCTTAGCCGCGAGGGATGTGCACGCCCGCCGGCCTTCTGGCGTCGCCCCCTCGCGGTCACTCAAACTATGGCCAGAGCAACGACTGCTACCAAGACGGACCGGACCGTCGCACGGGTCCCGCAACCTGCATGTCGGACGATCGCGTACCACCCCTGTCGAATTTTCATGGTGGTGCCACACTGCGCAAGCAGGGAAACAGCACTCCCCCGCTTTCGCTCTCTGTGATTAGACTGTACCGACCGACCCGTCTTGCGCTTTTTGTCACCCAGCCGATTCGCCAGCAAGCGTCATGTTCGAAGGCGAATTGCCCCTAATAGTTGCAGTAACTGCAGCAAAGCAAACTATCTCGTTGTACCAACGGGCCATTCCGTTACCCCATATCCCGATAGCCGGCTCCGGAAAGACTCGATTGTCCCAGGAGCAAGCACCCAAAGTATTCACGGAGCATGAAAGGACAGTAACGAGCTTCCAGCGAGGGCCTAACGATGAGATTTTCGCGCAGAGATTTTCACCGTGTAAGCATGGCAATGGCAGTTGGGCTGGCTGCCAGCACCAAAGCCTCTGAAGTTGCAGCCGACGAATCGCCAACGCCTCTCGCGTCCGGGGCGGGTAGCGCGATGCAGCCGCTTGGCGGGCAGCCACCTGCCGGCTCGGCTCCATCGGTTAAGGATTTCGACTATCAGATCAAGTATCAACGGGCGTTCGAAGCGGTTCTGTGGAACATGCCCGCGATCGCCATCTACAGCTTCCGCCGGGCTGCCTTCGACAATCTGGGTGTCAAGGACAACGACATCATTTCCTATTCAGCTCCGGCTACGCCGAAGCTCGAGGCCATCACGGCGAATAGCACAACGCCCTATATCACCGCGTTTACCGATCTGAGGAAAGGCCCTGTGGTACTGGAGGTACCCGCTGCCGGCCCTGAAGGCAGCGTCTATGGGCAGGTTGTCGATGCCTGGCAATTCACGATCGCGGACGTCGGACCTTCCGGACTCGACAAGGGCAAAGGCGCGAAGTTTCTCTTCACGGCCCCGGGCTATAAAGGCACCGTTCCGAAGGGCTATCTTCACGTCGCGTCGCCGAACTTCAGGATCGCGCTGGCCTTCCGCTCCGTTCGCGCACCAGGCAAGAGCGCGACAGACGCTTATCACTATGCTCATCGGCTGCGGATGTACTACCTGTCGGAGGCAGCGAATCCGCCCAAGCAGCGTTTTATCGATCCCATCGACGAGCGCTACCCCACGCTACCGTTTTTCGACGAACGTCATTTTGACGACATGTACGCCATCATGAGCGTCGAGCCTGTGAATGCTCATGACAAGATCATGATGGGTATGCTCACGTCGTTAGGGATCGAGAAAGGCAAGCCTTTCGCGCCGGATGAAACGACGAGGAAAGCCATGCGCCAGGCGGCGATTGATGCGTGGTTTTACCTGCAACACTGGTACGACCATTTTCCGCGAGAGAAGCTGTTCTGGCCAGATCGGCACTACGCGTCGCTTCTTCAGGCGGACAAAAACAAAACCTTCACGTTCGTCTACGACGACAGAATCGACCTGATCAACCGCGCGGCCGAATATTTCTGGTGCACCTATATGCCGCGAAGGTTGACTGACGACCCCGCCACGCAGTATCTGATGGCGCTGGCGGATAACAACGGCAACCTGCTCGAGGCAGGCAAGCTCTACAAGCTGGACGTGCCGGCACAGATGCCCGTCAAGCAATTCTGGGCATTGACAGTGTATGACCGGGCGACGAACGCATTCATCTACAGCGATTCCAACCGCACGACGCTCTCGTCATACGACCTCGACTCGATGAAGAAGAATGCGGACGGTAGCGTCACGCTTTATGTCGGCCCCAAAGCCCCCGAGGGCCTCGCATCCAACTGGATACCAACCGAAGGGAGGCGTCCGCTACCCGCGATGCGTCTTTATGGCCCAACCGAAGCGCTCAACAACAAGACTTTCAAACTGCCAGACTTTCAACTTGCCTGACTCGTCTTGAATGGATTGGACCTTCGTCGGAGAGGATTGCGAAAGGGTCCGGATTTCTTTTCCATTATGTCGAAGGTCAAGCATTCCCCTCGCCACAGCAGGACTGCACTTTTCGATTTTGACGAAGTCAAAGGAGTACAGCCGTGAATACATCACAATCAGTTGTCGAAAGGAATCTTGCTGTCGCGCTGGTCGCGGTTGCCGTTGCGGGCTATTGCGCACAGGCATTCCCTCAATCACAGCAGCCAACACCCGTTCAGGCTCTTGCAGCGAGCCATGACGCGCTGGCGAACGCGCCGTTTTCCGGGGACTTTCCCACCAATGAATCGGCAGAACTGCTTCGGGACGAATTGTATTTCCAGCGAGCCGTCCAGGTTTATTTATGGTCCCTACCCGCCATCAACATGTTCGCGATGAAGGAGGGTTCGGAGAAAACCTACGGGGCTGGATACAACGTCCTTCCAGTCTGGAAAGAACGCCTTAACGCACAAACGAAAGTCACCACACCCAACTCCGATTGTCTTTACGCGATGGGTTACGTCAACCTTGCGAAAGACGGGCCCATCGTCGTCGAGGTTCCCCCCCGGAATCAGGGCATTCTTGACGACTTCTATCAGCGGCCGCTCTCGGGCCCAACGATCGGCGGCAAAACCTATACGGGCGATTTTGGATTTGCCGGGCCTGACGGCGGCAAGGGCGGCAAGTATCTGATCGTCCCATGGAACTACAAGGGAGCCGCGCCCAAAGGCTATTACCTATACCGCTCCCGTACCAACAATGTGTTCGTCTTTTACCGGGGCTTCTTCACCGACCCGAAAGATCTGAAACCCGCTAACGCCTTGATCGCGGGCACGCGCATTTATCCCTACGGCAAAAAGGATTCTGCCGCGCAGATGCAGTTTCCGGATGGGTCGGCAACACCGGCCGATATGCTGTTCCCGCATGACGGCACCTATTTCGACATGCTGGCCCGTTTTGTCGATCAGGAAACAGTCGACCCCGCAGATATGGACTGGCGCGGCATGATGGCGGCGATCGGCATTGAAAAAGGCAAGCCGTTCCAGCCCACGGCCCGGCAGCGCGAGTTGCTGGACAAAGCAGCCAAAACTGCGTTCAAGATGAGCAAGGTCGAAATATGGAACGGACTGGTGGATCAGCCCGAGGCCAAATACTATCCAGACCGGCAATGGGTCAACGTTTTCGCTGGCCAAAACCCGTTGTTTCAGGCAAGCGGTTCGTTCACCAATCTGGCTCAACGAGATGCGTACTTCACGACTGCTTACGCAACGAGCCCGGGAATGGTCGTAGACCTTATCGAAAAGGGCGCGAAATATCCGTCGACCTGGCGCGATGCAGACGGTAATTTTCTGGAGGGTGGAAGCAGCTATCAGCTTCATTTGCCGCGTGATATTCCTGCTGCCAACTTCTGGTCGGTCACAGTGTACGACTCGATCAACGCCTCTGGGCTGCAAAACGGTCAACCCTTGCCTTCCCTGAATTCAATGGACAAGCCGGTGCAAAACACCGATGGCTCGTACGATCTCTACTTTGGCCCGAATGCGCCGGCCGGTAAGGAGCGTAACTGGGTGAGGACGGTTCCTGGCAAGGGCTATTTCATTATTCTGCGTCTATATAGTCCCAAGGAGGCGTTCTTCAAGAAGACCTGGAAGCCTGACGACGTCAAGCACATGACGCAATAGACATGCAGCTGCGGCGAGGAGGCCGCTCACTTCGAGTTGGGTGAGCGGTTGCTTGCGAAGTTAAAGCTGACCTTTAAACGACCAGTGAGCGGCATATCCGAAGGGCCGGATTTGGCCGACTGCTGTGCGATGCGGTTGGCAGAACCCGATCCTTCTGAGCCGTTCAGGTTGTCCTGACGTCGATGGCTGCTGTGGGAGTGTTTCGGACATTTGAACGTCTCCGCCATCGCCCGCGCCACAAAGCCCCAACGCTGAATTCAGCGCGCGAGGCATAAGACGTCCCAGCACCAAGAAGCGCGTCCTGCGTTAACCGTGACGCCGAATTCATCGCACACGCGCCGCTTCGGGGCACGCCTTGCCTCCCGCGCCAGTCAGCACCGTAAAGACACCCCGGCTAACCAGATCGAGTGTGGAAACGAGCTTACCATTGCGCTCGATCCACGCCTGAGACGGATACTCGCCCGACGTCGTGGTAGGGTGACAGGTAGAGTTCGGGGTCGCGGGCCGGCGCAGGAAACGTGGCGGCATCACGCACGATCGCGGATGACGTCGTATAACACTGTCCCTGTTCGACACCATGGCAGTTGAACTGATAGTTCTGCATTTCCACGCTCTTGCAAGGCCTTAGAACGCCGCTTGCCCGTCTCGCCTGGTGAGAACAATTCGTCGAGGGAAGCCCAGCCGTCGGCAGCACTTTGACGTTCATTAAAACCGGCGCCTTCGTAATCGACAGCATTCCGACGACCGATGTAATCGCCTGACCAATGCACTCTGGGCAGCGACTGGCCCAGTATGATGGCATGGCATTGCCGCACTTGCGCGCCAGAAGCCGGTGCACCGCATGTGCCCGGCGAAGCGCGCAGAATCATGCCATTCAACTTATCCAGCGCGCGAGATCGCGCCACTCCGAGGAGTTACCCATGCCACTTGCCTCTGCCACTGCTCGCCTTGCGGCCGACGCGCCCAACTACCTCGTCGCCATCGAGGCTGGCCTTCACCCGCTGACGGGCGACGAAGGTCCCCACGAAGGGGGCGAGGATCGTGGCCCCGCGCCATTCGCGTTCGTGCTGTCCGGGCTTGCCGCGTGCACAGCCGCCACGCTGCGCATGTACATGCAGCGCAAGACATGGCCGGCCACCACGATCGCCGTCGAGGTCAGCCTGCACGCCGATCACGACGGGAACCAGTACATCCGCCGCGATGTGGCGATTGAAGGGCCGCTTGAAGAGGCGCCACGCGCGCGCCTGGCCGAAATCTGCGAAAAGACGCCGGTCACGCTGTTCATCAAGCGAGGCACGCGCATCGACACGACAGTGCGCATTGCATGACGCAAGCGTCAGTGCCACCCGCGTCGACGATACCGCGCCTGCATTCCTTCGAGCACTTATATCAGTTGACGCGAGTGACGCCGGGACATCCGCCAAAGTGGACTTACTGCTTCGCTACCGCGAATGCATAGAGCTTGTGGTTGTCGCCGGCATACGGCAGCCCGAGAACCTTGGTGTGATAGCCAGAGCCCCAGTAGACCGTTCCGTCGACGATCGCCGCACCGGACACGACCGCGCCGCCACTCTCGAAGCTCCACTTTATTTCGCCAGTAGCGGCATCGAGCGCATACATGTTCGCGCCACTACCTGCGAGCGAGCCGGCATAGACGATGCCGTTAGCTTCGGACATGGCCATGGTGTCCATCATGTCCTGCGGATCGGCGGTGCGCCACAGCACCTTGCCCGTTGCGGCATCTATCGCTGCCCACACGCCGCCCTTGGTCCTCGTCTTGCCCGGTGGCGAGTTGACGGAGATGGACTCGTGATTCAGGTTGCCGATCGACACGTAAATGCGCTTGCCGTCGGCGGCAGTTCCCCAGAGCATGCCGCCCAGCAGACTCCCGGGACCGACCTGCGTATGCCATACGACCTTGCCTGTCTTTGGATCGAGCGCCCAGTAGACGCCACTCTTCGCGCCAGCGCCAAGCAGCGTGCGCCTGTGACCGGCGACAGTGGTCGTATAGAGGTTGGGCCCCGAACCGAAGTCGTAGTCCGGGCCATCGTCGTGGTCATAGTTCGTCGACATGTCGGCTGCCAGCGTGCGGGTGGCCCACGCGATCTTGCCCGTCTTCAGGTTGAGCGCAACGAAGCTGTCGATGTGATTGGTCGCCACGTCCGGCTTGCAATTGCTTTGCCCCGGATAGCGGCAAACACCCTCCGGCACGGAAAAATTGTTGCCGGTCGTGACGTACAGCAGGCCCGTCTGATGATCGACGACGGGTGTGTTGCCCCAGACCGAACCGCCCGTATAGCCCTCGGGCACCATGTATGTTTGCCACAGCAGTTTGCCCGTGGTCGCGTCAAGCGACACGACGCTCCCGCGATATGTGGGCTTGTCCTTGAGCGCCTCGGCCCGCGACGATATCCCGACATAGATCACGCCGTCGTCGATGACAGGCGAGGCGGTGATGATGGCGCTCGGGTCCGTTTCCACCTGGGTGCGCCACAACGGCGAGCCGTCTTCGGCCTTGACGCCCAACACGTAAGCGCCCGTCGGATTGTTGGCGATCTGCGTGCCCTGGCCAATCACGAGCGTCCCCTTCCAGTAAGCGGGGCTGGTGCGCGAAGCGTCATTGGGAATCTGACTATAGTCGCTTACCTTCTTGTGCCATTTCACCTGTCCGCTTGCGGCATCAACGGCCCACAGCGAGCCGCCGAAGTCCGGCACGTAGACAACCCCATCGACCACCGTCGGCGTGGCGGAAACGTTGCCATCCGTCTCGACCGACCAGCGCGGCGCAAGCTTCGCCACATTGTTTAGCGCAATGGCGTGCTCGTCCTGCGCGCTACGCGTGTTGTGCAGATTCTGCCCGCCCATCGGCCAGTCCCCCGTGCCTTGTGCCACGGCGGAAGACGCGGGCATGACACCCGCCATCAGGGCAGCGGCTGCCATGATTGCCGTATTGCGCAAGCGCAGTTGCGACGGCCGATGATCGCCTTTCCTGTTGAACGCCTGTTTCATTTCCTTCTCCGGGTCGGTTGACTGCGTGAGCTATCACGATTGACATCGTGACTTCGAAGGGCGGACGGAGAGCGTTAATAACAGCATAGGCCTCGTTGCTTCAACTACAACAAAGACCAAATCACGCCCGGCGTCACGAACGAGGCAGCCACAAACCCGTCGAATGGCGGTACGCGCGCGGGTTGCCATACGCGTCAATAATCTTCGTCACCGGGAAGCTCGGCTCGCTCGATGAACGAAGATTAGAGAACTGGACGGATGCCACGGTAGATCGCCCGGCCGTACACAGTGTTCTATCGGAGGAACGATCAGGATGCGCGCCTCAGCCGGTCATTTCACGACGAAGCGTCACTCGTCTTTCTGTATATGTTCGGCGAGATAATCAATCAGCTGACGCACCGCGGGCAATAGACCCCTCCGTGACGGAAAGACCGCGTGAACCAGCCCCCCTTTGGGTTTCCAGCCAGGTATCACGTCGACCAGCGTGCCTTTTGCGAGCGCATCCTCGACGACCATGTACGGTAACTGCACGACGCCCACGCCTTTGATCGCCGCCTGGCGAAGCACGGTCATATCGTCAGTGATATAGCGAGGCGCGTGACTCACCCGCGCTTCCGCACCGTCCGGGCCGACAAGCGCCCATGCATGATCGCGCTGCGGCCCCCAATCGAGGCTCGGCATGCCGGCGAGATCGGCGGGATGCGCGACTGTCCCGTGCCGCTCCATGAGCGCCGGTGCGGCAACGAGACGCTGCGGACTTCCCGACAGGACACGCATGACGAGCCCGCTATCTTCGAGCGGTGGGAAACGCACTCGCAGCGCGAGATCCAGACCTTCGCCCAGCACGTCGACCCGTCGATTCGTTGCATCGAGAAGGATCTGCACCTTCGGGTATTGCGTCATGAAGTCGGCAACCAGATTGCCGATGCGGTACGCGAGAAGCGTCGTGGGGCAGCTCATCCGCACCACGCCTTGAGGCTCGGAGAGCCTTCGCTCCATCACCTCGCGGGCGGCATCGGCTTCCACGAGCACCGCGACACAGCGCTCGTAGAACTCCCGTCCCGTGTCCGTCATCGAGAAATGCCGCGTGGACCGGTTGAGAAGACGAACGCCATACCTGGCTTCGAGTTCGGCGATGCGCCGGCTCAGCTTGGACTTGGGCATGTTGAGCGCCCGCCCCGCCTGCGTGAAGCCGTGGTTGTCGACCACTTTCACGAAATAATAGATGTCGTTCAGGTCGTCCATGACTGTTCCTTCGGCAGAACAATAGCGGCATCTTAGAGCATTGAAGCCCGCACGGGACCACCATTGTTCCGCTCATAGAACACAGTCGGCATTTTTCTGGGACTGGAGGCGGGTTCGTCGACCGCATAGCATTGCCGTGGCATGCAGATCGGATGCATCACGCGTCGGATCACCGGGATCGATCCCCTTCCACTTTCCGCAGTATTTCGGAGGCAAACATGGCAAGCGAACCGATTCGCGACCCCGCGAACGATCATCTTCTGACGCCGCAGAACGCGGCATTCATCGTCATCGATTATCAGCCGGTCCAGGTGAATTCCATCGCATCGATGGACCGTCAGCTGTTGATCAACAACATCGTCGGTGCCTCAAAGGCGGCAATTGCCTACGAGCTGCCGATCGTCCATTCGACGGTCAACGTGAAAACCGGTCTCAACAAGCCGCCCATCCCGCAACTGCGCGCGGCGCTCGGCGACTATCCGACTTACGACCGCACCAGCATCAACTCGTGGGAAGACGTCGAATTCCGCAAGGCTGTCGAAGCAACCGGCCGCAAGAAGTTGATCATGACCGCACTCTGGACGGAAGCGTGCCTGACGTTCCCCGCACTGGATGCGCTGGCCGAAGGCTACGAAGTCTATGTCGTCGTCGACGCGGTCGGCGGCACATCCGTCGCGGCACATGAAGCCGCGCTGCGTCGTATCGAACAGGCTGGCGGCAAGATGATCAGCGTTGCCCAGATGTTCTGCGAGCTGCAACGCGACTGGGCACGCAGCGAGACCGTCCCGGCGTTCATCGACCTGTTCATCCAGACGGGCGGCACGGCCGGCATCCAGTTCTCGTACGACAAGAGCTGATGCGTCAAGCGCGCGGCCGGTTGTTGGTCCCCGTCCGCGCGCATTTGCCATGTCCGGCGAATGTCCGGCACCAACACGCAATGAACATGGCCTCGACGACAGTACAGTGTGCATCATGAAGAAACAGACCGCGCCAATAGGCCTCGCAGGCTGCGTGATCGCGGCATGCGTCCACACCAATCTGTATGCCCAGAGCAGCGTCACCTTGCAGGGCATGATCGACGGCGGCGTGACGTATGTGAACAACCAGCATGGTGGCGCAGTGACGCTATTCGACAGCGGAATCTATGCGCCAAACACGTTGACGTTCAGCGGAAGCGAGGTGCTCGGGGGCGGAACGAAGGCCATCTTCAATCTGACTTCGCAGTTCGACCTGGGCAACGGCACGACCATTCCGGGCGCGAACCAGATCTTCAATCGCACTGCCTATGTGGGTCTGTCCGATGAGCGGCTTGGCACCGTCACGTTCGGCAACCAGTACGACTTCATGTTCGACACGTTGACGCTCGGGCTCTTCGACGGCGCGTTCCTGTTTGGCGGCCTCTATGATTTTCGCCAGGGGCCGTTTAGCGCGCTGGGCATTCCGCAAAATCCGACCGGCTCATTCGATTTCGACCGCCTCGCCGGCGCCACGCGTGTGGCGAATTCGGTCAAGTATCGCAGCCCATCGTTCGCGGGATTCAGTTTTGGCGTGCTGTATGGCTTCGGTGGCGTTGCAGGTTCGTTTTCCGCCAATTCGACCATCAGCGCAGGGATGAACTACGATAGCGGCCCGCTGGGAGTCGGCGTCGCGTACATCGAAGCCAGATATCCCGAACTGGGTGACGGTCACGACGGCATCCGCAATTTTGGAGCTGGCGTGCACTACCGGTTCGGCAGCGTGCTCGCCATGCTGCTCTATACGAATACGAAGAATACGGCGAGTGGAGCAAGGATCGACGTCTACAAGGCGGGTGCGTACTGGACGGTCTCCGGCCCCTGGTCGGCAGGGCTCGACTACCAGTACATGAAGGGAAACGAGGTGCTCGATAACAATCAGGCGCACCAGATCGCCACAGCCGTGCAGTACCACTTCTCGAAGCGGACGATGGCGTACGTCGAGGCTGTCTATCAGCGCGCGAGCGGCGACGCCCAAACCACTCAAGCATGGATCAATGGACTGCTTCAACCCGGCGCGGCGGCCAGCAACCGTTCACAGTCACTGGCACGCATCGGGTTGCAGACCCGGTTCTGATCCTGCATCGCGCCCGTCTCATCGTTCTATCAGTGGGACACAGAAGTTGGCTCCCGGCCACTACTGCCGTCATCGTCCCGCCACTACTCTGTATCCATGCAAACAAGGCCGCCTGGCCTTTCAACAGGAACATTCGACGATGAAGACGATTCTCGGCACTTACGGCAACCCCAACTCGCATTGGGTCGGCGACGGCTTTCCGGTGCGCACGCTGTTCTCGCATCAGACGATGGGCCGCCACCTCAGCCCCTTTCTGATGCTCGACTATGCGGGCCCGAAACACTTTGCGCCGACAGCGCGCCGTCAGGGCGTTGGACAGCATCCGCACCGCGGCTTCGAAACGGTGACGATCGTGTATCAGGGCGAACTGGAGCACCTCGATTCGACGGGCGGCGGCGGCAAGATCGGCCCTGGCGACGTGCAATGGATGACAGCGGGCGCAGGGATTCTGCATGAGGAGTTCCATTCGCGCGAGTTCGCGAAAACAGGCGGGACGCTCGAAATGGTCCAGCTTTGGGTCAATTTGCCCGCGAAGGACAAGATGACGCCGCCAGGCTATCAGGGGATTCTCGCGAACCAGATTCCTTCGGTCGAGTTGCCCGAAGGCGCTGGACACGTGCGGGTGATTGCAGGCAACTACGCGGGAGACGCTGGTCCGGCGCACACCTTCACGCCGATGGACGTGTGGGACGTGCGGCTCAACACGGGACGTGGTGCAACGCTGACGCTGCCGGCAGGCAGGACGCTCGCGCTCGTCGTGCTGCGCGGCCAGGTCCGGGTCAATGGCGATGAGCGCGTCGTCAGCGACGCACAACTGGTTCTGCTCGGGCAGGAAGGCACTGACGTCCGGCTCGATGCCCTCAGCGAGGCAACCGTGCTGGTGCTGAGCGGTGAGCCCATCGACGAACCTGTCGTTGCACATGGTCCCTTCGTCATGAACACGACCGAAGAAATTCGCGAGGCGGTAGAGGATTTCAACAGCGGGCGTTTTGGATCGATGGTCGCGACACACGAGCGGACCGCAGCCACCTAAGCGTCGCCAAGGCAGTAGAAGCGCTCCTGTTCCGTGTTCTTCAAATTCGAAGGTGGAACAGGAGCGCCCGCCCCGCTCACGTCCCGACGTCCGGTTCCCGACTGTTGCGGTCATTGGAACGGCACGATTTCGTTACCTCCGAACGGCAGGTTGTGGCCGACTGCCGTCCCACTCGGTCGGCAGCAAGCCACCCACATCATTCATTTCACGTCCGACCCACGCCAAAGGGCTGCTTCCAGAATATTCCCGCCATCCGCCGTCTGAAATCAAGGAAGTCCATACATCGACGCCTTTTTCTCATCCTTGAAATGGGCCACCACATCTGCGTTCAGTCGAATCGGTGGCAGGCACGCGGCCTCTACATACGGAACATCGAAGTAAAGCTCGAGACTTCCATCCGGCCAGATGCTCATCGTGAATGCCTTCGACATAAAATAGTCGTTGTTAAATGCCGAGGGGTCGAGGCATTGAGGCCTCCCCGCGTTCACTCGCGTGTATTCCTTCATGACACTGCCAACAGACGTGTCCGTCAGAAACAGACTGCCGTCCTCCCTTCGGCCCACTGCGTATATCGCGTTCAAATCCAGGCGCTTCCCATCCTTGATGCTGTACGCAATACCATATTGATAGACAGAGGGGTGCACGCCGTCACATTGTGAATTCCCCGTCACTTCCAAAGCTACGAGCGTAGCCGTCTCGATCGTTTTGCGAATATCCGCGTGATAGATTGCCACAGCGCCCATTCCGCTCGCATTGCTCGCGCACTCTTTCGCGTCTTTCTGGATACCAGCACGCAGCGCGCGTAGAGCCGCGTCGAGCGCGGCGCTATGCTGCTGCAACGCTGGGACTAGCGAGACTGTGATCTCCTGACTAGAAGCACATGCAACAGAGAGCCACCACATCGCTCCGACCACGGAAAGGATCTTTCGAATGTTCATAGACAATTGCATCTGAAGTAGTTATGGACGTTGAGCGGAGTAGTCGACCATGACCGGCGTGGTCGTCGCGGACTGCCCCCACATAGGTGTCTGATGCGGATGCGTAACAATACGCTGCCTTGCGACAGTCAGCGTTCCAGAGGAAGTGCGCTCCGTCGAGTCCGACAAATAACGGGACACGAAAGCAGCGTATTGCTGTCGTTCGTTGTAGCCATTGCCGCCGCCGTTCACGAGAATGGACATGCGGCCGACCGATTCCGTCGTAATTCCCTCATCCGCGATACGATGAATGTTGGCCTGGCCCATGAAGTGTTTCCAAACCCAGAAGAAACCGGCACTATCACACGCGTCGAAGCTGTTGGTCGCGACGACGTCGGGATCGTATCGTGGTGCCCAGAGGCGTGTGTCGCTGTGCGCGTGGCCGTGTTGATCGACTGTTGGCGGACCACTCCAGTTGTGTGTCGAAGTCACAGTGATACGTGAATCGACATAGGCGCCAGTATGGTTGGGAAATTTTCGGAAGCTGCCATAGTCAGCATAGAGCGTTGGCCACGTAAGTTGCATCAAGCCTCGGCCATAGAACGCTTCATAGGCATGCCCTGCTCCCTCGCCGAGTTCCTTCGTGACACGCAACAATCCCGTCTCGATGTAGGTCTGACTAAGAAAGCCAGTCTGGCGCTCGGGCGTCGTCAGGCCGTAGCGGCGAAACATGCTGCCAATGTCGGTATGCGAAACCGGCGTCCCGCCTACCCGGGAGGACGCGGCCTGCCAACTGAGCGTCTGTGTGGGATGCGGCAGTCCGCTCTTGCGCGGAAGCAATTGCGCCAACTCGCTCTGTGAAAGCCAGCCACATTTGCGGAAATGACTAATGATCTCAATTGGATGGAAATACCAGACCTTTTCCGGCAAACCTGCTTCTTCCCAAAATGCGGCTTTCGCATAAAAGTCGAGAAACGCCTGAAAATTGACAGGGTTTTTGTCGAACACTTCGCCTTGCTGCGTCAGATCCTGATACCGCGTGACCTGGGTACGCTTGTCCCACTCACTTGAATGTTGAACAACTAGACGCCGCATCCGTTCACGGGCCGTAGGGTCACTGCGAAACCAGGCTTCGTATTCTTCGCCCGTCAATTTACCGTCGGCATTCGTGTCGACTGCACTCACCACATCGGCCAGGACATCGACGACGCCATGACCATCGTCGGCGATGTATTTGCCGTCTTCATTGATCTTGCGCCAGTGCATGAAATGGGGAAAATCGGCGTCTGAAAACTTCAGTACGGCAGCATCGGCAAGATTGACGTAGCCTGTCTCGGTCCCGCTGTATGGTATCGCCGCCCACGCAACATTCTGATCGGATGACAACCGCATACGGTCAGGGCCAAGATTCCGGCCAGTGCGTAGCAAGTCAAAACCTGCGCTAGGACACGAATCGTACAGATCCGCTGCCTTTTGGTACAGGCCGTACTCGTATTCGCGCTCGGCCTGTTCGCCGCCAAGCGGCGTAGCCGCTCCCGTCTGGTCGTTCCATGACCAGGTTTGCGTGTAGCGCGTACCACGCTCGTAACGCACACGCACATACAGCCTCTGGGCATTTTGCCCAGACTGTAGCGGTGGCACGTTGTAGTGACGCTGTTGTGTGGCAACACGCTGCGTGTAGGTCGAATGAAATTTCGTAGATGCCGGGATCATGAAATACGCGTCGCCCCAGTATTCATCGTCACCGTTTCGGTTCGCTTCCTGATACTTGACCTTGCAATCAGGAAAGAATGCATTTAGTTGGTCTTGAGTGCAGAACGTTTCGAAATGGACGTAGTGCTTGCCGCCCCATTGACCAATCAATCCGACCACTTCTTTCCGGTACACAGTGGGCGCGTCGTGTTCAGCGAACACCTTGACCTTGTCCCACTCAGGGCTCTGCAATGGCTTTGCATAGTGAGCGTGGGCACGGTCCACGAAACTCGGCGGAAAATCTGCTACGTTTCTTAAATGCATATAAAGCGAGTAGAACTCGACTCGCACACCGTTTCCCGTTTCAGTGCTGTGCTTGAGTAAAACGAAGCTGGTGTCCGATGGCTGCGTCTTGTTCTGATCATACGACTTGTACTCGGGCTGCGAAGCCTGACGATACGCGATCAGTTTGCCGTCGGCTATCGCGAGAACCGGTCTATCCGCACTCGCACCAGGATCCAGATGGACGCCACCGTGCCAACGATTGCGCCGACTGATCGGATAGAAGCCATGCGGCGCCAGGTCGGGTTCAGGTGCGCTCGCGCCCGTCAGGTGATCCGGCAGGATTGGATAGCTGATTAACATCTGCGTTCTTGTATAGCTTACTCTGACAGTTCGGCATCGCCGAGATTGATATCGCCAGCCGCAGTTCGGACCGGTTCAAGGAACGCCGCTGGCACGTCGGCGGCACGCTGGTTCTCGGCGCGGCGGCGCTGGCATCGACATCGTTTCTCGGCACCGCGATCGTCCCCGTCATGGTTCTGCTGTGCGTCGCCGCGTTCTTTATCTTCGGCGGTGGATCGCTCTTCTGGTCGATCCCGCCTACCTATCTCGGCCAGGAAGCGGCGGCGGCCGGCATTGCGGTCATCAGCTCGCTCGGCATTCTGGGCGGTTTCGCGAGTCCGACGCTGATCGGCTGGATCAAGTCGGTGACCGGCAGCATTCAGTTGGGCCTTCTCGCATTGACCGCGCTCGTCATCTGCGGCGGACTGACCATTTTGCTTGGCTTGCCGAAAAGCGCAGTCCGCGTCGGCACGATCGACGACGCAAGCGCGCACTGACCGCCCTCTTTTTTCAGAACCTCATTCTTCATCGGAGAACACCATCATGAGCAAGCCCAAAGTCATCGTGACCGTTGCGCCCACGGGCGGCATGGCCACCAAAAAGATGAACCCGAATCTGCCCACACAGCCCCAGGAAATCGCCGACGATACCTACCGCTGCTACAACGCAGGCGCGAGTGTCGTGGCGGTCCACGCGCGCCGTCCCGACGATCAGGCGACCTGCGATCCCGCCATCTACAGCCATATCAACCGGCTGATTCGCGACAAGTGCGACATCATTTTGAACAATTCGACGGGCGGCGGTATCGACGGCGACATGGTTCGCGAACTCGACAACGGCCTGTGGGAAATTCAGTGGGAAGAGCGTCTGAAAGGCATGCAGGGTGATGGCGTCGAAATGTGTACGCTCGACGCGCAGACGGTGATCGCGAGTTTTGGCGGCAAGGAGATTCTCGTCGCGACGCCGCCTTCGCGCATCCGCCAGATTGCCGAAATGATGAAAGCGCGTGGCATCAAGCCCGAATGGGAAGTGTTCGGTCTCGCCGATATCGTTCAGGATGTGCAGCGCGCGATCAACGACGGTCTGGACGACGCGCCGCATTTCATCAACATCGTGATCGGCGCGAATGCGTTTCAGGGCGCATTGCCCTACACGCCGCGTCTGTTGCAGGCAATGGTCGATCATCTGCCGCGCGACACCGTGTTCAACGTGAGCGCGATCGGCGCTGCGCAATTGCCCGCCGCGATGAATTCGCTCTTGCTGGGTGGCCACGTGCGCGTCGGGCTCGAAGACAACCTGTATTACCGGCACGGCGAACTGGCGACGAACGTGCAACTGGTCGAGCGGCTCGTTCGCATGGTGCGCGAGATGGGTTACGAACCGGCGACGCCTGACGAAGCGCGCGCGATCATCGGACTGCGGCCACTGCACGCAACCGTCGATGCCGCCTGTCTGGAGCACTGAGCCATGAAGAAGATCGCGATCGTCGGCACGGGCGTGATTGGCGCGGGATGGGCCACGCATTTTCTGGCGCATGGTTTCGACGTCATCGCGACCGATCCCGCCGAGGGCGCGGAGTCGCGCCTGCGCGGGTGGATCGACGAGAACTGGCCGGTTGTCGAGCGGCTCGGGCTTTCGGATGATGCCTCGCGCGAAAAGCTGGTCTTCACGACCGATTTAACCGCAGCGTTGCGCGACGCCGATTTCATTCAGGAAAGCGGCCCGGAGCGGCTCGACGTCAAACAGGCGTTGATCGCCGACATCGAACGCGCGGCGAAGACGGACGCGATCATCGCGTCTTCGTCGTCGGGATTGTCGGTCAGCGAGATTCAGGCTCACGCGCAGCATCCGGAGCGGATCGTACTTGGGCATCCGTTCAATCCATCGCACATCATTCCGCTGGTCGAGGTCGGCGGCGGAAGGCTCACATTGACGGAATACATAGACCGGGCGATGACGCTCTACGCGTCAACTGGCAAGAAAGTTATTCGCATCAACCAGGAAGTCAAAGGTCATATTGCCAATCGCCTGCAAGCGGCGATCTGGCAAGAGGCGATCAGTCTGGTACAGCGCGGCATTGCCTCAGTGGAGGATGTCGACACCGCAATCTCCTACGGCCCCGGTTTGCGCTGGGCGCTCCTCGGTCCGTTTCTCAACCTTCATGCTTCCGGCGGTCCCGGTGGCATCACACATGTGCTGCGGCATCTGGGCCCAGCTCAGCGCGAGTGGGCGAGAGATCTGGGCACGTACCCCGAGACGGACGACTACATCGAATCGATCGCGAAGGGCGTCGAAACGAAACTACAGTCGCACGACTTTGCCGAAATGATTCGCCAGCGCGATCAATTGCTGATCGAATTGCTGGAAGCGAAGCGCGGGCTCTCTCAGATTCCATAGCGCCAGCAAGGCGAGATGAAGAAGAAACTGTCTGCGCTCATCAGCCCTTCAGGGCGACAGAAAGTGAACCCGTCGATTCTGTCCGCGCCTACATTAAAGTAGTTTGCCTGACCGATCACGCAAGGTCGAGGTGCCCAAAGGCCTCAGCTTGCCATTGGACTTCAGGATAAGCACTCTTCTGATAAGGTCCGGCCGGTAAGTCTCCCACGTTTCGACCTCCGCGAAGTCCTGTCGATCGACACCCGGTGCGCTCGTGTTCGAGCGGCACTGGGCGTACGCATGTGCCAGCACATCCTCACGGTAGATCTTGTCGTACACAGCATAGAAACGGTACCCGGCTTCTGCCTTCGCTTTCGCGTGTAACGCCATCAGTCGCTTACGAACACGAATCGGAGTCGACAGGTTACCGGGCGGGACTTGCGCCCGCTGGAAAGCGCCACCGTTTCACGGCGCACACCTGATTCGGTCGGTCGATCTGTTGAAACGAAGTCGGCTGCCCGAGTGCTTCGAACGCCCGTCCTGCTCCGACAAGTCTCACGTACGCAGACGCGTCATCGTGGATGTCATGCCCGGCACGACAGCGCTTCACGGGGCGCCCTGCCCGTCAAAACGACTTTGATCGAACGAGGGCGCGACTCGCACAAGCTACTGCAGTGAGTAGGAGGCGACTTCAGCCTTCCCCCAGAAACCGTGCGTCTGAACACTTGTGCGCCACTTAATTCTGAGGGCGGATGCCTGTCGTCGAACGGCACACGGCGATCAGTTCGTCGGCCGCCATGGCGGTTTGCCGATGCTCCAACTAAAGGTTTTCCCTGATATTTGTTTTCTTGACTTGTCCAATCTGTGGCCGTACTTTTGCACATGTTCCTACTTGTACTTTTTTAAGGAACAAGCAGTTGAAACACAGCCCGATCCAACCGGTCACAAGGAACCCAATGTCCAACCGTTCGCTGCGCGTCGCGTGCATGCTTGCCGTCTGCGCGTTCCCGCCCCTCGCCCACGCCGATTCCAGCGTGACGCTCTATGGCATCGTCGACGAGTTCTTCCAGTACGTGAACACGGGTAACGGCTACACGGCTGCGATCGGATCATCGGGGCAATGGGCGAGCCGCTTCGGCCTGCGCGGCCATGAAGATATCGGCGGCGGCAACTTCGTCAGCTTCGATCTGCAGAACGGTTTCAATCCGAACGACGGCACGTTCGCGTCGCCGGGCTCGCTGTTCAATCGGCAGGCATGGGTAGGCGTGGGCGGCAACTGGGGCGAGGTACATGTCGGCCGTCAGAACTCGCCGATCTTCAACGATCAGGGCGGCCTGGATGCGTTCGGCGCATCGACGCAGGCATCTGGTTTCAGCAACATGATGACTTACGCGGTTCGCACCAGTAACACGGTGTCGTACACGTCGCCGACGCTGTCGGGCGTGCAGTTCAGCATTTATGTCGGCTTCGGCGACGCGGGCGGATTGCGCTCTGCCGGCGCGAGCTATCAGGCGGATATCACGTATTCGCACGGCCCCTTCTCTGCCGTCGCGGCGGCACAGGCCGTACGCAGCGCCGACAACAGCACACTCGATCGCACCGCCGAAGTCGGCGCGTCTTACCAGATTGGCAAGACGACGGTGTATCTCGGATGGAGCGGCGCGAAATGGGACGACCTTGCGCTCGACGTCAACGTGTACGGCATTTCGGCCGTGTACCAGCTGACGCCGGCCCAGGCCGTCTCGCTCGGCGGCACGCTGCTGCATGATGAAACCGGGCACGGCGACAACGCGCGGCAGATCGCTGCGCTCTACACGTATTCGTTCTCGAAGCGCACTTCCCTCTATGGCGCGGTGTCGTTCCTGCAGAACGAGGGCAATGCTTCCTACCGGCTCGCCGGATCGGCCAATGCAGGCCTGCCTCTCGCCTATGCGGGCGCAGACGCGCGCGGCTTCCAGCTCGGCATGGTGCATCGCTTCTGACACTGGTCAAACGCGAAGAATCCGCATGCGCCCGCGCCAACCATCCTCCAGTCGCCACCTGTCCGAAAACATGTGCATACTTGTGCCTTTTGCAAGGTGTGCTGCGCGCGCTGTCACGCGCTGGCGCGTGCGCGCACCGCTCTCTAACAGGAGACTGAAGATGGTCCGTAAATCGGCACGAGCAACCGACGTCGGGCGTTCGAAGGCACATATGGTCGCGGCCGCGCTCGAACGCGACATCCTGACGGGCAAGCTGCCATATGGGCAGCAACTGGAAAGCGAAAGCGAACTGGTCGAGCGTTTCGCCGTGAGCCGCAACACCGTGCGCAAGGGACTCGATCTGCTGACGACGAGCGGCCTGATCACCCGCAAAGGCGGCATCGGCTCGTTCGTGACCTTCCACGGGCAAACGATCGACGGCTCGCTTGGCTGGACGACGGCTCTCGAACGGGCTGGCGGCAATCCGCAAACGAAACTGCTGCAGATCGCGATCATCGAAGACGATGCGCTGGCACAGGAGCTTGGCCTGCGCCACGCGCGCTTCGTCGCCATCGACCGGATGCGTGTGATCGGCGACCCTGCCACTTCCATTTCCCTCGAACGCAGCCGCCTGCCATTCAGCGACGATCTCGCATCGCTGCCGCTCGAAGGGCTGGTAGGCGGCTCGCTGAACCGCACGCTCGCCGAACACGGCATGGTGGCCGATCACGGCGAGCAATGGGCCGAGGTCGTCGGCCTCGAAGCCGACGACGCGCGTCTGCTGAAGCGCCGCGCCGGCACCCCTTTTCTGCGCTCGCGACGCCTGACGCGCGACCGCAACAACGCGATCATCGAGTACGTCGTCAGTCTGCTCGATCCCGCGCACTTTGCCTTGCACCTGGAATTCTGATGTCTATGCCGTCCTCCGCTTTTTCTCCCCCTGATGCTGCGCGCTTCGACCGCGCACGCGGCGCGTTTTATGGCCTCGCACTCGGCGACGCTTTCGGCATGCCGACCCAGTCGTTGAGCCGCGCCGATATCCGCCAGCGGTTTGGCCGCATCACACAACTCGTCGATGCCGGCCCTGAACAGCCAATCGCGCCGAACATGCGCGCAGGCTCGATCACCGACGACACCGAACAGGCGGTGCTCGTTGCACAACTGCTGGTAGACGGACAGGGCTCGATCGAGCCGCGCGAATTCGCGCGTCGCCTGATCGAATGGGAAGCGCACATGAAGGCGCGCGGCTCGCTCGATCTGCTCGGCCCCTCCACGCGGCGCGCGACGCAGGCGATCCTCGACGGCGAAGACGTGATGCTCGCGGGACGCTTCGGCACGACCAATGGCGCGGCCATGCGCGTGACGCCTGTCGGCATCTCGGCATCGATTGCCAACCCTGAACCATTTGTCGATGCCGTGGTCGGCTCGTGCGTCGTCACGCACAACACCACGCTCGGTATCGCAAGCGCGGCGGCGGTTGCGGCGGCCGTGTCGGCGGGTATCGATGGCGCGTCGCTATCGCAGGCGCTCGAGGCAGGCGCGCAGTTCGCCGAACGCGGCGAGCAGCGCGGCTTCTGGGTGGCGGGCGCGCGCATCGGCGCACGTCTGCGATGGGCCGCCGAACTGACCACGCGCGTGACCGGCGATGCACTGGCCGATTACCTGTATGAAGTGGTCGGCACCTCGGTCGCGTCGCAGGAATCCGTGGTCGCGGCTTTCGCGCTTGCGCACGATGCCGCCCACCACGGCACCGACATCAACACTTCACTCGCGACAGCCGCGAGCCTCGGCGGCGATACCGACACCATCGCCGCGATGCTCGGCGCGATGCTCGGCGCGTGCGCCGGCTACGCGATGCTGCCGCAGGAACCCATCGAGACCGTGATGCGCGTCAATGCGCTCGATCTCGATCCTCTCATCCGGCAACTGCTCGAACTGCGCGCCTCGCGCGGCTAAAGCGCTGCTACAACCCGTCCCAGGAGACCAGATGGCTTCGTCAAGCAATTCCGCCAACGCAGGCAAGATCGAGGCGCGCGGCATCGAACCCGTGCCCGAGAACGAATGCCGCGGCCATCCGTTGCAACTGTTCTGGGTATGGTTCGCAGCGAACATCAGCATTCTCGGCTTGCCGCTCGGCGCGACGCTGGTCGCGTTTCAGCACCTCGCGATCTGGCAGGCCATGCTCGTCGCCGTGATCGGCGCGGCCGGCTCGTTTGCGATTGTCGGCGTGATTTCGATTGCGGGACGACGCGGCCATGCGCCGAGTCTCACACTGTCGCGTGCGATCTTCGGCGTGCGCGGCAACATCGGCCCGACCATCGTTTCGCTGATGTCGCGGCTCGGCTGGGAAACCGTCAACACGACGACGGGCGCCTACGTGCTGCTATCGTTGTTCTCGATCCTGTTCGGCACCTCGGCCGACGCGAAAGCGTCGCCCGCGCTGACGCTCGTGTTCATCGCCGTGTTCGTCGCCGCCACACTCGTCGTATCGGGGCTCGGACACGCGACGCTGCTGGTGATCCAGAAGTGGTCGACATGGGTGTTCGGTGCGCTGAACCTGGTCGTCGCAGCGTTCCTGGTCGGTTCGATCGACTGGCACGCGGTGTTTGCGGCAGCACCTGCGCCCGCCAGCGCGGTGATCATCGGTATCGGCACGATCGCGGCGGGCACGGGCATCGGCTGGGCCAATGCGGGCGCCGATATGTCGCGCTATCAGGCGTCGAATGTGAAGGGCGGTTCGCTCGTGGCTTCCGCCGCGTTCGGTGCGGGCATCCCGCTCGTGCTGCTGGTCACGCTCGGCGCATTGCTATCGGTTGGCAATGACAAGCTCGCGTCGGCAACCGATCCGATCGCCGCGATCCGCGATCTGCTGCCGCACTGGATGGCGATTCCCTATCTGATCGCCGCTTTCGGCGGGCTGCTGCTGTCGAACTATCTGTCGGTGTACTCGGCGGGTTTGACGACGCTGACGCTCGGCCTGAAAGTCAAACGCGTGCAGGCAGTCGTCGTCGACATCGTCGCGATCTCGACGGGCTCGGTGTACTTCATGCTGATCGAAGGCAGCTTCTATGGCCCGTTCATCGGCTTTATCTCGCTGCTCGCAGTGCCGATCACGGCGTGGGTCGGCATCTTCGTCGTCGATCTGTTCGGGCGCGACACCTATCGTGCCGACGCGTTGCTCGACGTCAGCCCGCGCAGCGCGTACTGGTATCGCAACGGCATCGAGTGGCGCGCGTTCGGCGCGTGGGCCATTGCGATCGTGCTCGGCTTCTGCTTCCTGTCGATCGGCGAGCACGGCTTTCATGGACCGCTCGCTGACACCTGGCTCGGTCGCAACCGACTGGGCTGGATCGTGACCTTCGTCGTCGGCGGCGGCCTCTACGCGCTGCTTGGCGGCGCTCGGCGCACTCAAGGTTTGCAGGAGAGCACGACATGACACAAGCAGTACCCCGTCTGATTCACACGGGACAGGTTCTGGTCGATCTGGTAATGCGCGTCAGCGCATTGCCGGCGCCCGGCGGCGACGTTCTGGCCTCGGACGCGAAATTCGAAGTGGGCGGCGGCTTCAACGTAATGGCAGCCGCGCGGCGCAGCGGCATGGCCGTCGTCTATGCGGCAGGGCACGGCTCGGGCCGCTTCGGCGACATGGCGCGCGCGGCGCTCGCAGCGGAGCAGATCGACGCGCCGGCCCCGCGCAGCACATCGCAGGACACGGGCATCTGCGTCGCGCTCGTCGATGCGACCGCCGAGCGCACCTTCGCCACGCATCTCGGCGCTGAGACTGAGCTGGATCGCACGGTGCTCGATGCGCTTGCCGTCACGGCGCGCGACATCGTCTATGTAAGCGGCTATAGCCTGTGCGTGGCCGGCAAGAGCGCCACGTTGATCGACTGGATCGAAGCCTTGCCCAGCGACGCACGCATCGCGTTCGATCCCGGCCCGCTCGTCAATTCAATCGATCCTGCACTGCTCGTGCGCGTCATGCGGCGCACGAGCATCTGGACCAGCAACTGCGGCGAAGCGCTCGCCTATACGACATCCGGGACCCCCGATGCCGCGCTCGCGCTGATTGCGCAGCAATTACACCCGGACGCGCTGACGATCGTGCGCGACGGCGCCCGCGGTTGTCTTGTGATGACGGAGGGTGTCGTTCACCGTGTGGCGGGATTCGCCGTTGAGCCCATCGATAGCAATGGAGCAGGTGATGCGCACACGGGCGTGCTACTCGCGTCGCTCGCGGACTACCTTTCGCCCGTCGACGCTGCACGCCGGGCGAACGCAGCGGCTGCGATCGCCGTCACGCGCTATGGACCGGCGACGGCGCCACGACGCGAAGAAATTGATGCGTTAATCGGTGAGTAGCTGCGCGTAGCTCACGACCGGCTTCACGCGGAGCGGCGATATGTGCAACACCCGCCGATAGACCGCGCCTGGCCGGGACGCGGAACGCCGACGGGATACCGCGATGATAAGCCGCCGGGGACGGCCGCCCGCTTTGCTTGCACGTCCACCGGCTGGCGCCTATGGACACTCAACTCTGCACGATCAGCCAAACAGATCGTCCACGATCGTGCACGCTGCGCTGTATCCGCCCGTCAGCGCGTCATCCTTGCTGGCGAATGCCCGACCGGCGGCTTCACCAAGCCGCAGCGGCGAAAACCTCGACACCAACGTGCCTGACTCACATATCCGGACGACGGCGACGTAGCCCGGGTTGCTGGTGCCAGCGCGCGCCTGGGCCGATCGAAAGTCGGACTCGACAGCAACGCGCAGTGTGAAGCCGTTGTACTCATAGGTTTGGGTCATGGGGCGCCTCTTACCTCTCGCAGGCACACGCGTCGCCGCGTGAGGAACCTGCACATCATCGACATCGAAACCGCAATTGTGACATTTTTATGACATATGGTTCAATGTGGCGTTGTGTCGTCGCACATTGACTATGTCGGCGCGGGACAACGGCAGATACCGCGTCAGTCTCGCCTGTCCGGTCGCCGACACGCGCGGCATGTGCACTGCTATCTGGGAGACGCTACCGGCGGCCGCGAAGCGACGCGCGACTCACTTCACGTTGCTTTTTGTCCGGCAGCAGATACCTTGAAGCGCGAAAACCAACTGACAGAAAGAATATGAAAAACAGGGCTACCGTACTGTGCGTCCGGGACGGCAAGATTCTGCTCGTCGCACGTGAGCGAGCGCGGTGGGCGCTGCCGGGCGGCAGGATAAAGCGCGCCGAACCGCCCGAAGCCGCCGCCAGCCGCGAGCTTGAGGAAGAGACCGGGCTAGTCGTCTCGCAAATGAGTTATTACTTCCAGTTTCAGGGGTTCAGCACATTGCATCATGTGTTCGTCGCCGACCCGCCGGCGGATGCTGTGCCGGAGCCGCTGAACGAGATCGCACGTTGCCGGTGGTTTGCGCCTTCCCAGATCGCATCGCTGTCTGCCAGTGTCCCGACCCGGGAAATTGTCGAACTCTTTGTCCGGCAAGTGGCGACGACGCTGGCGTAAGCTGCAGACAGTGACGACCGCGACAAAACCATGTGCTGCTAAAGCCTGCCCCGCGCGTCGCGCTGGGCGCGATCAGATCCCGGCTTTCGAAGTACACGGAGCGCCGATTGGACCGCAGTGTGGGCTCGGCCGGGCGGGAATGCGCGAGCGCGTCGAATCGCTCGGTGGCGAGTTTCAATTGGCCATCGAGCCGGGTGAAGGCTTCGCGTTCGTCGCGTGAGTGTCAGGAGAGGATGCTTGACCAGGTACGGCAGCGGCTGCCCGACGCATTCGCATCGGACAAGGCCCGAACGGTTGTTGAAGCCTCATCAGGATCAGCCATATGAAACCGCGGCTATCGATGTCGAAGTTCGTGGGCCGCATAGATAGCTGCGAATACGCCCACGAGCACCGCTGCTACCGCCAGCGGTTCGTCGAATCGGCCGGCAGCCTGTGACAGCTTCGCATCGCACCAGAGTCCCACTCCTGCGAGCGTTACGACCAGACCAAATGCGAGCCCCCATAGTGGTCCCGCGTTGTGCGAATCAAGTCTGTGAGAAAACTTCATCATTATTCTCCCTACCGCTTCCATCAACTGCAAACGTACTCCCGCAATCATCACGATCGCGATAGCGGCAATCGCGTCGGATGACCCGCCTGGCATCTGAACGGCAAACCGGGCTACTTCATATCGTGGAGTTGATTACGATAATACCGTATATACCATTTAGACAAAAATGGCATCGAATCGCTATGCACCAGACGACACGTTCATAGACGTCGCGCGGTACACAGGGCAAACAGAGGAAAAATGTCTGACAAGCACCGCTCCAGCCAGTTTGATGCCGCGCCGAATCTGCTCTCAACAAGGCTGCTTGAGATGGGCGGACTGGTTGAATCGCAGATATCGGCGGTGCTGACCCTGTTGAGCAGGTTCTTCCGCTCGAAGCCCACGACAATAACGTCCGCGTAGCGCACGACGATCATATTGCGCCGGTGGCTCCCCACCTCGCCATTGGCGGGTCCGATGCACTTCGCCGTTCCGGGCGATTGGGCGATTGTTCCGATCAGTTGGAATAGTTGCCGAGACGAATGACCTCCGCAGTGACTCGCCTAGTATTCGCTCGCGCAGCAGCAACGGCGTCCGTTGCTGCTGCTAGCGAAACAATAGCCCGGGACGGTATTGGCCTTCGGTCACCGTGAGCCCGCGGCAGGACGTCACGTGGACCAAAGTCCAATAGTGCTAATACGAGGCGTGACATATCCTTGGTAACGACTCCGCTTCTCCAGTGCGTCAGTGGGGCATTAAGTATCAGCCTAAGTTCGACTATCCATCATCGTTCTCGTCCCCACACCGCAAGAGGGAAATAAATGGGCGGCGTTGATGTCGACGGGATCGTGATTCGGTCTGACTTTGGGTGGAAGTGTTCCGGCGTTGCTCGCTGAAAACGGATATCGCGCTGTGGTTCCGGGCCAAGGCCCGCGCAGGACACGAGGATGTTCGCAAGTCCAGTTGGGACAAGTGCAAATTTGTCTGGCTGGCTGCAGCGCACCACACACACCGGCCTTCGCATCCATACGGCCGAGCAGATGAACGTATCGCGCACTCCTATGGGTCGTCCAGGCTGCGGCATCGGCTCAAACACCATGGCACGCGAGGCGCGTCTGTCCGACTAACCGGGTAAGCGTTCCCACACGAACGCGGAGCAGTTCATATCGATTTCCAGGCCCTGCAACGAGTGAATCCTCGTCGACGTGAAGCAGGACTGGAACCGGATATTCCCGGGCAATTAGCTCGACTCGGAGTGTCCTGCAAACGCACGTTGGCCTGGATGAGGTTGCAGACATGCAAACGAAATCGTCGCGGCGAATGGCAGCATGGATGGTCGGCGCATCGCTGAGCATTCCGACAATACCGGCACACACCGCAGAGCAGGCCGCATCAAGCTCGCAGGACGGCTGGCAGTTCTCGCTGACGCCGTACCTCTGGCTGGCTGGCCAGAGCGGCAACGTGAGAATCGGACAAGTGATTCCCGGTCAGAACGTGGATGCGCATTTCTCCAATATCTGGCAAGACCTCGACTTCGGGGTGATGGGCACGTTCGAAGCACGCAAGGACCGCTGGGCGATCATCGTCGACGGGTTCTACGTGAACGTCTCGACCACGTCGGACCCGATACTCGGCGGGCGACTGGGCACGGCGCGCCTGCAACTGGACAATGGAATCGTTCAGGCGGTGGGCGCCTATCGTATCCTGCCGGGCGAAAAGACCCCGGTGGACCTTATCGCCGGCCTGCGATACACCAATCTCAACGCCAAGCTTTCCTTCTCTTCCAGCCCCGTGTTTCCGGACGGTGTCAAACGAACCACGAGTGTCGACTGGGTCGACGGCCTGGTGGGTGTGCGTGCCTTTTACCGATTCACGGACAGGTGGTCGGTCATGGGCTATGCGGATGTCGGTACGGGAGGAGCCAAGTATTCGTGGCAATTGATTGCGTCGGTCTCGTGGGATGCATCAAAAACCATTGGCATGACCGCGGGATACCGGATACTCGCGCAAGACTACAACACCTCATCCTTTTACTACAACATCAGGACGGCAGGACCATTTGCTGGCGTGCACATCAGGTTCTGAGGCTGGGTGTCATGCTGTTCTGGCGAGTGAGCTTTCGCCGTGGAGGACTCGATCGTGAAACTACCCGGAGCGCGTGGGCGAGGTGTGCTGGCGATGTGCGCGGCGCTCTTCATCGGCGTCACACTATCCGCCATGGCCAGCGCGCAGTCCGTAGCCAAAGTTTCGGACCAGCAGCTCGATTCATTGACCGCGCCGATCGCGCTCTATCCCGATCCATTGCTGGCACAGGTGCTGATGGCCACGACGTTTCCGCAGGAGGTGGAATCCGCGGCCGCCTGGTCAAAGACGAACGCACAAATGACCGGCGACGAAGCCGTGAAGGCGGTCGCATCGAAACCATGGGATCCGAGCGTGCAGTCGCTCGTTGCGTTCCCACAGGTGCTCGCCACCATGGCGTCGAAGCCCGATTGGCTCAAGCAGCTCGGCAACGCGTTTCTCGCGCAGCCCAACGACGTGATGGATTCCGTCCAGCGGCTTCGCAAGCAGGCACACGAGGCGGGCAACCTGAAATCGGGAGAGCAGCAGAAGGTAGTGGTCGCTCAAAACACCATCCAGATTCAGCCTGAGAATCCGCAGATCGTGTATGTACCGGCTTACAACCCGGCGTACGTGTATGGGCCGTGGCTCTATCCCGCGTATCCGCCCGTCTATCTTCCACCGCCGCCGGGCTACGGGATCGCCACCGGTTTTGCTACGGGCCTTGCATTCGGCGCCGGCATCGCGGTGACGAACGCGTTGTGGGGCGGTTTCGACTGGAACAATCATGACGTCAACGTGAACGTGAACCGCTACAACAACATCAACGTCAACAACCGGATCAGCGGAAGCGCCAGTACGACCACCTGGAACCGCAACGCGAACTTCAGCAGTGTGCAAAACAAGGCGTACCGGGGATACGACGGCGCACGTAACCAGGCGATGCAGACCTTCGAGAGCCGCACCGGGGAAAACCTCTCAGGATCGGCGAGCCAGCGCTTGCAGGATATCGACAAGGGTGGCTTCAGCGCGAGAGACCTGCAGAGCAACGCAGACTATGTGAATCGCGACAATGCGCTGCGCGACGCCGGCGACGGCGACGGCGCGCGTCAGGACCTGCAGCGCGGGGAAGTGAGCCGCAGTTCGCTGGCGAGCAACTTCGGCGACTCAGGCGGATTCGGTGGCGACCGGTTCGGGGGAGCAGACCGGTTCGGCGGCGGCATTCGTGGTGGCGGCTTTGGTGGCGGCGGATTCGGCGGACGTTTTCGCCGCTAGCGCGTGACCCATCGAGTGGAGGTCCAATGATCCATCCTTCCGTACGATCTGCGCTGATAGCCGCATCGCTGTTGGTTGCCGGCGCGCAGCTGGCGCGCGCGCAAGCTCTTTTTCCGACGCCGGAAGCCGGCGCCGCCGCATTCGTCGATGCCCTCGCCTCCAACGACGATGCAGCGATGCGACGCGTACTCGGCAACGACTTCCGGCGTTTCATCCCTGCTCACGAAATTGGCGAGGACGATGTGTACCGGTTTCTTGGTGCCTGGTCGCAGGGTCATGAGGTCGTGGCTACCCCTTCGTCGGGCACGAACCGGCAAGTCGCCCATCTGGTGGTCGGCCCGAACGGATGGACGCTGCCCATTCCTCTGCTCAAAACGTCGCATGGCTGGCGCTTCGATCCGGTCGCCGGCCGTGACGAACTGTTGACGCGCCGGATCGGCCGCAACGAACGGGCGGCGATGCGGACTTCGCTTGCGTATCTCGACGCGCAAAATGACTATCGCGCACTCACGAACCACTACGCGCAACGGTTCGTCAGTACGCCCGGCCAGCGCGATGGTTTGTACTGGCCCGTCGCGAAGGATGAGGTGCAGAGTCCCCTTGGTCCGCTCGCAGTCGCGATGCAGCACGGTCACGGTCTATCGGCAGGCGGCTACCACGGCTATTACTACCGGATTCTCACGGCGCAGGGCGCACACGCGAAAGGAGGCCGGCAGAACTACCAGCGCAACGGCGTGCTCGACAGCGGCTGCGCACTCGTCGCGTGGCCGGTCACATATGGCACGACCGGCGTCATGACTTTCCTTGTCAATCAGGACGGCAAGCTGTATGAGAAAAACCTCGGCCCGCAAACTACACGCATTGCGTCAAGGCTTGAGTGGTTCGATCCTGACAGCTCGTGGTCTCCTGTGAAGCCTTGAGCGGCTTGCTTGCTGTGTGAATCGTTCGGTGTCGCCTGGCGTCGCGTTTGGCTCGTAGAGCACTTTATGATCGACAACGACATGACACGAGTGCACGAGGCCAAGACACTGTTCAATTCCGTCGCGGCCATTACGCTTGAGGATTATCGTCGTCGCCAGGTTAGATAGATACTCGAGACGATGAAAGCGGTGACAAAGTACGCAACGACAAGTACGACTGTTCTTACACCGACAAACTCAGTTGCGACGATCAGCGCAACGCCGACGTGCCGGGTTGCGCAGGCAATGGCCAGCGCCGTTCGGTCATCGCGATTGGGACCACCAAGAAGCTGACCAATGAACAGTGCGAAGACCAACAGTCCCACGAGCGCGAGCACGCCTTGCCAGGTGAGACCCACGAGATGCTCCCGATGGATGACCAGCAGGATGATGCCGGACGCTGCCAGGACAACCCCAGCAATCGTGATCACCCGGTCCGACAGCCGTTCAGACCAGACCGGGAAAATGGCACGAAGCCCCATGCCGATCATGATCGGCAGCAGAATGGTTTTAGCTATGTCTGACAAGACTTTGCTTTCGGATAGCTCGACCGTGACATCGAAATAGGCACCCAGCAATGCCGTCCACAGCGGTACAGCGACAATGGCGACGAGCGAGGATGTAATCAGCAAGCTAAAGATGTATTCCTGGCTGTTCAGTTTCTTGAGTCTTTTCGGAAGCAGTGGGGCTCCCGCAGACACTGCGAGCACCAGCATCGCCGCTTTGACCCCTCGCTCGATGGGTATGATCAGCACAAGGCCGAACGCGAACAGGGGAACCAGCAGATACATCGCCGCAAGGGAACGTAGTAACAGCCCGGGCCGCCGCCATAGATAGGTCAGCTCGGAAGGCGAGGTTCCCGCACCGACGCATGCGATAAGCGCGACAACGGAGACCTTCAGCAGGATCATCAGGGTTTCAGTCACGACACCGGTGCCTTCGAATAGGTACAGCGACGATGTGATCCCGAGTGCGATCTATCCGACATCGACCCACGATCCCGGCTGGCGGAGCCACTGCTGCACGCGGCGTCTCGCGTACGCTCAGAGAAACCTTCTGATGATGCTTAGAAAGATAAGGCTACCCGAACACGCCATGACCAGCGCAACAAAAAAAGCGGGCCGCCAGATACTGACTGGCTGATACTCGCGCAGACCGACGATGGTTCGCCAGTATTCGATCGTTCCCAGTACCATTGAAACCGTACCCATCCCGGTGAGAAAAACGCCGACGTTTCGAGGACTATGCGGATGGGCCAGATGAACGCCCGCTTCCATAAAACCCTCCAGCACCTTGTAGATCGTAAAGCCGAAGCTGATCATCGAAAGCGCGGTACGTGTCCACGCCATCAAGGTACGGTCGGCCGCCATCAGCGTGCGCGTCGTCGCGAGCTCAGTCCGCTCCTCCGCCAGCTGGTTCGCTGAGCGCGCTTCCACGTTAGTCACACAACTCTCCGGAAGGGTTTGTCGGCCCGACTTGCAACAGCGCGTTCCGGGCACCGTCACAAATGGAGATCAAGGCGCCTACATGCCTCAGCGTTAATCTAGTTCATGGGAAGCGCGATTGCGAGAATCCCCTGCTTCGAAGGCATGGGGCAACCTGACCTGGATAGCGCACGCCCCATGCGTACTTATGTACCTGCTTCTATAAGCACGACGGCGGCGCAATCACAGATATTCAACGCTTTGCAGGCCTGAACGGTGTGAGGACCAGCGTCGTGAGCCAGACCGGTGAGTTAGCGCAATGCGTTTGAATGGGGAATGACAAAATTGCGTTTGCTTTCCAGACGTAAGCTGACTTAAATACCAATCACGTTTGTGTCTGCAACTCGCTTCTTTCGGATACGTACCCACTGCGCCGTCTGTCGGACGGCGTCGGCAATCTTTTGGCACGCTGACAACCATAGGGGATCACAGCGATGCAGGCCACGTTGCTGTCCGGTACTTCAACATCGGGTAATGACGATCCCCAGGCGGCCGAAAGCCGACCATCGGATGCGCCGCCGTGCTTCCATTTGCTGGCCAAACCAAGCGGATCGACCTGTAACATCGACTGCAAGTATTGCTTCTTCCTGTCGAAAGAGGCGCTGTACCCCAACGAAAAGCATCGGATGTCCCAGGCGACGCTAGAGACATACATTCGCCAGTTGCTGGAGTCGCATCGCACCCCGGAGGTCACCGTGGCGTGGCAGGGTGGCGAGCCCACGCTGATGAAGGTCGAATTCTTCAGGCACGCCGTCGAATTGGTCGAAAAGTACCGCAGGCCTGGACAGGTTGTGAAGCACACGTTTCAGACCAATGGCATTCTTCTCGACGACGAATGGTGCGAGTTCTTCAAGCAGTACGACTTTCTCGTGGGCCTGAGTGTCGATGGTCCGCGTGAGCTCCACGACACCTTTCGCGTCGATCGTCGTGCGCAGGGTACCTTCGATCTGGTTATGCGCGGGTGGAACCAGCTGCGCAAGCATGGCGTCGAGTTCAACATCCTGTGCACGGTCAACGCCGCCAACCAGCACCACGGCCGCACGGTCTATCGCTTCTTTCGCGATGAACTCGGTGCAAGGTGGATCCAGTTCATCCCGATCATCGAGCGCGCAACGGAACAGACGATTCACCTGGCGAATAGGGGCTGGAGCGAACAGGCGGGCCATAAGCGCGTGCTGTACACACAGACCGGCAATCTGGTCACCGAACGTTCAGTCGGCGCAAAGCAGTATGGCCTCTTCCTCATGGACATCTTCGAAGAGTGGGTGCGTCACGACGTCGGTCGTGTCTTCGTGCAACTGTTCGATGTGACGCTAGAGGCCTTTTTCGGTCGCCATCTGTTGTGCATCCACGCTCCCACCTGCGGCCTCGGCCCTGCCCTCGAGTACAACGGTGATCTGTATTCCTGCGATCACTTTGTCGAACCCGGATACCGGTTGGGCAATATTCATGAAACGCACATGCTCGAGCTCATGGCGTCGCCCGAACAGCGCAAGTTTGGACTGGACAAGCGCGACTCGCTTACGGCCCAGTGCAGGAACTGCGAAGTGAGGGCGCTGTGCAATGGCGGATGTCCGAAGGACCGCTTCGCGCTTTCGCGGGACGGCGAGGCGGGACAGAACTATCTGTGCTCCGGCCTCGAATTGTTCTTCACCCAATCGCGCCATGCGATGGAGACCATGGCGAAACTCCTTCACGATGGCCGGCCTCCGTCCGACGTGATGGCGATTACCGCAATCGAAGATAAACGGCGCGGCCCATATGCGCCCTGTCCGTGTGGCAGCGGCAGGAAATTCAGATTCTGCCACGGTAATAGCGCACCGCGTCGCTCGTTCGACCCGGCGAGCAGCGAGGAGCAGCGGGCCTCATGACGGAAGGTTCTGCCAAAAGACGTCGGTGGCCGTGACATCCTCGCAGAGCCGGGACTGGGGAGCGACATGCTGGCTCAGTTCGGTGATTGATGCTGCCCGGGCCTTAACTGATAGGAGTGGAAGCAATCATGGCGACAAAGCAACCGAATATCCTGATTCTTTGGGGCGATGATATTGGATGGTGGAACATCAGCTTCAACAGCCGTGGGCAGATGGGTTATCGCACGCCCAATATCGATCGCATTGCCAATGAGGGCGTGGCATTTACAGACTACTACGCGCAGCAGAGTTGCACGGCCGGACGCGCCGCCTTCATTACCGGGCAGAATCCCGTCCGCACGGGACTGACCAAGGTTGGAATGCCGGGAGCCGATGTCGGCTTGTCGGCAGACGACCCCACCATCGCGGAAATGCTCAAGCCGCTGGGATATGTCACCGGGCAGTTCGGCAAGAACCATCTGGGTGACAAGGATGAGTTTCTGCCGACCATGCATGGGTTCGACGAATTCTTCGGCAATCTCTATCACCTGAATGCGGAAGAGGAGCCTGAGGATCCCGACTATCCAAAGGATCCGGCGTTCCGGAAACGTTTCGGTCCAAGAGGCGTGCTCCACTGCTGGTCAGATGGCAAGGGCGGTCAGAAGATCGAGGATACCGGTGCGCTGACCAAAAAGCGCATGGAGACGATCGATGAAGAAACGACCGAACTGGCCTGCACATTCATCGATAAGGCGCATAAGGATGGCAAGCCGTTCTTTCTCTGGTACAACACGACGGCAATGCACTTCCGGACCCACTGTGCCGAGAAGCACAAGGGCAAGAGCGGACAGGGCGACTATAACGACGTCATGGTCGCTCACGACGAGAACATCGGCAAAATGCTGGCGAAGCTGGACGCATTGGGGATTGCCGACGATACCATCGTCATGTACTCGACGGATAACGGACCTCACTACAATAGTTGGCCAGACGCGGGTATCACTCCATTCCGGTCTGAAAAGAACACCAACTGGGAAGGAGGCTGGCGTGTTCCTGCGTTCGTTCGATGGCCGGGGAAATTTCCTGCTGGTACCGTTCTTAACGGGATAGTCACGCACCAGGACTGGATGACGACCTTGCTCGCGGCGGCTGGCGAGCCAGGCATCAAGGAAAAGCTGCTTAAAGGACACAAAGCGGGCGAGAAAACGTACAAGGTTCACCTGGACGGTTTCAACATGCTCCCCTATCTGACTGGGGAAGTGAAAGAAAGTCCGCGCGAGTCGTTTTTCTATATCAGTGACGACGGCGACGTGATGGCAATCCGTGTGCGTGACTGGAAAATGGTATTGCTGGAACAGCGCGCCAGGCAGTTGGCGTGCTGGGCGGAACCCTTCGTTCGGCTGCGGATTCCGAAGATGTTCAATCTTCGACGGGACCCCTTCGAGCGCGCGGATGAAAGCTCCAACACATACTACGACTGGATGATATCCCACGCGTATCTGGTGTACGCGATGCAAGCGGTTGTGGCATCGCAGATCGAAAATTTCAAGGCATTTCCTCCGCGCCAGAAGCCTGCGTCGTTTAACCTCGACGCCGTGATGCGGCAACTGGACGATGCGGGCGGGGGAGCCCATCACTGAGCTTCGATGCATCGGCAACAAGGAATCGGCCCGGCGATCAGCCAGATCGTCGGGTGACTCCAGCTTGCTACGGAAGAAACATCATGTACGCCGTGATCACCTGCCCTTGCAGTCGACGGAACGATGAGGGCCCGGCGAAACGGGGCTCGTAAACCGCATCGCGAAGGCGCGCGCTCTCGCTTCGGATTCGGTCATCGTGCGCGCTCCTCTGGGACAGGGTTCATCGGAGTGACGTCGCAGACGTGGATGCCCTGTGCCAGCTCCACTGATTTATGCCACGCCTGCGTGGCGATCGCGCGGCGCACGTCGCCGAGCCCGCCTTCCCACAATTCCATGACGGTCGCGCGCGAGAACTCGAAGTCCTTGAAATCGGACGAGCGCGTGTTGTGGTGGTTCGTGAAGCGCATCAATGCGACCTCTCCGCGCGTGCTCACCGCCGCTAGCCGCTCGACATCCGGATCGGCGTGTGCGTCCTTCGGAAGCTTGTCGAGCACGCGGCGCAATGACGCGCGCAATTCCTCCATCTCCCTGAAGCGGGACGCGTTAAAGCGCGTCTTGCTTGCATACTGGAGATCCTTCATGCGCTCCTGCACCTGACGCAGATTCTGCGGCAATCCACCTGCACCACTGAACACATCGACCTGCAGGACAAGCGCGCTCTCCCGGTAGGCCTCGTCGACCACGTACCATAGCGGTGTATTGGAGGAGATGCCGCCGTCCCAGTACCACTCGCCGCCGACATTCACCGGCGGGAAGCCCGGTGGTAGTGCGCCGCTCGCCATCACGTGCTCCGGCCCGAGCACCATCTTTGTATTGTCGAAGTACACGGACTCCCCGGAGCATATATTGACGGCGCCGAGCGAGACACGCACCGACTTACGATTGATCATCTCGAAGTCGACCAGCTCATTGAGCGTGGCCCTGAGCGGCTCCGTATCATAGAAGCTCAATGCGGCGATCGAACCTTCGGCCGCCATGTAAGGCGCCGGCATGCGGGGCGCGAAAAAGCCCGGCACGCCGAATGCGACCGCCGACGCCGCGCTATACAGGTTGAACACCGGTCGCAGCGGGTCGAACGCCGCTGGCGGCATGAAAGCCGACCATGCCGAGGTGCGTTCCCAGAATTCGCGAAGGCGTTCGACACCGCGCTCGGGCGGATTGCCAGCGATCAGCGCCGCATTGATGGCGCCGATCGATACACCGGCGATCCAGTTGGGAACGATGCCCGCTTCGGAAAGGCCCGCAAATACGCCGGCCTGGTATGCGCCCAGCGCGCCACCGCCTTGCAGGACGAGAACGGTATTGTCGAACTTGCTGATGGGGAGTGGAGCGCTCGATGATTCCGCTTTGCGTACAGATGCCATGGCTGCTCTCTGCGGCACGCGATGCCGCGATCGACGAAGATGTCGCCCTCTCGGCGCGTATGAACAGGTCAGTGCGTTCGGTTGAACAATTCAACCTTAGGTCGAATGCCGCTTTTGTACAATTGGACTTTGGTCTTATCCCGTGGAAACGCCCTTATGGTCTAAATGCTCTATTCAGAGTCCTTAGCTTCGCAGTAAGAATGCTAGTCGATATCCACTTCCCGTCAGCAACTTCTGGCCGTCTCGTCGTTGCCGATCGAAATTCAGGTATGACCGGCGAGCACTTCACCATTGCGATTTGAATGTCCGGTTCTCTGAGTGGAACCGACGCCTGAATGCGTGAGCGACGGTGCGAGCAAACGACGCTTTATGGGCCGAATACTGCCCAACGCGGAACGAATAGGTCGATGCCATGAGGCGTCGTTGACACACTCCTGCTTCACATCTTTCCGTGCGCACGGAGATTGGAATAGTAAATGTTGTCGCACGCAACTGGGACTGGATCATTGAGATTTTCCACCCACTCGTCGGTCGACATCGTTGCCGCATACGCGGACTCCATAATGACGGTAATGATGCGATGCATCTCCTCCGCGGTCGCGCGGCCCGCCTTGTTCTGATACGACAGCGAACCCGCCGCATCCGGCAGGAATTCCACGCGATAGCCCTTGTGCATGGCTTCCCGGATCGTGGCGTCATTGCAGTTTTGCGTCATATAGCCGATGACGGTCAACGTATCCACCTCGTGTTCCTTCAGCCAGTCATCGAAGCCGGCACTGGAAAACGTGCTTGGCAAGACTTTGGTAACGACGCGGTCGTGAGGGCGGCCCGCAACGTCAGGATGCAATTCCGCACCAACGCTACCCTCTGCGAATATCGGTGCATCAGCGGGCAAGACGTGCTTTACAAGCACAACCGGAACGCCGTTTGCATTGGCGGCGTCAATCGCTTTGGCGATGTTCGGAAGCGAGGACGCGACAGGCGGGTACTCGATCCGGAAGTTACCTGTGATGTATTCATTCTGCACATCGATGACGATCAACGCGCGACGCGGTGCTTGCTTTGACATGGTGCTACCTCTAGTCCAAAAAAGAGGCCGTCGGCCAGGCGACGGCCAATGATCGACGACAATCAGATTGCGCTGGAGCGGTGAAAGATCACCGCCCGGCTCAGATGTTTGACAGATCGGGATAAAGACCACGCACCGGACTCACCGCTTCCAGCAGCGAAGCAAGGTGCAGAAGCGTCGATTCCGCCAGCCACGGTGCTACGAGTTGCACGCCGGCGGGCAGCCCTTCGCGGCTCGTACCGAAACGCAGCGTCAGGCCCGGAAGCCCCGTCACATTGAGCGGCGCAGTTGCAGTCATGACGTGCAGCGAAGATACCGACTGACCGTTGATGTTGAATTCCGCGGCGTCGTGTTCGTGTGCCGGCACCGGCGTCACCGGGCAGAGCAACGCGTCGTAGCGCTGGAAGTACTCCGCGAAGCCGTCGCGCAGTTGTTCCGCCTGCTGTTCTGCATCGACGAAATCGGCGATCGAAGTATCCGGTGTGTCATACACCGCCTGGACGTGTTTGAAGATTTTGTCTTCGTGCCCGGCCGTCACTTTCCGGAACGCAGGCTTGGTTTCCATAACCTGGAGTTTCCAGAGCACTTCGAGCGCGTTGATCTGCTCGATCACGGGAATACGCACCGGCTCCACGGTCACGCCCAAACCTCGCAGCGCTTCGGCCGAGGCTTGCACGGTAGCCGCGACGTCAGCGTCCACGGGCGCAAAAGCATCGATAAGCAAGCCCACGCGAAGCGGCCGCCCAGGTGTGGATCCCACGCCGGCATCCAGCTTGAGCGGGGCCGTCGAAAAACCGTCCGCGCCATCGGGACCTGCCAGCAGCGAATAGGCGAGCGCGATGTCGCGAACGCTCCGTGCAATCGGGCCGATGTGCCAGAAGCGACGGGGCACGCGCGGCCAGATGCCCGTCATCGGAATCCGTCCGTGCGTCGCCTTGAGTCCGACGACGCCAGTCAGGGCCGCCGGGCCGCGCACGGAGATAGCGACATCCGTTGCGAGACCGAGTGGCGACATCAGCGCTGCGACGGCCGCAGACTCGCCACCGCTCGATCCACCCGGCGTGCGATCCAGATTCCATGGGTTTCTCGTGCGTCCCGAAAGCAGGTTATCGGTTTCGATCCAGAACGAGAATTCGGGGTGGTTGGTTTTCGCGAGCAGGATGCCACCCGCCTTCTTCATGCGAACCACGCTGGTTGCATCGGTGTCGGGCACGCGGCCCTTGAAGATGGGCGAGGCGCGTTGCGTCAGCACGCCGGCCGTGTCGATGGAGTCCTTTGCCGTGAAGGGCACGCCATGCAGCGGCCCGAGTTCTTCCCCCGCCATCACCGCGGCTTCCGCGGCTCTCGCGTTTTTGAGGGCGTCGTCGGCGACCGTGACGATTGCATTGATCTTCGGGTCGACTGCACTGATGCGGTCGAGATGCGCCCGCATGACCTCTACGGGCGAAACTTCCCTGGTGCGGATCAATTCTGCGAGTCTGGTTGCGTCTTGCGAGATGAGTTCGATGGACATTACGGAGCCTTTCAAAGTGTCGGGAAAATAACTGGCAAAGTCAGGAACGAATTCTACCTAACGTTTGTTAGGGCGAAGATTAGGCGGTATAATCCGCCTTGTCAACATGCTTTGAGCTGCCCGGATGCCCGATCCGGGGGCGGCTTGTCTTCATCGAGGGGAAATTCGTGGCTAACGAAGCCGGTATCAGTTCCAGCGACAAAATCCTGGCGGTCGCGACCAAGATCGCGCAGGCGCACGGCTATGGCGGATTGAATCTGCGTACCCTGGCGGAAGAAGTCGGTATCAAGGCTGCAAGCCTCTACCATCATTTCCCGAGCAAGGCCGACCTCGCCGCCGCGGTTGCAAAACGGTACTGGGAAGATGCGGCGGCAGGGCTGGAAGTACTGTCGGCAGAGACGCCCGATGCCGCCGATCGCCTGCGCAAATTCCCGGGAACGTTCCGCGTCGCACTCGAGAACGACAACCGCATGTGCATGGCCAGCTTCATGACAGCGGAATATGACGACCTGCCCGACGTCGTGAAGAAGGAGGTCCAGAGCTTTACCGACGTCAATGTCGCGTGGCTCGGCAAGACGCTGGTGGAGGCGGAAATCGTCGGTCCCAGGGACGCTAAAAAGCGGGCGCGCGCCATATTCGCTGCAGTCGCGGGCGCGCAACTGATGGCGCGAGGGCGTGCCGATATCAAGCTCTACGATGCGTTGATCGAGAGTTATCGGGCGGCTGGGCTTTTACCGGAGTAGGAAAGTGCCACTTGAGCGGTGGCACGACGATAAACCGTAGAGCGTAGTAAATGTGCCAACACCCTGGCGTGGCAGTGCCGTGGCAAAGCGCAAACGCGTTGATACTTTTATGTTCCGCTGGACGATCGCTTGTGTTCTGAATGACCGTTACCGAGGGGCGCGACAGGCGCTTGTCGACCCATAAGAGACAACGATCTTTCTACAAAGCGGCCATTAGACTCGGCTACGTTTGCGACTCAAAGCAGGAGCAGCAGCGCACCGAAGAAAAACAGGAAAAATCCTGTAGCAAACTGGGCTTGGAGAAAGCCGCGCCATCCTGGATAGCCATATGGCACCGGTTGGGAGTATCGGGTCGGGATTGGCAGGCGCAAAAGCCAAGTGCGCAAGGCGTGTGTGAGCGCGAGCACGCCCCCGGCCAGGATAAAAAGCGAAAACGTCCGAGGCGTATCGAACGGAATCGGAATGTCAAATACTTGCATCACAATGGGCACAAGCGCGCCTAGTACTAAAAGTCCGCATAGCAAACGATAGAGCGGAGTAAGGCTCGTCTTTAACCACGTTGGCGCATTGCTCTTGCCTTGAGGTGGAGGCGTCCAGGTCATTCTGTTTGGCGGATGGGGTCCGTGCGTGGGGACGGGATTTGGCCGTGATTGAATTTAACCTCATCTCACGGTCCATCGCCTGATTGTTTACGATTCCGGGATTCCCGTCGAGTGTCCAATTCTGGCCGCGCACTGCCTCATGCACCGCGCTATCGACCTACTACACTGCGACGCACTTGGGAATCGCCAGCCCCAGACCCGAGTCCTTCAATATGACGGTCTAGCCGTTGAGCTCGTGGTACCAAAAGAGATTTCGACCAATAAAATCGAACGCTTCTGGCCATGAAGGCTCGTGATCTGCCTCTATGTAGAATGTCGCGCCATTAGAAAAATGAAGACAAAGGACGTAAGCGTCTGTCCGGGTCACAGCGACCACGCCCTGACCGATTAATCCGACGAGTTTGTCACAGAACCCTGTTGTCCCCTGCCAAGTGAGACTTTCGCCATTTGCAACTGCGGACCGGTTATAGACGCTGAGTCGCTCTTCCTGGAAAACAAGTTGAAAATAGTCGTGAATGAATACGACCTGCGACAACGGTTCAAGAGGTATTAGCCTGTTGTCCATGTATTCATCCCTCGGGTCGCAAATGTCGACAATTTACACGACGAGCGCGAATGACGGGTAGTGGTCGAATCCGGCACATCATTGCGACGTACTCTCTACCGTCACCTGCTGAAGCACCACGCCGAATGGTCCGCTTGTCTCGGTAATATGAAGTACACCCGAATTGGAATTTGCAGGAACATCCCAGCGTGGCCCACAGAAATGGATGTCTCCATGCAGCACAGAATCCATAAACACAATCCCATATGAACAGCTTCTTGATCCCGATGTACGTGAGTAAGTTGCTGTTTCTGTATGTGGTTGATCTGATGTAAAGCGCACCAATGTATCCAGCGCCACTGTTACCAACATACCCGCGACCATAGCACCGGTCACGAAAGACGTAGCGATATGCTTCAAAGGATTTTTTAAAGGCGGACGTAGTCCGCGCGACAGCCAGATGCTAATAACTCCGGCAACCACGCCACTGGCTATTGGCAGCCAGCGTCCAAGGACTGGCGTTGGGTAGGCATCCCGTGACAGGCACGCGAGCCAAAATAACAATGCCCCAAAAGCTATGACGGCGCTTACCCAAATAGTCGTACGTCGATTAGCCATATCAAGGAGATTGTGAAAATTAAGCGTCGTCGCCTGTTGGATTCTCTTCTATCTCGCCCGCTGTCGAACGGCTATGCTCTTGGCCGCATTGCGTCGCACGACCGAAGACGACGGTCACTCTCACTTTAAGCACGCGGCTTGCCGTTCATACATAGCTTGCGAATGGGGAAGGAGATCGTCGTCGTAACGGGAGCTGCATTTTCCGTAGCCGACGAACTCGTAGTAAATGTTCATCGTCTGAATATGTGACGATGCCCAGAACGTCCATACCCATTCACTGCCTGGCTCGTTGAGGCTCCGAGCGGCGTCTCCGTCCGGCCCATGCGGGATGCATGCGGGAAGATAGTTGCCGCGTCCGTCCGGGCAATACCAAACTTCATGAAGGTAACCTAGCGCCTTCGTCATCCAATACCGCCTTTGTGACTTTTTCTTTGGGTGCGCGAATTGTCGACGATTGTCCGGAAGACGTCGAGTGGCTGAAATTGGCCGCGCACTGCCTCATGCAAAACGCATCGTCGGCTTCCCGTCCGTTGGTTCTGATCGACGACAGGCGACCCATTTCGGTCGATCGGGTTGCGTTAAAGCGGACGCTCGCGGGCTATTCTGGCGACAATTTGATGTCGGCGTTTGCATAGCCGTCAAGCTCGTCGTCGCCAAGTACGCGGTGAGCGCATTCAAGCCATTCTGGAAAAATAGCAGCGTCCATAGGCGCTCCTTGTCCATGCGGGTCACCCCACAGAGCAAGGTTACTAACAAGTGCACCGAGCGCATCGGGTCTATCGAGACGCGTCCATTCCCGTTCAAGAAACTCAAACATGATCAGATATGCTTGGCGCAACGTAACGACAACTTCCATTGACGGTTTATCCATTTTGGTCGATTTCGTTGCAAAACTGCGAGTCTATCTCGGCTGTCCGGTTTTGGCCGTACACGGAAATTCGCCCATCAGCCCGATTGAAGGTTGGCCACGCAATCGTTGATTGCCTGTGCGAACTGTGGATTAGATAAATCGATACCGACACGCGCTAGCGAAAGCAACAATTGTTCGACGCCTTCAACAACCCCTACGATGCGTCCGTTTTCGACCGGATCGCTGAAGCTGGGGAGTGCTTTCGGCAAGTCGGATTCGATACTAACGATTCCGTCTTCAACCCTGAGATCGATTCCGAACGGTAGCAAGAATTCTCGAGTGTTGTTCATATCTGCGATCTCCACGTCGTCTGCAGCCTCATTGTCGACGATCTCGGGACCACCGTCGACTGACCGTAGTTGGCCGACTACTGTCGGAGTCGATTGACAACGGTCGAACCAATTGAAGACACCCAACCTTCGCAAACGACCAACTGCTCAACAATGCGAAGCGGACACGCCGTTCCAAGAGCACACAGACCGTGAACACGCTCAGCGGTCTACACATCTCGCCGCAGACGACGTGTGCTGCGACCAGGTCCTGGCTACAGGTGACCGGACTGCCACGACCATTTCCCTTCGACATAATCAAAGGTGAGTAAGGCCTCTTCGATCAGAGTAAAGAGGAACTGAATCGCACGTCGTGGGTTGCCTGCCGTCCTTGTTTCGACGACTTCCGCCAACGGGCCGACATCGTCGGGTTCGCGATGAAGCGAATCGGCGATCACGTTCTGCAGTTCGTTACGAGCCAACGGTGCAAGCACGATCTCGTGCACCTTTGCGCCAGACTGCGCCGCTTGCAACTTCCGTACGAGCAGATACTTCAGTCCGACTGCATCAGCCCGATGAGCGCCAATTAACATCAGGTGCGTCACCTCGGGGAGAGTGAGAAAATCCGTTATCGCATTGAATGTCGCTTCGTCAACCCATTGCAAATCATCGAAGAATAGAATGAGCGGATTCTCGCGCGCAAACACGCCAATCAATCGACGAAATACCTGTTGAATACGACGTTTCGCCTCCAAGGCCGGAAGCTGCGGCATCGGAGACTGCTTGCCAACGATGAGCGCCAACGCGGGAACCAGATCTACCAGGAACTGACCGTCCGATCCAAGCGCCTCCTGAATGACATCGCGCCATTGGACAAACTCGTGTTCGCTCTCCGCCAGAAGAGGGCAGATCAGACGCTCGACGACTTGTGCGAGAGGAGCGTACGGTATGTCGCGATTATGCGGATCGACTGAGATCGAAACAAAGCGCGCACTACACGGAATGAGGCGCTTACGGAACGCATCGACAAAGAAAAGACTTACCTACGCCGGCGTCCCCTGAAACAAGCACGAACTCGGGATTCGGGCCCGCGACAACCCGATCAAACGAAGACAGCAGCGCGTCTAATACGGTGGCTCGCCCGTGCAGTCTTTCCGGAATCAAAAGCCGGTCGGGCTTGTCTTGCTTGCCGAGCGCAAATGACGTGACGCGTCGATGAAACTCCCACTCGTTGACGCATCGCACGAGGTCGCGCAGCTGGCCTACTGCTGTCTGGTACCGCGCTTCTGATGGCTTGGCGAGCAACTTCATGATGATCGACGACACCACAGCCGGAATATCTGGAGTTCGTTGCTCGGGTGACAATGGCTGCCTTGCAAGATGGCAATGTATCCATTCCATAGGATCTGCACCCGTAAATGGAAGCCGACCCGTCGACAACACGTAGAGCGTGACGCCCAGAGAATAGAGATCGCTACGAGAGTCGATCGGGCGATTCATTCGCCCGGTCTGTTCGGGTGACATATACGCGAGTGAGCCCGCAACGACGTCGGGCGGTAAGAGCGAGCGGCCGTCGCGAGGCATGTGGGATGCGATGCTGAAACCGATAAGCCGAACCGAGCCGGCGTCATTGACAAGTACATTCGCGGGCCTGATGTCCTTATGGATAAGGCCTTGCTTGTGCACGCCGATCAGCGCTTCCGCTAAACCGATCGCGATGCGCAAAAAGCGAGTCAGGTTGAACGGCCGCCCCGCATTCGGTTCAACGAGCTTATCCAGGCTTTGGTAGCCCGTATGCTCGGGAGCGAGGGTGGCAGGCACCTGCTCACGCGCGCCCTCGCATGACAGCTCCGATTGAGAGGCGAAACCATTCATCGAACACCTCAACTACCCGCCCACTTCAGCAAACATCCTAGTGGTTATATGGGAATTGACGCAATTATTTTTTGGGTGCTCCTTGCTCCGCTCTCGCGCAAAGGATTGAAAATGGAACTGGATGCGCTCGACAGACAGCTTCTGGCGGAACTCGCCGCTCATGGCAGGCTCTCGAACATGGAACTCGCGCAGCGCGTCGCTCTGACTCACTCGGCGATTTCGCGGAGGATCGCGCGTCTAAAAAAACGGGGGGATTCTCGGCTATGGAGCGACCATTGATCCTGCCGCATTGGGCTTAGGCATCCGGGCATTCATCAACCTTCGAAAGGATCCGTCAATGCCAGTCGACCAGTTGGGCCGCCAACTGCGTGCGATCTCCGGTGTCGAGCACTGCTGGATTATCGCTGGCGAGTACGACATCATGCTCGATGTCCGTGCCACGGACATGCCGGCGCTCTCCGATATCCTGTTCAAAAAGGTCCAGAAAGTAAAAGGCGTGCAATCCACGGTCAGTATCTTCGTGCTCGACGAAAGCCGCTAAGGATGACGTGAGCGACATTGGAACCTCGGGTTCATCCGATGTCCTCGGTTTGATTGGCACACTTTCCAACCGGTACAGTCTGAATCCGAGCGGGGCACCACGCGGACGGTGGCCGTCAAAACACCATTGCCTGGTCGCGAATGCGCGACGGTAGCGTCCCATGAGGAGCGAACTTTGACGGATGATTGCCGCCTCAGCTCGCTCCTCAGCGGCCTTTCGCAGCGGCCTGCCCACGGACAGTTCCTCTCGTCGAAAGAGGCGGTGGGCCGGTCTGCAACGATCACTGCGCTACAATCGCCCCATGTAAGTGTGCTTGGCGTAACGGTCATGGCATTGTCGCCGGTCAGCAGTCAGTTCGCCCGACGCGCAGCTCAATCAGGCAGCGCTGTTTTTTTTCGACGAACGACCAGAGCCGTCGGTAAGAAAAGGGGATATATGCGATGGCTAGTCAGGTGATTTTCAGCGGCGCACCGTCACAGGCATGCAACCTTCCGGCTCTCCTTAAGGGGGGCTTTGTCATTTCAATGATTGGCGGAATACATCTCTGCACGTCGCACTCTTTCCCGCTTCAGTGGAATGTGCTGCTTGCACAAGCCGGCGCGGTTTTGATCGGTGTCGGTTTGCCGTTCGTCAAGACCGCGTTCACTCGAATCACCATCGATACCGCACGAATTACCTGGACGCAGGGCATTCTGCATCGCCGTGTGTCGACACTCGAGCTTTCACGGATTCAAAGCATCACCTCGATCCACCCATGGTGGCTACGCCTCTTCGGCACCGGCTCGATCATTCTGACGACCAACGATGCAGCGCATCCCGTGAGGCGATTGCCGGCCATCAGCAACGCGAACCAGCTCTGCAAGAGGCTCGACGAGGCGGTAGCAATGCATCACGGACGGCTTGTTTCCGCACGCACGAATGATCCGAACGCACGTGGTTACTCTGAGGTGCACAGTATTTGAACGGGCGAAACCAGTTCGCAAATGCCAGATCGTTGCTGACAGCTCAATGCAGGCCAGGCTCGGGCTGTCGGCATCGGCTGCACGCGACCCAGGCTGTGTGGAAACTCGGTGGAATTTCAATGCGATGCATGACCGCCGCCCCCAACGGCGCGTTTGGCTGCCTTTGCGGTCATACCACGGCGACGACGAGGAAGTGAGCCTCTGAGATGCCTTTTGGACGAGCTTAAGGGCTTTGTTTCGGGATCTACGGGGTGCTCACACACCCACCTGCCGCATCGCCTTCATCGTTTTCCTGAAGCCCAGGATTTTCATCACTCGTGCGAGATTGTAGGCGAGTACATTCAAACTCATTTCGGTACCTACGTTGGGCAACCTGCGCATCAGGAAGTGCGTGTAACCCATCCAATGCTTGAACGTTCCGAAGACATGTTCGACGGTTCGTCTGCGCACTGTCATCGCATCAGGTGTCTTGTCCAGCCGACGTTGAGCTGCTTCCAGCACCGACTCATGCTCCCATCGACTTATCCGTCGTTGGTCGCTAGGAGTGCACTTTGGCTTCATTGCGCATTGCGAACAGGCGCTGCTCCAGTAACGGTGTAGCTGCAGTCCGTGTTCCTCGCTGGTGTAACGGTAAATTGCCCGTTCTCCAGCTGGGCATAGGTATTCGTCGTCCCGTGCAATGTAGATGAAGTCTGCCTTGTCGAAACGGCCATGATATTTCGCGCCTGATGTTGTCGGCTTCGGTAGCATGACCGCAATCCCCGCATCGGCGCACTCCTTGATTTGAGGCCCACTGTAGTAGCCACGATCGGCGACTGCCCGCAGTCTGGTCTTGCCCATCGCGTCACGCGCAGCTTTTGCCATGGGGCTAAGCTGCGCCCGGTCGCTGCCAGAGTTTGTTACCTCGTGAGCGACGATAAGGTGGTGTTTGGCATCTACTGCTACCTGTACGTTGTAGCCCACCATTCCTGAGCCTTTGCCGCTAGTCGCCATGGAGCGTGCATCAGGATCGGTCATCGAGAACTGACCGTCTGGCTCAGTCTTGAGTCGCCCCTGATCTGCTCGAGGTTTCGCATCTGGTCGCGCAAGCGCTGGATCTTGTCCTTCAGTCTTGTCGTCTTCGCTTCCAGCTCTGCGGGTTGCGTACGAGCTGCGGTCTCCAGCGCATTCAGATAACGCTGGATGCTCTCTTCGATCTGCTTCTGGCGCTTATCAACCTTACCTTCGGTGAAGTTGCGATCGCGTGTGTTGACTGCCTTGAACTTGCTGCCGTCAATCGCGACCAGTGCTTGCGAGAACAGCCTCAGTTCACGGCACAGCATCACGAAACGGCGGCACACGTTACGAATTCCAGTGCCGTTGTCACGACGGAAGTCGGCAATGGTCTTGAAATCCGGCGCCAAACGTCCCGTGAGCCACATCAATTCAACGTTGCGCTGGCATTCACGTTCCAGGCGGCGGCTCGACTGGACGCGATTCAGGTAGCCGTAGATATAGATCTTCAGCAGCACGCCTGGATGATAGGACGGGCGACCAGTAGTCGACGGCATCGCACCATCGAAACCTAGTGATGCAAGGTTAAGCTCTTCAACAAACGCCTCGATAATTCTGACCGGGTTGTCTTCAGCAACGAAGTCATCCAGGCACTCCGGAAGCAGTGTCACCTGCTTGCGATCTTCACCTCCAATGAATCGCTTCATCCGGTCACCCATGCTGAATGAGTTAATCCAGTTTAGGTGATCAGCGTGTTTTCACACAAGCTCGACCCTTTCCTGCCGGTCAAACCAACATTGGGCCACGGGCAGCTGTCAAATGCAGACCTGCTATTCGAAATTCCAACTGAACCCTAACGCCAGCCGAGCCCAGGCGCGACGTGGGTCAAAATGGATTCGATCACGTGCGCGCAGTACGCCACGCCCAATTGATTCGGCACTGTCAGAAGTAACGTATCCGCCTCTGCGATTGCCTCGTCTCTGGCAAGTTGCTCTACAAGGACATCAGGCTCGGCCGCGTAATTGCGACCGAAAATCGTCCGGATGCTGTCTTCCAGCAGACCGACCGTGTCGGCGCTTTGACTGTCACGCCCGAAGTACATCCGGTCGCGGTCGTTCATCAGCGCAAAAATGCTCCGGCTGACGGACACGCGCGGTTCACGCGTGTGCCCCGCCTCTTTCCATGCCTGCCGATAAGCCCGGATCTGCTCTGCCTGCTGGACGTGTAGCGGTCGGCCCGACTCATCGTTCTTCAGCGTCGAACACTGAAGATTCATGCCCATCCCTGCCGCCCAGATCGCGGTCGCATCGGAACCCGAGCCCCACCAGATCCGGTCGCGAAGGCCTTCGGAGTGAGGTTCGACGCGAAGCAGCCCCGGCGGGTTCGAAAACATGGGGCGCGGATTCGGTTGAGCGAAACCCTCACCGCGCAGCACCTCGTAGAACACCTCGGTATGGCGTCGCGCCAGATCGACGTGCGTCTCCCCTTCACCCGGTGCATAACCAAAGTAGCGCCAGCCATCGATAACCTGCTCGCCGGAGCCCCGGCTGATGCCAAGCTGCAGTCGGCCTCCAGCGATCAGGTCCGCTGCGCCGGCATCCTCCGCCATGTAGAGCGGGTTTTCGTACCGCATGTCGATGACGCCTGTTCCGATTTCGATCGTCCTGGTTTTGGCGCCGACGGCAGCAAGAAGTGGGAACGGTGACGCGAGTTGTCGTGCGAAATGATGAACGCGAAAGAATGCGCCATCGGCACCGAGCTGCTCGGCTGCCACTGCCAGGTCGATCGATTGCAGAAGGACATCCGATGCCGATCGGGCCTGCGAATAGGGCGATGTCGCCCAGTGGCCGAACGAGAGAAAACCGATCTTTTTCATTTCAGATGCCCCTTTGGCAAGTTCAGATTCGAAAGCGTGGCATGCGCCGTTGTCCGTTAAGGGCGCAACGGCGTCGCCTTCAGGCCGGGAAATCCGTCGATGCCGACAGCGAGCTCCATGCCCGCGTTTCCGAGGTAACGTACTCGTTCTTATCTGCGATTGCTTTTAACGTGTCCGTGCCGAGCGCCAAACGTAACGGCGGAGTTTGCGCGTGAACCAGCGCGACAATGGCAGTTGCGAGCCTTTCGGGATCGCCCGGCTGGTTGTGGTTGATGCTGACGGCGAGTTCACGCAGCTTGCCTGACGTCTGCGCATAGTCGTCGATGATCTCCTTGCCGACCAGCAGCGACGACGTGTCGAGAAAATCCGTGCGGAAGAAACCCGGCTCGATCGTCGTCGCGTGAATGCCGAGCGGCTTCAGTTCGTCATGCAGGGCTTCCGTGATACCTTCAACAGCGAACTTCGTGGAGCTATAAACGCCAACCCCGGCAGCCGCGCGATAACCGACGATCGACGATGTGTTAATCACATGCCCCGAGCGCTGCCTGCGCATGATGGGCAGCACGGCACGGGTCACGTTCAGCAGGCCGAAGACGTTGGTGTCGTACATGCGTCGCACGTCGGCGTCGCTTGATTCCTCGACAGCGGCCAGCAGGCCAAAGCCCGCGTTGTTGATCAGCACGTCGATGCGGCCAAACTTCTCGACAGCCGCTTCAACGGCGGCTTTCGCTTGCGCTTCGCTGGTCACGTCGAGTTCGACGCTCAGCAGAGCAGGTGATTCACCCAGACGCTCGACGATCGCTGCCGTATTGCGACCCGTGGCGACGACGGCATTACCATCTGCCAGCGCTGCCCTGGCGATCAGCGCGCCCAGACCGCGCGTTGCGCCCGTGATAAACCAGACGCGTTTGAACTGCTGCTCCGTAACGTTACTCATGTCCTGCTCCTACGTATGTCTTTAAAGTCCGCCGCGAGCAATCGCCATGGATCACTCGCGGCCCGTCAAGCCAGCCGCGAACCTTAAAAATCCTGCACGGTCGGGCGGATCACGATCTCGTTGACGTCAACCGAATGAGGCTGCTCGATTGCATAAGCGATGGCCTGCGCGATGGCATCAGCGGGAATGGCCATCTTGTAGAAATCGACGACGAAATTGCGGCTGTCCTCATGTCCCGAGCCGAACTTGAGTTCGGTATCGATCGCACCCGGTGAGATCACCGTCGTGCGGATCTTGCCGCCCACTTCGTGACGCAAGCCCTCTGAAATAGCGCGAACCGCGAACTTGGTGCCCGAATAGACCGTGCCGCCGGGGCTGAAAACTTTTAGCCCCACCACGGACGCGATGTTGACGAAATGCCCCGACTGCTGCTTTTCAAACACGGGCAATGCCGCCGCAACGCCGTAGAGCAGACCTTTGATGTTGATGTCGATCATGCGATCCCACTCGTCCGTCTTACGCAGCGAGAGTGGCGCGATCGCCATCAGGCCCGCGTTGTTGACCATCACATCAAGCCGGCCGTGTTGCGACACGATGTCTTCGATCAGACGATTGACCTGCGCCTGATCCGTCACGTCGAGCGGGTGAACGGATGCCTTGCCGCCCTTCGCCGCGATTTCGGCGGCAATGCGTTGCAGCCTGTCGAGCCGGCGCGCAGCGAGGGCCACTGTGGCGCCTTTCGAGGCGAGGAGTTTGGCGGTGGCTTCTCCGATTCCGCTGGAAGCACCCGTAATGACGATTACCTGGTTAGCCATGGTATCTCTCCGAGGACTGTTGAATTGCGTAGGGCCAAGTCTCGCCCTCAAAAGCATTTTTGATTAGACTGGAATGCATGGAATCTCTTTTCCATCCATGCAAAAATCATTCATGACCGAACCCGCCGACCTGAACGACATCGCCGTCTTTGTGCGCGTGGCGCAATTCGAGAGTTTTAGTCGCGCGGCACGAGCACTTGGGATGCCTGTCTCCACCGTGAGCCGCAAGGTGTCGGCGCTCGAGGAACGGCTTGGTGTGACACTTCTGCAGCGCACGACCCGCAAGCTCAGCTTGACCGTGCAGGGACGCGCTTACTTCGATGAGTGCAGCGAGCCGCTGAGTCACCTGTACGATGCCGAGCGCGTGATTACACACACCCAGAAGAAGCCTGAGGGTCTGTTACGCATCTCTGGGCCCGTCATGCTTCAACAGAAGGCGTTTTACGACTTCCTGTCCTCCTTCCTGACGCGCTATCCGCATATCCAGGTGGACCTGTACTTCACCAACGTGTTCGTGGACCTGATTGCGGAGAACGTCGACGTGGCGATCCGCTTTGGCGATTTGCAGGACTCGAGCCTGGTCGCCCAACGGATCGGAAAAAGTGTTCGCCACCTCGCCGCTTCTCCTGCGTACCTCAAGAATCACCCGATCCCTTCCCGTCCAGAAGAACTCAGCGAACATCTTTGCGTGCTGAGCAACGCGAGAAACAACGAGACGGAGTGGCATCTGGTCAACGGAAGAAAATCGGCCAAGGTTCGTGTAACAGGCCCGGTTGCCGCCCGCGACTTTCACATCGTCAGCGCGTTCGCGCTTCGCGGACACGGCATCGCGCTACTTCCGTCGAGCTATTCCGATGCGCAGATTGCTCGCGGGAAACTGCGTCGCGTGCTGCCTGAATGGTCGTCACCGGAGATCTTCGTTCACGCTGTTTATCCGACGCGTCGCTTCATGCCTTCAAAGCTCAGCGCGTTTCTTGAAGCGCTCAAGGCATGGGAAGGACCGCTATGGCTTCCGTTGCGATAGAGCGCTGCGACACCGTTCATTTCCCGCTGGCGACCACCCGCCAGACCGTATTGCCAAGATCGTCGGCGATCAGCAGCCCTCCCGTCCTGTCGACCGCAAGCCCCACGGGCCGACCACGAGCGTGATTGTCGGGACTCAGGAAACCTGTCACGACATCCTGTGCTGGACCGCTCGGCATCCCGTCATGAAAGGGAATGTAGACGACCTTATAGCCGTTAAGCGGACTGCGATCCCAACTGCCGTGCTCTCCCACGAAAGCGCCGCCGCGGTATGCCGCGGGAAGATTCGTCCCGTGATAAAAAGCCATTCCGAGCGGCGCAACGTGCGAACTCAGTGCATAGTCGGGTGCAATCGCTTTGGCGACGAGGTCCGGTCGCTGCGGCATAACGCGCGGATCAACGTGGTTTCCGTAATAGCTATACGGCCAGCCATAGAACGCACCGTCTTTAACGGATGTCATGTAGTCCGGCACGAGATCCGGGCCAAGTTCGTCCCGCTCGTTCACCACCGTCCATAACTTGCCCGTCTGCGGCTCCCACTGGAAACCATGGGATTACGCAGGCCGCTTGCGAATATGCGATGCGCGCCCGTGACCCGATCCACCTCCCAGATGTCCGCGCGATCGATCTCGGCCTGCATGCCGTTCTCGGCTATGTTGCTATTCGACCCAATGCCTACATACAGTTTCGAACCATCGACGCTTGCAATCAGACTCTTGGTCCAATGGTGATTGATAGGCCCCGCTGGCAAGTCAGTGAGCTTCGTACCGGACGCCCTGATTTGCGTATCGCCGTCGTGATAGGGATAGCGGACGATTGCATCCGTGTTTGCGACGTACAGATCGTGTCCGACGAGCGCCACGCCAAAAGGCGAGGTTAGATGATCGAGAAAGACTGTCTGGGTCAGTGGTTGACGGTTCGTCCCGCCACGTAAGAGCGTAATGCGGTTTCCCGCCTGATTGAATTCACCCGCTGCGCCCAGCACTATCCCGACGACAAGATCCTTGGGGCGCGTCACAGGCGCATCGGGCCCACTCGACTCGATCACCAGGACATCGCCGTTCGGCAAGACGTAAAGCGATCTCGGGCGCTTAAGCCCCTTCGCCAGCGCACTGACGTGCAGGCCGTCTGGGACCGTGGGCGTCTCATCCTGCGTCCAGGTTCTCGGGGTCGCGATACGCATTGGTGGAAACAGATATTGCCTCAATGCAGGCAGCACTGGATTGGCACCAATCTGCAATTTCGGGTCGGCTGCCGTGTAGTCGTCGCAACCCGCAAGGGGAAACGTGAGCGTGAGTGTGAGCGCCATGGGAACGCTCGACAGCAACATGACCGCTGCGCGTCGGGTCAGGGATTGAGTCGGTTTCATCAGTTGGCTACTCCCACTCGATGGCGATAAATCATCGTCTTCCCAATCCATCCGGTGAACGACAGCAGACACACGACGAAGAACGAAAGCGTCAGCCCAGTCGGAACGATGGCCGTATATCCGTCCCGGCTATGCACGAACGCGTTGACGACTGCCAGGATGATCGCGAGGACATTTCCAGCAACGTGCAACCAGGCGACGCTCATGGTCCGAACCCGCCGGTTGCCGAGAAAGTCGATCAGCCCCGCAAGCACCGCGAATGCGGCCATCACCAGACCGGCTAACAACAGCCAGTCCGAGAATATTTCCCACTGCACGTCGGCGGTTTTCCAGTAAGCGAGGTCAGTCAGCAGCGTCCCCACGAAACATACGTAGGGAAATGGAACCAGCAATGCATGAACAGGATGACCACGCACGCTGGCAAGCGCTTTGGGGTTGTCTTCTGCCATTTTTGAATCTCCGCAAGTGATCGTTAAATACGAACGCCGACCGCTCCAGCGACAATCACGGCTGCCCACAGCGTCGATGCGACAATGAGCGCCCAACACACGGCACTCGCCCGGCAACGCTTTACCCGATGAGCGACCAGGACCACACGCAATCCGCAGGCGATATGGGCGAGTACTAGCCAGACACCAAGCACATAATGCGGAATCAGCCGTACATTCCATGGATCGGCGAGCAGGCCTTTGGGTAGCGCGGTCGCCCAGGTGTAGTCTGTCTCCGTGCCAAAGTACCGGGCGAGCACGAAGACCGCGTTGATATGCGACGCAATGAATACGGCCAGATAAGCGCCCGACGCAGTCTGGAGTACGTCCAGAATGCCTTGCCTTGATCTGATCTTCGATTCAACGAGAACGAGTCCGCTGATGATCTGGAAGAACAGCAGTGTCAGAAGAACCGGCTCGACCAATGGTGACCGGTAGACACTTCTTAGTACCAGCATCACCTCTCGATGCGCGTCTGCGCCCAGCATACCGAACGTATGGTTGACCAGATGCGCAACGAGAAAAACCAGCAGAATGACAAGCGCCGCTATGCCATGCATCACACGCACAGCCTTCATATGTACCGGCGAAGGCGCAGGCGCAATGGGTCCCCGACGGCCCAGCAAGACCAGTAACGCCGCGCATAGAATCGCCAGCCAGAACCCGACCCAGACCTGAACGTCCTTCCCATCGATCTTCATCAGGTAGAGAAACACGCCAACAATCACAAATAGCGACGGCGATACGAAAGCGAGATATGCCACCCTGCGAAGAACGACGCCTTCTGACCTCATCGACGGCGTGCGTCCAAGAGCGTAGAGACTGACGAAGGCACTGCCGGGAACTGCAAAGACCAGTCCCAACGACAGCAGTGCCTCCGCAATACGCTCAGATAGCCGGAATTGATAAAACATCGCGAGGTACCACGGATAACCCACCGCCATCAGCGCCGGAATCATGTGCAGACACACCCAAGCCTTTGGACACGATGGCTGAGAGGCGGGACTTTGCATGACAGTTCACCTGGAACCTGGACGGTTCGATTACGTGACCACCCTTCGCTGACCGGCGGTGCCCAGTGGAAACCGACGCCAGAATGAAATACTTAGAAGGGGATTTCGGTGTAGTGATGTTCGTCGTATTTCTCTTCCAGATAGTTATTCACCGTATCGTTAAAATGAATCCAATGCGATGTTTTTCCGTGATCGGTCAGCGTCGCCTGATCTCTCCAGTGTTCGATCAGTGAATAATGATCTGGATTTTTAGCGTCAATCCAGAGTTCGTAGTAAATACACCCATCTTCTTTGTTCGATTCAACAACCATATTTTCAAGCAGGCCCAGGAAATTCCGCTTTGAATCTTCTTTAACCTTGAAGAACACGTTGAGGATGATCATGTCAGACTCCTTTCATAAATCATGGTGAATGAAGCAAGGGCGATTGCCTTTCGATAAAGACCCGGCGGCGAATTGAATCGGTGAACCGCTCCTGGCAAACCGATATCGACGGGACGCCGCCGCGTGGCCCAGGGCCTGAGCCCGGGGCCAGTTATTTCCCGTCAGTTTCCTGGATGAATCTGCGTAGCTCGCGCAAGAACGTGTCCGGCTGTTCCTCTGCGATCCAGTGGCCAGAGTCTTCGATCGCTCTGACCGATACATTTTCAGCAACTTCCAAAAGCATCTCTTCTGCGAGTGGCAGGAAGAAACTCGCCGTCCCACCCAGACCGAGTACCGGCATCTTCAGTCTCCCCTTCTCCGACAGCATCCGCCGGTTGTCATCCTCGTCCTTCCCGAACGCACGATAGAGTTCAAGGCCAGCTCGCATTGCTCCCGGCGAGGTGTAGTCGGCAACATATCTCTGTACGTCGGACAGTGAAATAGCGTCGGGATTTGAACTCAGTCGCACATAGAAGGAGCGAAGATAGGAAAACTCGCTGCCAGCGATCAGCATCTCGGCAACGTTGTCTGCTGCGCCATGAAGATGAAAATGCCAAAGCTTTGCCTCGCTGAAACGGGTCGTTGCCACGCTCTGAAATGCCTTGGTGCCGGGGATCGGCGCTTCCATCAGTACGAGGCGCTCGACATCATCTGGATAGAGCGTTGCGAACGCGTATCCGACCAGCATTCCCAGATCGTGACTGACGAGCGTGATCGGATTCGTTACGCCGAGATGAAGGAGCAACGCCCGGATGTCTGCCGCCATCGTCTGCTTGTCATAACCGCTTGCGGGTTTCGAAGACCCTCCGGCGCCGCGATAGTCCGGTGCAACGACGAACCAGCCGTCGTTGCACAAAGGCTCCATGACGTGACGCCATTCCCACCATGTCTGAGGCCATCCGTGCAGCAACACTATCGTGCGGTCGTTATCGCTCTTGCCCGGAGGTGTGCCTGCGGTGACATAGTGGATTCGAACACCTTCGCGCTCGAACATGCTGTGGTGGACTCTTTGCATTCCATGCTCCTCGACGGAATCGATAACCTGAGTCTTCATAGTCCGCCCATCGGATCACATACTCAATCACCCCATGGGCTCGATGCGGCATACGAAGGTACTACGTAGCACGACGCACGACTCTTCTCTATCAAAGGCAACACAAGCTAATGCTTCGCTTTGACAGAGCGGCGTACTCAAAGACCGCACCCCTTAGGAGTTGGACGATTCCGTTGATCACCTCGTATCGGATAAGCAGCCTCAAAACGTTTAGTCGACAACACGATAATTCCGGCGACAACGAGCGCCAGTACTCCGCTCAATGCTCCCGCAACGCCAACCTCCTGCAAACCAGCCGCATCGATCACTTTGCCGCCGACGACAGCCCCCAATCCAATTCCGGCATTGAAGATCGAGACATTGAGCGACGCCGTCAGGTCCTGCAATGCAGCGGGAGCCGAGCGAATCGTTCGAACGTGATTCGTCACGAAGCCGGCCGCATGCGCTGCGCCCCAGATGGCAAGCGTCGTCATCGCTACCACGCGGTTACCGAGCAGGCCAGGGAAGGCGGCCATCGAAACAGCCGCGACGACGATAGCAACTACCGCTGAACGCAAAGGGTTTGAATCGACAAATCGCCCTGCAATCGCGTTACCGACGATACCCGCGACGCCAAACCCCATCAAAATCCAGCCGGTCGATGCGACTGTGAAGTGTCCGAGTCTGGTCAGCACATCGGCGAGGTAGGTGTAAGACGTGAACATCGCGGTCAATGCGAGCAGAGACATTACAAGATTGATCAGAATGAGCGGACAGGTCAGGATCTTGAGTGCGGAGGCCCGTGTCTCGTCTGGATCAATAGTGATCCGGGGAAAGAAAAACCAGATCAGCAACGCTATGCATGCGCAGATTGCGCCTCCTGCAGCGAATGCCATTCGCCATCCAAACTCGTCCGCCAGGATCGTCGTTATTGGCGAGCCCACCACACTTGCCACGGCGACGCCTGAAAACACTGTCGCTATCGCGCTCCCCGCTTTGGCCGGCCCCGCAATTTTCGCCGCAGTCGATGTAGCCATGCTCCAGTACACTGGCAGCGCCAATGCGGAGAGCACTCGCCCAACGGCAAGAAAGGCGTAGTTGGGCGCAAGGGCAGCCATAGCTGCGCCAATGACCGTCACCCCCAATACGCTCGTGAACAGCAGCCGCCGTTCGACGTGGCGCAATGCAAGCGTGAGAAAGGGGCCCGTGATCGCGACCGTGAATGCGAATGCGCTGACCAGCAACCCGACTTGCGAAACGGGTACGTTGAGATCGTGAGCAATCAGCGGAATGACGCCGATGATGTTGAACTCGTTGGTCAGCATCGCGAATGCTGCGGCAGCCAGGAGGGGAACGGCGAATTTCATATCGAACCTCGTGCACGGTGCCGATCTGACCGGAAACGCAACTGGATGATCCGATCAGATGACACACAAGAAATTTCGAACGGGAGTATTCAGAGCGGAATGAAACGGACAACGGTATAAAGGGCCATCAGAACCTCGTGCGCATGCCTACTGTCCCCACCACCTGATTGCTGCTGGATGATGCGCCGCCAGAGCCGTTGATATACGCGACGAAACCATGGCCAGATACGTGCTGGTACATCGCTTCTGCGTAGACATCAGTGCGCTTTGAGAACGAATAAACCGCCTGCACGTTGACTTGATTCCATTTCGGATCAGCGTCGAATGTTGTACTTTGAGTCACGTGTCCGTCTGTGTAGGTGTAAGAGCCACCCAGAGAGACCGAGTGCGTGAGCGCGTATTTGACGTTTAGCTCATAGTTGTCGAAGCGAACTGTTCCGTTCTTCGAGCCGAACGAGAGCGTGTTCTGAAACTGGCTATGCGAATACGCGAAGCCCGCAACGATCGGCCCATAAACGTAGTTGACGGCCGCAGACGCCGTGCGTTGCACGTCCGATCCAAGCTGGAATCCGCCCACTCCGTTTGAACCTGATTCCGCTGTGTCTATTGCGCCTGAGGGACTGGTGGTCGAATTGGACCCGTTTACCTGCAGGTAAGCGGCTGCAATGTTCAAAGGACCTTTGCTGTAAAACGCACCCAGGCTATAAGCACGGTTGTTGGCGAAATTCTGATTGTTAGAGAAGGCGTACATGCCGCCAAACCGGAAGCCGCGATAATCTTCACTGGTGTATTTAACTGCGTTGTTGATGCGAACCGAGTGATCGAAGTTGTCGTTATCAAACGGATGCGCGAAGCCCAGGTCCCCCAAAGTACCTGATACCCCAGACAGCGGTTCGACAAAGTCGGTGATGAAATCGTACTGGCGTCCTAGCGTCAAGGTGCCGAACATGTCGCTCTTGATACCCACAAACGCTTGTCGGCCGAATAACCTGCTGTTCTGTGACAGCTTGCCATTTTGCAGGTTGAATCCGCTTTCCAGCACGAAGATGGCGTGCAGGCCGCCACCAAGATCTTCGGACCCGCGAAGCCCAAACCGGCTGCCGCTAATCTCACCGCTGGTCGCCTGAAATAGCGAGCCGTGCGAAGTGCCCTTCGTCACGTTGTTGGTGTACATAAAACCTGCGTCGATCAGGCCGTAAAGCGTGACAGCGCTTTGCCCGTAAGCCGCAGTCGTTGCGACCGCCGATAGTGCGAGAACAGCTATTCGTTTCATTTGAAACCTCACGTTGCGATGTGATGGCTTTGTTTATCGCGCGTCGGATCCAGCGAAGCGTGCCCATGAGGTACGTCGCCGGATCGCGGCGAATGAGATATCCCCTCTTCAATCCGCATGACAGCCGAATTGGCGCGCGCGGTCGATCACGCCTTCGTATCGGTTGTCATACGTTGGTGTGATCTCAAACGGATGTGGGCCGCTCGGGGAAGTTGAGGTTGGCGCTGCCGGGAACGCGTAACACGAAGGTATGCGATACCGAACCCATCGCGTCATTGAGCACGACTTCGGATGGGTAGATGCTCTGTGCACACATTCCCAACGTCTGGAGGTTTCGATGTACTACACCAGCCCCACCGATGGCTATCGCCTCGCATACCACAAGAACGGCTCAGGCAGGCCAGTCGTCATGATCCACGGGTCACCGGGAGACAGCCATGAATATGACAGGCTCGCTGCGCTGGTGTCCGCCCGCGCGATGACGATCGTCCCCGATCTGCGCGGCTTTGGACTGTCCGACAAACAACTCGATAACGGCAGCGATGTCTTCTCGCGAGACGGCCAGGTCAAAGCCGTCATCGCATTGATGGATGAGCTCGAACTCACCGACGCAATTCTCGTCGGCTATGACATCGGTGGCTTCACTGTGCAGGGGGTCGCACATAAGCGGCCTGATCTGGTTGCGGCGCTCGTTCTCGCTCCGCCGATTCCGGGCGTTGGAAGACGCATCCTCGAAGTATCACCAGTCAACGAATTCTGGCACGCGACGTTCTTTCGGACCACGCTCGTCGAACAGGTCTTCGATGGCAACCCGGATGCTATCCGCGCGCTGCTGAAGATTCATCTCGACGGCTGGTCGGGTCCCGGTTCGACGGTCACCGACGAGCTGCTCGACAACATGGTGAAAGGCTGTTCGGCACCGGGCGCTTTCACCGCGAGTGTGTCCTGGTTCCGCCACCTGGAAAGCAATCCCGTCTCGGGCTACGCAGGGGAAACCGTGCCGGACATCGGCGATCGCTTCGACAAGCCTGTATCGATTCTGTGGCCTGAATGCGATCCGCTTTTCCCCGTTGCATGGTCCGATCAGATCGATCGGTTCATGAGCAATTTCTCGCTCAAGTTCATGCCGGGTGTCGGGCATTTTTCACCGACAGAGGCGCCCCAGTTGTTCGCGGCAGAAATCTTTGCGCATCTGTCCGGCGAATGGCGAGCCGACACCGCGCGCTGATCAATTGCCACGACGAGATCTGCGTCAGTGAAACCCATGCTTTCTGTCCTCGCCCTCGCCCTTGCACCGACCTTCTTCGTCATGGCGTTGGGCTATGGCGCCGGTAAAACCGGTCACATCAATAACTTTCACGTGAAGGAACTCAACACCGTCGTGATGAGTTATTGCCTCCCGGCCTCTTTGTTCGTCGCAACCGCGACGTCGAAGTGGTCGGACCTGATTGCGCAGTGGCCGATCCTGCTATCGCTGAGCATCACCATGATGGGCGTCTATGTTCTCTGGTACGTCTATCAGCGCTGGGCGCGTCGACAGAATTCGAGCGAAGCAGCGCTTCAGGCATTGGCCGTCGGGCAACCAAACTATGCCGCCGCGGCGTTTCCCGTCATCACCGCCTTGTTCGGCGCAGAGCATCTTTCGACGGTAGCAGTCGGCATTGCTGTCGGATCGTTGTTGCCTTCGCCTCTGACGTTAGCGCTGCTCGAACTGGACAGACCCACGGATAACCCGCACAGCATCAATGCGGCAACTCACCGGCACGCTGTCGGCGCCAGGCCCAAGCCGACAGCACTCACACAGATCGTCACGGCCGCCGGTCACGCGCTGTCCAAACCGATCGTGCTCGCCCCCGTGTTCGGCATGCTCGTATCGCTGAGCGGGTGGCACTTGCCCAACGTTGCGGCGGCATCGTTGCGAGAGATCGGCGTTGCGGCGGGCGGCATGGGCTTGCTGGTTACAGGCGTCGTTCTATCCCAGAGCAGATTCAGGTTGACGCTCAATACTGCATTTGGAGTCTGCGTTTCGAACATCGCGCAGGCACTGCTCGCTTTCCTGATCTGCCGTGCCGTCAATGCATCTGCCGACATCACCCGGCTCGCAGTCATCATGGCAGCCCTTCCCTCCGGCTTCTTCGGCATTCTTTTTGGCAATAGCTACGACCGCCTCTCAGGCGAAGCGAACTCGACCATCATCGCCAGCACCCTGTTTTCCGCGCTCACTCTGGCGATAGCGATTGCGTGGTCCTACACCTACGGTGGCTGACAGGCCACCTTTTCTTCCCGTCTTCCAGAAAGGAGCGATTCAAGTGAGTAAAACCATTCTTATCACGGGCGCAGGTTCGGGTCTCGGCGAAGGCGCAGCCATTGGACTGGCGAAAAACGGGCATACCGTTATCGCGACTGCCGAGTCCTGGCCGCAAGTCACGGCGCTTCGCGACAAGGTAGCCGCGATGGACCTGCCGAATCTGACGGTCACCAAGCTCAACATGCTCGACCCGTATGACATCGTGCACGCGGCAAAGCTCGATTTCGACGTCCTGGTGAACAACGCCGGCATTGCTGAGGGCGGCCCGGTTGCGGAAATTCCCATGCCGCTAGTCAAACAGAATTTCGAAGTGAACGTGTTTGCTCTGCTGGATCTCACGCAGCGCGTGGTGCGCCGTTGGGTCCGAACGCAGGTCAAAGGCAAAGTCGTGTTCATCTCGTCGATTGTCGGACTTGTCAGCCCTGGCATGATCGGCACCTACTCGGCGACCAAGCACGCAGTTCAGTCGATCGCCGAATCGATGCAGGAAGAGTTGAAGGAGTTCGGCATTCAGGTGCAGACCATCAACCCTGGTCCATTCTTTACCGGCTTCAATGAGCGCGGCGTGGAGGCGGCTTATCGCTGGCTCGATGATGACGTCAATTTCACGAGTCGCGCCTCGTACAAGGCGCAAACAGACGCACTGCTCGATAAACCGGAAATGCGCCTCGACCCTGACGACATGATTGGCAAGATGGTCGAGCTGATCCCTGCCAACACGGGTCCGTTCCGGACGATCTACCCGAAAGACACGGCCGACTGGGCCGTCGCCGCAGAGCAGGCGATGTTGACGCGAACGATCTGAGTGCGAGGCAGAAGAGGTGCGATATGAGCGTACAACCAATCCACACCGACAAGGTGAACTCAACACGTCGCGCGCTACTGTTCGGCGCGCTGGCAGGGACCGCGCTGCTTGCGATGGCGCCAATGCGAACCTGGGCGACCTCCAATGCCAGTGTGGCAGGAATCAAGGCACTGACCTTCGACATGCAGGGAACCGTGTTCGACTTCTACGATCCCGTGGTGCAACGCGCGCAGGCAATCGGCCGCAAGTACGGACTCGCCGACGACTGGGCGGCAACGCTGCCCGGCGACTGGAGCGGTGGCGCGCACGACATCATCGTCGATATCTCGGCCGGTCGCCGTCCCTGGATCTCGAACACCGAGGTCTACCGGGAAGCGTTGCTGCCGCTGCTCGTCAAGCGCGGCGTCGGCGACCGTCTATCGGACACGGATCGCGATCAGCTACTTGGCGAATGGGGAAAGATGGCGCCATGGCCGGACTCAGTGGCAGGTCTCACCCAGCTTCGCCGCAAATACACGCTCTCCACGCTGACCAACGCGTCGATGGCGCAAATGACCGCGCTCGTCAAAGACAGCAAGCTGCCCTTTGACGAGGTCCTGACGGGAGAACTGAGTCACGCTTTCAAACCCGATCCGAGGGTCTATCAATCAGCCGTCGACTACACGGGTTTTCGGCCCGATCAGCTATTGATGGTTTCGGCGCACAAGTGGGATCTGCATGCGTCGAAACAGGCGGGTTTTCACACGGCGTATGTTCCACGACCATTAGAACTCGGACCCGGCCATGCGGCTGACCGCAAACCGGAGAGCTTCATCGACATCATCGCCGACGATCTCGTCGATCTGGCCAACAAGCTCGGAATCTAGGCACCGTATTCTGCCGATTGTCACTCAAAACCGATTCCGCCTTCTCTATCGCAAATGCAGGAGCAACACATGGGCAAATCCTTCAAACGCGTCTGGTTCGTCACGGGCGCGTCCCGTGGTCTTGGCGCACTGATCGCACAGGCAGCGCTTGCCGATGGTAATGCCGTCGTCGCCACGGGTCGCAATACGGCAGCGATCGTCGAGCGTCTGGGTGAATCACCTGCTCTGCTGAGCGTCGAACTCGACGTGACCAGCGAAGCGCAAGCGAAAGCCGCCGTTGAAGCGGCTGTCGAGAAGTTCGGCCGCATCGACGTGCTGATCAACAACGCGGGCTTTGGCCTGCTGGCCGCTATCGAGGAATCAAGCGACGCCGACGTGCGACGCATGTACGACACCAACGTCTTCGGCCTGCTGAACGTGACCCGTGCCGTGCTGCCCATCATGCGCGGGCAGCGCTCGGGGCATGTGATCAACACATCGTCGATCGTCGGTTATCGCGCGGCTGCCGGGGTTGGCGTTTATAGCTCCACGAAGTTCGCTGTTGAAGGTATCACGGAAGCCCTGCATGACGAACTGAAGCCGCTCGGCATTCACGCGACGACGATCGAGCCGGGTTTCTTCCGCACGGATTTTCTCGACACGTCGTCGCTGCTGGTCGGCAAGGAGATCATCGACGACTATGCGCAGACGTCAGGCAAGCTGCGTGAACTCGCTGCCAGCATCAACCATAATCAGCCTGGTGATCCGCAAAGACTCGCGACGGCACTTGTGAAGCTCGTCGATGCGCCAACGCCACCATTACGTCTGCCGCTCGGCACCGACACGCTAAAGGCTATCGAGGACAAGAACACTTACGTGACGACCGAGACCAAAAAGTGGGAAGCATTGTCGGCATCCACCGACTTTCCTTCCTGAATGCAGCTTTCCTCGATTGCTGTAGAAGAAGGCGATAGTGCTGCTGCAAAATCAACGGTGCTGTTGTTCGTCTGGTGTCGATATCTCAGTCTTCGCGGACAGGCAAGGTGAACTGAAACGTCGCCCCCGATCCGACGTCGCTGGAAATCCACAAACGCCCGCCATGCGACTCCACGATCGACCGGCTGATCCGAAGACCCATACCGGTACCATGCGGCTTCGTCGTGAAGAATGGGTCGAAAATCTGTTCTGCCAGTTGAGGCTGTACTCCGATTCCGGTGTCCCTGATCGATATGAGTACTTCCTCGCCGGTCCGCTCGGCTGTCACAGCAATCTCTCTTAGGCCATCGATATCCTTCATCGCTTCTATGCCGTTGAGGATCAGATTCATCGCGACCTGCTGCAACTGCACACGATCCCCGACCACGCGAGGGAGAGCGGACTCCAGGTCGACTCCCACCGTTATGTTGTAGCGCTGGATCTCTCCGCGCAACAGGCCAACGGTGTCCCGGATGATCTCGCCGATCTCGAAGACTTCGCGATTCAAAGCCCCCTTTTCGAACTGTTTGCGGATTCTGACGACGATATCAGCCGCCCTGCGTGCGTCTTCCACCATATTGGTCGCAGCCGTGCGCGCCTCTTTCGTATGCGGCCTGTCCCGGGAAAGCCAACGCAAACAGGCACTCGCGTAGGCAACCGCGCCCGAAATTGGTTGACTGACTTCATGGGCCAGCGAAGCGGCCATTTCTCCCATGGTTGTCGCACGATTGATGCGCGCGAGATCGACCATCGCCTGGCGCAGGCTTTCTTCTGCCCGCTTGCGTTCGGTCACGTCACGAACGGCGCCGATAAACTCGAGGTTGCCTATACTGACTGCTTGACCCGACGCATGGATATATTTGATCCGTCCATCGGGCATGAGAAAGCGATGTTCGCTGTCGAAGTCCTTCTTTTCCTTCCTGGAGGCTTCCAGAGCCAGACGGACAGCATCCCGATCTTCAGGATGAACGCGCTGCAGTACGAGTTCGACGGAAGGTTGGATGCGTCGATCGTACTCGATGATGTTGTAGCCCTCTTCGGACCAGTAATGCTCGCCACCCGTCGCATTCCAGCCAAAGCTTCCTGTGTGACTGATCTTCTGTCCTTGCGCCAGAAATGCTTCACTGCGTTGCAAGTCGGAATAAAGTGTCGCGTTTTCCAATGAAATCGCTGCTTGCGAAGCAAGCAGTTGCAATAGTTCGACACGATCAGAAGTGAAAACGCCCGCCGCCAGGCCGTTTTCCAGATAAAGAACGCCGATGAGTTTCGCCTGCTTCACGATCGGCAAACACAATATGGATCGTGAATGTTTCTGGCGCACGTAGTCGTTTTCTGAATAGTAAATGTCGCTAGAAGCATCATCGAGCAAGACACGCTGCTGAGTGCGGATGACATAATCCAGCGCTGATTGCGGCAGGTCCGACGACGTGACGATGGTCTGCCGCACGATCACATCAATTCCCCCGGCCTGACTCGTCGCCTCGGCCTCGATCCGCAGTTCGCCGCCCTGCGCGGCACCGCGAAGCAGAATCAGCAAACCGCGCTCCGCTCCCGCATTTTCGACAGCGAGCCGAACCAGTTTCTCGATCAGGCTCGGTAGAACCATCTCGCTCGACAGTGTTTGCGAAACCTTGATGACCGTGGCCAGATCGAGAAGCGAGGACGGTGCCATGATCATGCCATTGAAGCCCGGCGCCGTCAGATCGTCATCGATATCGGGGTACAGTGTGTCGAGTTGCCTGACCTTGCCGTTCGCTCCCCAGCCGAGATAGCATCGGCGAGCGTCGCGCAAATATGTGCGTGCAATCTTGTCAAATCCCCGTGCCGCATAGAAGCGCCCGGCCACTTCGTTCGCTGTTGCCTCGTTCTGCACGAACCCGTTCGCACTTGCCGAACGAATGGCTTTCTCATAAGCGTGTTCGGCGTCGAGCAAACGCCCCTCGATGCGGGCAATTTCCGCTTCCACCAATACGGCACAGCTTTCGAAATTCTCGGGACAGTTCGTCGCCCAGATCGCAAGTTGACGGTGATGTCGGACTAGTGCCTGAGCATGCTCTCGTCGCTGGTCTTCGGTCGCGTCATCGATGGCACAGGCTCGCGCTAACGCGCTGTAAAAGTGATACTCCGCCACTTCAAAGTACGAGTGCGACTTCTCGAAGAGCCGCGCCGCGTTTTCCGACGCATGGATCGCACCCGCATAGTCGCCAGCAAAGAAGCGCGCTTGTAACTTGCGAATCCAATACCAGCACTCGGGTCTCGCTAACGTCGCGTTGCCAGACAGATGATGCTCGAATCGAAGTTCATCGAAGCGACCGTCGTTGAAGGTGCCGAACCTGCTGGTGAGGCCGCGAAGCGTCCGGATAAACATGATCTGCGTCGTGATCATGCTGATGACACGACCAAATTTCAGCTTTTCCGCGAATGCAAGACCCGTTTCCGCTTCCCGCTGAATCTCGGACAGCGCGTCTCCTGCCGCAAGCATGTTGGTGTACAGGTTGTTGCAGCTATAGGCCGCAAACGTCAGGTCGCCCGATTGGATCGCAGCGTCGAACGCGCGACGCACCAACTCCCGTCCCGCCTTGACATGGCATCGCCAAGGCATGATGAGACTTCCGAATCGCATGTAGACCCGCGCGCGAAACCGATGCAATTCATGCTTTTCGACCAGTTCGTAAGCGAGTTTTCCGAGTTGGTATCCCGCTTCGTAGTTGCCGAACTGAGGGCCGGCAAGATGCCCCAACGTGACGTATGCAAATGACGATGCGTCACTGTTGCCATAGTCGAGACTGAGTTCAACCATCCGGCAAAGGATGAGAGCGTGTAGGTTCTCATCGGTGAACTGCGCAGTCATGACAGCTTCGGTGAAGACATCCAGAACATCGAGCAATTCGCCATTGTTGACCAAAGGCAAGTCGACAAGCTCGTCAATTTTCCTCTCACTCACCCGCCTCCAGATCTGATTGAACTCTTTGGACACGTCGGCGCCGGATGGATGGGGTGACCAGTGCTCGCCACGATGTCGTTGATATTCAATGAATACGTCGATGCCGCTGTCGCTGCGATCCAGCAAGTTGTAGAGCGTCAGGCGCAGACGCGTGACCAGCGCCGTGTTGTGGGCACGCCTGGCCCGTTGTGCAAGCCTCGAAAGCCGCGTTTCCGCGGTAGCCAGATTCGCCGTCTGGACGTCGCATTCCGCAAGAAGACTTTCAATTGAAAAGACCAATTCATCGTTGCGCTTCCACGTGTCATCCGTCAACAGTTCGCGCCCGGCGTTGAGATATCCGATCGCCGATGCATACGCTGTCGACGCCTTCGCACGGCGCCCCGCAACAAGATTCAATTGAGCAATGCGCTCGCGCTCTTCAATCGACGCCACCAGATGCGCGCCACGATTGAGCTGGTTGACGATCTCGAAGATATGCTCATCCAGTGCTTCTGGCGATGCGCGCGACGCCATCAACATGCCGATGCGCAAATGCGCCTCCGCCCGCAGCACGTGAGGAATCAGCGAGTAAGCCGCTTCCTGCACACGGTCGTGAACAAAGCGGTAAGCGTCTTCAATCTGAAAAATGAGTCCCATCCGAACTGCCTGCCAAAGCTGGCCGTGCAGTTCATCAATGGAATCGTTGTAGACCGCCTGAAGCGTCTCGAAGTCAGCGCTAATTCCAAGGCAGGCAAGCTGCTGAAGCGCCTTTTTCGTTTCAGTCGGCAAACGGTTCAGCTTCGCCACCATCAGGTCCACGACGTTGTCGGTATAACCCTTGGCGTGGATGCGATTCAGATCCCAATCCCATCGCCCTCGGCTGTGATCGAAGACGAGCAGTTGTTCCTCGAACATCGCATAAATGAACTGGATGACGAAGAACGGGTTGCCGCGCGTCTTTGCCTCCACGAGTTCCGCTAACGGGCCGACATGCGCCCGCTCGCCATGCAGCGAATCCGCCAGTAACGCTTCCAGATCGTCATGCGCCAACGGCACGAGCACGATGTCGCGCACGATCACACCAGACCGGCGGATCGCCTCCAGCTTGCGCTTTAAGGGATGTTCCGGAGGCACCTCGTTATCGCGGTAAGCGCCGATAACAAGCAGATGCTCCACATCGGGTTGTATGAGAAGATCTTCGATTACGTCCAGGGTTGCCGCGTCGAGCCACTGCAGATCGTCGAGAAAAAGCGCCACCGGATGGTCCCGTGTGAAGACGCTGACGAATCGCCGAAACACCAGTTGAAGACGGCTTTGTGCGTCCCTCGATGCAAGCGCTGGAACAGGCTGTTGCTCTCCAATGATGAGTTTCAGCTCGGGGACAAGATCCACCATCAGCTGTCCATTGGGTCCGAGCGCTTCGCGAAATGCCGTACTCCACCGGTTGAGTTCGTCCTCTTCTTTCGACAAGAGTGGACGGATCAGGCCCTGAAACGCCTCTGCTAGCGTCGCATAGGGGATGTCGCGCTTGTATTGATCGAACTTTCCCGATGCGAAAAAGCCGCGAGGCAGCACGAGCGGCTTGTGAAGCTCATTGATGACGGAAGACTTGCCGACTCCCGAATAGCCGGACACCAGGACGAGTTCCGGCCTGCCTCCAGCAGAGATCCGTTCGAAGGATGCGAGCAGTGCATCGATTTCTGATTCCCGCCCGTACAATTTCTCGGGGATCAGAAGCCGGTCCGGCATGTCACGTTCCCCAGGCGGGAATGCATCGATGCGTCCATGCGCCTCCCACTCCTCAAGACATCGTCTGAAGTCACGCTCGACGCCTACGGCTGTCTGATAGCGCTCTTCGGCCGTCTTGGCCAGCAGTCGCATGATGATGGCCGAGACTGCCGAAGGAATGACTGATCCCCGTCCTTCGGGCATGCGCGGGTGCCTTGCGATGTGACAATGCACCCACTCCATCGGATCGGAAGCAGTGAATGGCAGAACGCCGGTGAATAGCTCGTACAGCGTGACGCCGAGAGAGTACAGATCGCTGCGAGAATCAATGGAGCGATTCATCCGCCCCGTCTGTTCTGGCGACATGTAAGCAAGCGTGCCAGCAACGATCTCAGGTGGCACAGGCGGCAGACGCTCTCGCGGCAACCGTGATGCGATCCCAAACCCCATCAGCCACACGCGTCCGGAACTATCGACGAGCGCATTGGCTGGCTTGACGTCGCGGTGTATGAGTCCGTGCCGGTGAACCTGGCCCAATGCCGTCGCCAACCCGATGGCGATGCGCAGGCGGCCCGTCAGATCGGGCGCATCGCTCGCTTGCTGCGCAATGATCCGATCCAGAGGCTCGCCGCCGGGATTATCGAGAATGAGTGCCGCGCGCCCTCGATGACTGGTCAGCGCGAGCGGTTGCGCAGCCCATGCCCGATCGAGTTCGGGCGCGAGCGACCATTCGTGTTCGAGTCGCCGCAGGATGTGTGACGGTGGCTGAGCGACGGCGGCAGCGAGCGCCAGGACCGGCGTCGAAGTGCGGGATTCCCTGCCACGGTAGAGCGTGAGACCTGCCTCTTCGCGAAGCGGCTCAAGCGTGTACCCAGAATCCTCTGCCATGGAGAACACCCGTCGTCAGTCAGGAAGAGAAAGCGTTCCTGTCAAGGTGAGAGGAACGGGTTCTGGGATTACGTAGCATCCCGCAAATTCTTCGGCACAAAAAGCACGAGGCAGGCGGCGATAAACAGCGCAATCGAAATCCCACACAAACCGGACCGTGAATTGTTTGTGGCCATGCTCGCCGCACCGAAGGCACACTGGCTCGCATAGGTGGCGAGAGACGCGACAGCATTGAGCGCGCCAATCCCGACTACCGCCGCCCGGCTCTTAAGGTAAGTCGTCGTGTAAGCCCAAAACACGCTGACACACGACATGATTCCCGTGTAAGCCAGCGACAACCCGCCTATTGCGACGTAAAAACTGATCCCGTCACGGGAAGCCACGAGTAACGCGAAGCCACTCACGCAGGCAGCAATCGCGTAGTGCCAACGGCGTTCCCGAAACCAGTCGGATGAATATCCCCATATGATCATTCCGACACTCGCGCACAGATAGGGAATCGCGGTGACCAAACCATTCCGGCTAAACGTGCGGACGCCAAGGTCGTGAACGATCTGGGGAAGCCAATACGCGAAGCCGGCGACAGCAATACCTCCGATGATTTCAATGAAAGCGAGGATCAGAAACGTCTTCGATGTCAACGCTTGCCGTATGTCGGACCTACGCTCACCTACTGTTTGCCCGGCAGTATCCGATGCCAGAGACATCGCTACCCACTTCTTCTCGGCTGCGGTGAGCCATCGCGCGGATTGCGGCGTGTTCTCGATCAGAAAGTAGACCAGTATGCCGACAATGATCGAAGGAATACCTTCTATCAGGAACATCCATTGCCAACCTGCAAGGCCATTTACATTGTGCATGGTCTCGAGCAGATAGCCCGATAACGGCGCGCATAAGACGCCAGCGACGGGAACGGCGGCAAGGAATACAGCGATCATTCTTGCGCGAAGCGCCTCGGGAAACCAGTATGTCAAATACAGGTAGACGCCTGGCGCAAGTCCGCCTTCAGCGACACCCAGCAGAAATCTGAGCAGATAAAACTGCGCCGGCGAGGAAATGCACATCATCAGCGACGAGACGACTCCCCACGTAATCATGATGCGCGAAATCGTCGCCCGAGCCCCGATGCGGGCAAGCGCCAGATTGCTGGGAATGCCCGACACGAGATACCCAATAAAGAATATCCCCGCGCCCATCCCGTACATCGCGTCGGTTAGTCCCAGTTCGTGCGCAAACTGGAGCTTCGCGTACCCAATGTTGACGCGATCCATGTAGGACAGCACGAAGATCAGAAACAGCACCGGCATGGTTCGCCAGACTATTTTTCTAAAGACCTTATCCGGCTCACTCGAACGGGTCGACGTGGGTTCTCCGGAAGGCACGGGCCGCCCCTCGACATGCAACACAAGCCACCTCCTCCGCGGCATGACCTGAAAACTGGCATTGTGTAATGCGGTTGCAACACGCCGGGATAGTATTGCAGATGCACAACTCTAGCGCCGTTCCAGACAGAACACATCGGAAGGCTCATGACGTCTGCATTTTTTCGGCCACGGGGAGCACTGTGAAGAAATCATGGCTCACCGGCGCTTCGATGATGGCGATAGCGAGCGGCGCGCTCGCTCAAAGCGCCGTCACGCTGTACGGGTCGATCGATACAAGCTTGCTGCTCAACACGAACAATAACGGAGGCCGCTCCATCAGCCTCAGCGATAACGGCATACAAGGGAACCGGGTTGGGCTGTTCGGAACCGAAAACCTGGGCAACGGACTCAGCGCGGTATTCAGACTGGAGAACGGATTCAATGCGTCGAATGGCGTGATGGGCCAAGGCGCTCGTCTGTTTGGCGGTCAGGCTTACGTTGGGCTTGCCGGCAACTTCGGCTCGTTGCTTGCCGGGCGGCAATTGAATACAGACGTCGCACTGATCGCACCGGACTTCGCGGCGGCGTCGCAATGGGCCGGCATTCTTGGCTCTCACCCAGGCGACGTCGACAACTTTTACGACACATTCCGGGTGCCTGGCGCGTTGAAGTACATCGCGCCGAAAGTCCGGGGCGTCAGCGTTCAGTTACTGTATGCGCCAGGAGGCGTTGCAGGGCACATCACACAGGGGCAGGTTGCGTCCATTGCAGCCACGTATGAAGTCGGGGCAGTTGTCGTAGGTGCAAGCTACAACAACGCCCAATTGCCCAATCAGGGACTGGCGGCCGGAACTGCAAACGTCAACACACCAGTTACACCGGCAGGTGTCTACTTTTTGTCGCCCGTCGATAGCGGATTCGTGTCCGCCCATACCTATCAGGTTTTTTCGGGCGGAGCTTCCTGCAATATCGGCTCGGCCATATTGGGCGTGCTCTACACGAATACGCAGTTTCGCGGCCTCGGCGATCTCAATGCCGGACCCAATCCGCACCAATATACCGGGGACGCGACATTCCAGAACATCGAGTTCAATGTCAGGTACTCGATTTCACCGTCGTTGATCGTTGGATCTGCCTATAACATCACCACCCGAAATAGCGTTTCCACCGCTGATAATCCGGGTGGACTCGGTTCTGCGCGCTACATTCAGGCGACGATCGGCATCCAGTATTTTCTTCAGAAGACGAGCTTCGTCTACGCCGAAGCGATGACACAGAGAGCGTCTGGAGTCGACTCGACCGGACAAAGCGCGGTCGCGGCCAATAACTTTATTGGCCGGTCGTCCAACTCAAGGCAGAGTGCCGTGCGCATCGGACTCAATGTTCATTTCTAAACAGGACCCGAACGAGACACTATCATTCGCCCTTGCTCAATAGCTCGGCGACCAGTGCAAGCAGCCGTTCGTCGTCCACCGGCTTCGGAAAGAACCCGGCGGCGCCATCGGCGCTCGCACGCGCAAGCACGGCTTCCGTCGCATAAGCCGTAATGCAGATCACCGGTATGGAACGCTCCCAGAGCTTGATGGCATTGAGCAAAGCAAAGCCGTCGATGCCAGGCATCTGGATATCCGTAATCACCAACTGAAGCTTTGACCGACGGGTATCGCCCAGAAGCTGATCGGCCGAGGCGTAGGCAGCCGAACTCCACCCTTCAGCGCGAAGCATGCTTGACAGACCCATCCTTACGGATTCGTCGTCGTCGACCACGCCGATGACTGCGGAAGAGCGTTTTGCTTTCATCTCTGGTCCGGACACCGTTGGATGGATTCTGGGAGCTGAACCTATGGCAAGTTACAGTCCAGCAGACGACACGGCAATAAGACCTTCGAATGATGCAGATACAGTGACACTATCCTACGGGGAGTTTCTGGCAGCCGACAGTTGCGCACAACGTCAATGCGCAGACGAATACCTATTCCGATTCTTGCTGCGACGGTAATACCCGTTGAAGCATCTTGACCAGATCGGCTACGGAGCGAACCTGCAGCTTGTGCATGGCCCGTCCGCGATGGATCTTGACTGTCACCTCGCTCAGCCCAAGCTGATCGGCAATCTGTTTGTTCAGAAGCCCTTCAGTCACCAGCACGATGACTTCCCGCTCGCGCGCGGTGAGCGACTCATAAGCATCGCGGATGTCGGCGGCGACCCGTTCCTTCTGAAGCGCTTCACCGTCTCGCCGCAGGGCGGCCGTGACAGTGTCGATAAGAGCCTGATCTTTGAACGGCTTGGTCATAAAATCGAAGGCACCCGCTTTCATTGCCTTCGTCGCCATTTCTATATCGCCGTAGCCTGTCAAAAAGACGATCGGGAAGCGTATCTTTTTCCTGACTGACTCTTCCTGCAGAGCCAGGCCGCTGCCTCCCCGCAGGCGAATATCCAGGATGAGACAACTCGGCACCTCGGGCTTTTTCGCAGCCAGAAATTCGTCTGCAGTTTCAAACGCCCGGACCTGGAGTCCCACCGAAGCAAGCAGCGTAGTGAGCGACCCCCGAATTGACGGATCGTCATCGACCACATAAACGAGCGAGCCAGGTGCCGCTTCTTGCCCGACTCGAATGGCATCGTGTTTCATTATCGAAGACCGGAATGTGCGCTGACAGGGACGGCTGGATAGCTTCTCCTATGGTAAGCAATCCGGACTCTCGATGCCACGTAGGGTCAACAATGCCGCATATCGTGCTTGGATCGGCGTGTGTATAAGCGCACGCTTGTTCATCAGTTTTTCACCCGCCGGCAAGCATCGAGCCGTCTGAGCAATCGCGGGCGATAACGCAGATTCAACAGCGGGAACATGGGAAAGAAGCGCTTCGTGACCGTGCTGTCCAACGGCTGCTGACCACGGTCCAGAAGTGCTAGCATGGTCCTTGCGATGCCCTCAGGCGGAGCCCGTTTGTCACACGGATGCGCCTAAGGCGGCAGTCGGAAATTCCAGAATACAGGTATGACTCGAGTGCGTGAATCGCAACTCCCGCAGCGCTTATATCTCGACAATTTCAATTGCTGCCCAACAAAGGGCAACACCGCCACGCAGAACCCGCGAGACGACAACCGTCAAGGTTCACTGCAATGGACAACAGACTCCAGATGTCGTGGGACGATGGCGAGCGCGTCTTCTGGCGCGGACGGAGACCGAGCCACATCGACGGTCCCGATGTCCTGCTCGCCCGCCCGGCCGCCGAACATCCGCGGCCAGCCAGCCTTGATCGGCTCGCACATGAGTTCGGCCTGAAAGACGAACTGGACGGAAGGTGGGCAGTGCGGCCACTCGAACTTGTACGTGAAAACGGCCAGACCATGCTGGTGCTCGAAGACCCCGGTGGCGAGCCCCTCGCGCGACTGCTCGGCGCGCCCATGGAAATCGAGCACTTTTTTCACCACGCTGTCGGGATAGCATCGGTACTGGGGCAACTGCACCAGCGTGGACTCGTCCATAAGGATCTCAAGCCGGCACATATTCTTGTGAATTGCACGGGCGGCCATGCCCGCCTCACTGGGTTCGGCCTCGCGTCGCGCCTGCCTCGCGAGCGACAGGCGCCCGAGCCCCCCGAGACCATTGCCGGCACGCTTGCGTACATGGCGCCCGAGCAGACAGGACGAATGAATCGCTCTATCGACTCGCGAAGCGACCTCTATGCATTCGGCGTGACGCTATATCAGATGCTGACGGGCGCGCTGCCGTTTACTGCCGCCGAGCCGATGGAATGGGTGCATTGCCACATCGCCAGAATGCCTGTACCGCCCAGCGAGCGAGTACGGCACGTGCCCGCCGCGGTCTCGCGCATCGTCATGAAGCTGCTCGCCAAGACGGCCGAAGAACGCTATCAGACAGCGTCGGGTGTGGAGCACGATCTGCGCCATTGCCTTGCGCACTGGCAGCGTCAGCGATTCATCGAAGCGTTTCCGCTCGGCGAACGCGACGCTTCCGACAGGCTGCTGATTCCCGAAAAGCTGTATGGGCGAGATCGCGAGGTCGATACGCTGGTCGCCGCATTCGACCGGATCGTCAAGAGTGGCACGCCAGAGCTGCTATTGGTCTCGGGGTATTCCGGAATCGGCAAATCGTCGGTCGTCAATGAACTGCACAAGCTGCTGGTGCCGCCGAGAGGTATCTTCGCGTCGGGCAAGTTCGACCAGTACAAGCGCGACATTCCCTACGCCACACTGATACAGGCGTTCCAGAGCCTGGTTCGGCCGCTGCTTGGCAAGCCCGATGCAGAACTGGCCCGTTGGCGCGCGGCGTTACTGGAGGCGCTGGACATCAACGCGGGGCTCATGACCGATCTGATTCCGGAGCTGAAGCTCATCATCGGCGAGCCGCCGCCCGTTCCAGAGCTCGAGCCGCAACAGGCGCAGAGCCGTTTCATGCAGGTTTTCCGGCGTTTTATCGGGGTTTTCGCGCGTGAGGAACATCCGCTCGCCCTCTTCGTAGACGACCTCCAATGGCTCGATACGGCAACGCTCGACCTGCTCGAGGATCTGTTGACCCGTCCCGACCTTCGACATCTGATGCTGATCGGCGCTTACCGCAACAACGAAGTCGATGCCTTGCATCCATTAACGGGCAAGCTCCTCGCCATTCGCAAGGCGGGCGTCGTTGTCAGCGAGATCACGCTCGCGCCGCTGGCCATATCGCACGTCAGACAGTTGACCGAAGAGGCGCTTCATTGCGAGGCCGAGTTGGTTGAACCTTTGGCTCAACTCGTGCATGACAAAACGGCTGGCAACCCGTTCTTTGTGATCCAGTTTCTCCAGACGCTCGTCGAAGGCGATCTGCTGACCTTCGATCACGATGCGGGGCAATGGTGTTGGGATCTTGATCTCATCCACGCCGAAGGCTACACCGACAACGTGGTAGATCTGATGATCGGCAAGCTGAACCGCTTGCCGCCGGGAACGCAGCAGGCCTTGCAGCAACTCGCATGCTTGGGGAACATCGCGGGTATCACGGCGCTATCCACGGTTCTTGGGATTCCCGTTGAACAGGTTCATGCGGAACTGTGGGACGCCTGCCGTCAGGAACTGGTGGAGCGGCTCGAAGGCTCTTACCGGTTTGGCCACGACCGCATTCACGAAGCCGCCTATTCGCTGATACCGAAGGCTTCACGCGCCGAGGCGCATTTGCGGATCGGACGGCTGCTCGCTGCGCAAACGGCGCCGGACAAGCAGGAGGAAGCGATCTTCGAGATCGTCGGGCAACTCAATCGCGGTGCCGCGTTGATGACTTCACGCGACGAGCGGGAACAGCTTGCCAGCTTCAACCTGCTCGCGGGACAGCGCGCCAGGGCGTCGACTGCCTATGCGTCAGCGCTCACCTATCTCGTGACGGGCGCGGAACTGCTCGGCGACGGCAGTTGGAACCGCCAGCACACGCTGAGTTTCGAACTGGAGTTGAACCGGGCCGCGTGCGAATTTCTGACCAGTCAGTCATCCGTCGCGGACGAGCGCCTCACCGCACTATCGACGCGCGCCACGTCGACCGTGGAGCAGGCGAGCGTTGCATGTCTGCACACGGAGGTCTGCACGACGCTCGACAAGAGCAGCCGCGCCATCGCGGTCTGCCTTGATTATCTGCGGCACGTTGGCATCGACTGGTCACCTCATCCAACTGATGAAGAAGTGCGACGCGAATATGAGTTGATCGGATCGCAGTTGGGGCAGAGGACGATTGAAGCGCTGATCGATTTGCCGCTGATGGACGATACGGCGTCGCTCGCGACGGCTGAAGTGCTGACCAAGCTTTTCGCGCCCGCCTTGCAGACAGATGGCAATCTCGTCGCGCTGATGAGTTGCAAAGCCATCAATCTGAGCCTCGAACGTGGCAACTGTGACGCGTCGTGTTTCGCCTATGTCCTGCTTAGCCGTGTGGCGGGTCCGCGCTTTGGCGACTTTCAATTCGGCTTCCGATTCGGCCAGCTTGGCTACGATCTCGTCGAACAGCGCGGGCTCAAGCGCTTCGAGGCAAAGACCTATCTGTGCTTCTCCATTTTTTCCGTTCGCTGGATGAAGCCAGTGCAGGCCTGCCGCGATCTGCTGCGCCGCGCCTTCGCCGCTGCAAACCGGCTCGGCGACATTCCTTATGCCGCCTATGCGTGCAACAGCATGAACTCAGATCTGCTGTTCGCCGGCGAGCCGCTGCCTGAAGCACAGGCCGAAGCAGAACGCGGACTGGCTTACGTCGAGCGGATGCACTTCGGGCTCGTGATCGATTTCATCGCCACACAACTTGCGCTGATCCGGACGCTGCGCGGCCTGACGTCGACATTCGGCTCATTCGATGATGCACGCTTCGACGAGCGTCAGATTGAGCGTCACCTGACGGACAATCCGGCGCTCGCCGTCCCCGCGTGCTGCTACTGGATACGCAAACTGCAGGCACGCTATCTGGCCTGCGATCATGTGGGCGCGCTCGAAGCCGCCGCCAGGGCACAGCCGCTTCTGTGGACTTCATCGTCGTTCTACGAGGAATCCGACTACCATTTCTACACCGCGCTGGCATTGTCGGCACGCTCGAACACTGCCCCGCACGACGAGCGGTCGCAACACCTTGCCGCGATGAAGATCCACCTCCGCCAGCTAAAAATCTGGGCGGAAAACTGCCCGGAGAATTTCGCTGACCGCGCGGCACTGGTCAGCGCGGAAATTGCTCGCATCGAAGGGCGCGACAACGATGCCGAGCAAAGCTACGAACAGGCAATCCGCGCAGCACAGCAAAGTGGCTTCGCCCACAACGAGGCACTCGTCAACGAACTCGCATCCCGCTTCTATTCGGCGCGCGGTCTGGAGAAGATTGCGCGCCTGTACATGCGCGACGCACGTTATGGTTATCAGCGTTGGCGCGCCGATGGCAAGGTAAGGCAGCTCGAGCAGATGTATCCTTATCTTGGGACCAATGATCCCGTGTCTGACTCAACGAGCACGATTGCAACGCCCGTCGAACAGCTCGATCTCGCGACGGTGCTTAAGGTCTCGCAGGCGGCATCCAGCGACATCGTGCTGGAAAAACTGATCGACACAATCATGCGCACCGCCATCGAGCAGGCGGGCGCCGAGCGTGGCCTTCTGATCCTGACCCACGGTGGCGAACTGCGCGTGGCAGCGGAGGTGACGACGGGTGACGACACCCCGCATATGCAACTGCGAGATGTCCCCGTTAGCTCGACGCTACTACCGGAATCGGTCCTGTATCACGCGATGCGCGCGAGAGAGAACGTTATCCTCGATGATGCTGCAGTCGACCCCCGCTTCGAAGCAGATTCATACGTCCGTCAGTTTCGCGCCCGCTCGATTCTCTGCCTGCCTTTGACGAACCAGGCGAAACTCATTGGCTCGCTTTACCTCGAAAACAATCTGACTGCTTGTGTCTTCAGCCCCGCCCGGATTGCCGTGTTGAAGCTGGTGGCATCGCAGGCTGCGATCTCGCTGGAGAACGCACGTCTCTATCGCGAGCTTGCGGAACGCGAAGCAAAGATCCGGCGTCTCGTCGATGCGAACATCATTGGGATAATCGTCTGGAACGCCGATGGAGTCATTCTCGAGGCCAATGACGCATTCCTTCGCATGGTCGGATACGAGCGGGAAGATTTCGTATCAGGCGTCGTGCGATGGCGCGATCTGACGCCGCCGGAGTGGCGGCCGATCAGTATGGAAGCGCTCGAACAGACTGCGCAGACGGGACGAGCCCAGCCATACGAGAAGGAATATTTCAGAAAGGATGGCAGCCGCGTACCCGTCATAGTCGGCCTTGCGACGTTCGAGGCAAGCCGCAAAGAAGGTGTTGCCTTCGTGCTGGATCTGACCGAGCGCAAGCTTGCTGAACAGGAAGCGCGTCAGAGTGAGCGTCGGTATCGCGAAGTGCAATCAGAACTGGCGCATGCGAACCGGGTCGCAACGGTGGGGCAACTCGCGGCTTCCATCGCTCATGAGGTCAATCAACCAGTCTCCGCAGCCGTGATGAACGCACGAGTCGGGCTGCGCTGGTTGCGCGCCGAGCCGCTCGAAGTCGAGGAAATACGACAGGCGTTCGAGCGTATCGTGAGCGATGGCAACCGGGCGGTTAGTGTCGTCGGCAGAATCCGCCAACTCATCAAGAAAGCACCGCCGAGCAAGGAACTGGTCGATGTCAATTCGACGATTCGCGAAGTAATCGAACTGACGCGAGCCGAGGCATCGAGAAGCGGCGCATCGGTGCGGAGTCAGCTCGCGGATGGTTTGCCGTCTATCGAAGGAGACCATGTACAGTTGCAACAGGTACTGCTCAATCTGGTAATCAATGCGCTCGAAGCCATGACCGATGTCAGCGACGGCGAACGGCATGTGCTGATCAGCAGCAAGCGCGTTGATTCTGATGCCGGCGGCATCCTGGTGACGGTGTGTGACACAGGGCCGGGGTTCGCTCCGGGGAGCGTCGAGCAGATATTTAATCCGTTCTATACCACCAAGCCAACTGGGCTGGGCATGGGATTGTCGATCTGTTCATCGATCATCGATGCCGTTGGCGGCCGGATGTGGGCGAGTGCAAACGCACCTCGAGGCGCTATTGTCCAGTTCACCTTGCCGACACACTCAATCGTTTGATCACGATCGATACCAGGCTGCATTGGCGATGAGATCACATGCTGTGGTAACCGTTGCCGCAATCTGGCAACATCTTCTTCACTTTCATCATCGCAACCATCGCACGCCTTGCAACATCCCGATCATGGGCACGCGAATATTCCAACAGAGCTTACTTCTTCCCCATTGCAACGCGCATTACAGGAACCGTCATCGCGAGCTTTTCCGCCAGCAGGTCCGCACATGCCCACTTCGCGTAGGTAATCGTGTATGAACCGATTCGATTGTCTCGTTCTCCCACCCTGGTCAACATCACCGGGATTTCCTCACCACCTTCAAAACTGCAAGACGTCCGCGAGCGTGACGGCGAGCTTCACGCCGTGCTCGCAGTGCATGCAGCGCCTTCATCAACGACTCACCGTCGAATCCGTTTCGATAGTCGAAGTCGACATGCGCAAAGACGACAATTCCCTCCTCGTCGAGAAGATAAGTCGCGGGCACGGGAACAGGAAATTCTCCAGACTTTCGTGTCCTGGCCGGTTCATAGCCGAGACCGAGATAACCGTCGCGTAGTGCCTCGGGTAGATCAAACGTCAAGCCAAATGCTCGTGCGATCCGAAGGTCCGTATCGATGAGTTCAGGAACAGGCAATCGTTCAGAGTTGCGCTTCGACGCATCCGGCGGAGCAAGGGCAACCGCCTTCGCACCGGTAGAAGAAATGCGCTCATGCAGCGCCGAAAACCGCGCGAGACTCTCTTCGCCAAACGAGCACCAGGAGCCTCTCAGGAAGTTGAGCACAACAGGACCGGCGCGCAAAAGCTGATCCAGCACCACTCTGTTGCCGAGCTTGTCGGGCAGTGCAAACGTCGGCGCCCGAGCGCCAGCATGCAACGGGTTGGTGATGGTCGCCAAAGCAGATGTCATCGCGAGTTCAGCCGCAGCATACGTATGTCCATCCGAAATCACCAGGCCTTTCCTCATGATCGATCCACCTCCAGGGAACTGGCCGCACTCATCGCAACGTACAGCGTGCGGCCAGCTTGTTGCTGTCAGGCTCGATCCTGCCCACGCAGGCACACGCGGTTAAGCCGCCTCCGCACTTTCTTCGTCCTGCACCGCACGAAGATCCGCTTGCTGAACTTCGTAGGCGGGAAAGTCGGAGTAGTTCTCTTCGTTTCCACCCCAGAACGCAGCGCGCACGTAAGGCGTAAGTGGCAGATCGTGTGCAAGGCGATACGGAAGATCCGGATTCGACGAGAAGTGGCGTCCGAACGCGACCAGATCGGCCACGCCTGAATCGACGATCTCAATTGCGCTCTCGCGATCAAACCCGCCCGCGGCGATGATCGGACCGGGGAAGTGAGGGCGCAAATAGGCAGCCGCAACGGCGCCATGCCCGTGGTGCAACGTGTCGTCGCCCTTGACGCGCGGCTCGATAACGTGGAGGTAGGCAATCCCGTACGAACCCAGCACCTTGGCGACATAACTGAAAGTGGCTTCGGGGTCGCTGTCGGAGACACCGCCCCATTCGCCCGACGGCGAAATGCGTACGCCGACGCGATCCGCGCCGAACACGGAGATCAGCGCTTCGAGTGCTTCGCGCAGGAAGCGGACGCGGTTTTCGATCGGGCCACCATATTCATCCGTTCGCCTGTTCGTGCCGTCCTGAATGAACTGGTCGACGAGATAGCCATTGGCGCCGTGCAACTCGACTCCATCAAAGCCCGCCTTCTTTGCGCGTTGCGCAGCCCGCCGGAAATCGTCGACGATGCCCGCGATCTCGTGGGTCTCCAGCGCACGGTGCGGCGATACAGGCACGAACCCATCCTGGGTCAATGCAACCCCGTCGAACGGGACCACGGAAGGAGCAACGGGGTCGCGGCCGTCGTTGACTTCCACGTGGCTCTGACGGCCGCCATGAATCAGTTGCAGGAACGCGCGGCCACCCTTGGCGTGGACGGCGTCGGCGATGGCCTTCCAGCCAGCGTCCTGACCATCATGGTAGATGCTTGCCGCACCAAGATATGAGCGCGCCTGCTGCGAAATACTCGCAGCTTCGATAATGACGAGACCGCCTTCCGATGCACGTTGACCGTAGAAATCCGCCATCATCGGGCTCGGAATATCGTCCGGCTGAATCGTGCGCAGGCGGGTCATCGGAGCAAGAACGACGCCATGATCGAGGTCATATGCACCGACGTTTCTGGAGGTGAACAGCTTGGCCATGATGTTTCCTTTGAGAGTTGGGTTGAGCACCTCGGGGAGGGGTGCGTCACGCGATGCGTTGAGATCAAATGTAGAGAATTCGCTGCGCTTGAAATAGGCCGCTATCAGCATGAGGCCTATTCCATGTCGGGATAAGTCAGCGCACGCGTTGTCCAGTCGAAATGAATCTGCGCGTGCGCGCCCGAACCAGGCGCACACGAGGACAGGCTTCAGACCAGATCGGAGGGAGGTGACAGCGCAAGCGCAGAGTGCGCGGAGAGACTGCATGTCGCCGATGCGGACGCATCGACAGGCATTGTTCTTTCGCTAGCAACACAGAACGCGTTGAAGCGTGCACAACGAAAAAGCGCGTGAGACAGCGACGCGCTAGCTCAGTAGCGCGCCGGAATCGGATGGATCAGATGTTCACTACGATCTTGCCGAACTGGCCATTCTGTTCGAGATAGCGATGTACCTCGACCATGTCATCGAACTTGAACTCCCGATCGATGACGGGTTTGAGCTTGCCCTGCTCGATTCCCTTCAGGATGAACTCGACGGCTTCTTTGCGCCGCACGGCGTCGCCGGTGGTCACCCAAAGGTTGTGCGCCCTGACGGTCTGCAGCTTCGCGATCATCGACAAGACGGGAATCTCGGTCGGGCCTTGCGCAAGCGCACCGTAGATGAATGCGATGCCCTGGAACGCAAGCGCGGAAATCAGCTTCGCGAAGTTCGGGCCACCTACCGGATCGAAGACGACACGAGCGCCGTTGCCCCCGGTGATGCGCAGGATCTCTGCGACAAAGTCCGTTTCATTCGTCACGATCACATGCGCCGCACCGGCATCCAGCAAAGCCTGACGCTTTTCCGCTGTGCGCGTCATCGCAATGGCCGTCGCACCCGCATAGTTGGCGATCTGAATCGCAGCCAGACCCACACTGCTCGAAGCAGCCGGGATCACGACGAAGTCGCCCGTCGTCACCCTCGCGTCTTCGATCAGCGCGCTATATGCCGTAACGAACATCATCCAGATGGACGCGGCCTCCGCATGCGACAGTGACTTCGGATGCGCGACGACGGCGTGCTCGGGAACGATGATCACTTCCCCGTAGGTCCCGTATTGATTCTGTGAAAACGATGGAATGACGTTGACCTCGTCCCCAATCGCGATCCCTTCGACACCGGGTCCGACGGCATCGACGATACCTGCTGCTTCATATCCCAATCCTGCCGGAAAGGTAACGGGTTCGATGTAGTCGTCGAGGCGCCACATCGATTCCGCGCGGTTGATGCCGATCGCCTTCACCTTGATGCGAACTTCGTTGGCGAGTGGTTCACGTACGGGCGCGTCGACGAACTCGAGAACGTCGGGGCTACCCGCCCTGGAAAACTGAATGATGCGAGGCATGGCTCTCTCTCTTAAGTGAGGAAAATGAAACGCACGGGTTACGCTTCCGTGGCGGCGTCATATGTCGGAAAGTCTGAATCGTGCCGCTCAGTGTCACCCCAAAATGCTGCGCGCGCATACGGAGTGAGCGGAAGCCGCGCTGTCGCGAACGCAGCTTTGATGTCCCCGACTGTAGTTATTTCGGCGCGGATCGATAAGAGCCGCTATTTGCATAGGGCCTATTCCGTATTGGGATAAATCGCGATGTCCAATGCCACAGCCCTGAAGAACGGGGCGGGAACGTCACCCGGACGCATTGGGACAGGTGAGGTACGCTATCGGCAACCAGACACGCCGCCAGATTGTTTCTGGCTCTAACCCGCGCAGACCGCGACCCGGCAGGCTCGCGTGGCTCAGGAGAACGCCGATGGACCGCCTTGCAGCATTCGAAATTTACATCCGCGTCGTCGACGCGGGCTCGTTTTCAGCGGCGGCAAGACACTTCGACATTGGTCAACCCGCCGTGTCCAAAGCCGTGGCGCAACTGGAGGACTGGCTTGGGGTCAAATTGCTACTGCGTTCAACGCGTGCACTGACGCCGACCGAAGCGGGCCAGAATTTTTATGCGCGGGCAAAGCGCGCGGTCGAGGAATCGGGCGAAGCCGTGCTTGCCGCACGAGGCGCCGCCGCGGGACTGACAGGCAAGCTCCGCGTGTCAGCCGCAGTCTGCTTTGCCAGGCTTCACATCGTTCCAAAGTTGCCCCAATTTCTGAGTCAGCATCCCGAACTGGACGTCGAACTCGTACTGGACGATCGCAATATCGACCTGGTTGAAGAAGGCGTGGATCTGGCGTTGCGAATGGGCGATCTGGCGGATTCGAATATGACGGCAAGACGCATTGGTGAGGCCCGGCGGCGCGTGCTCGCTACGCCCGCGTACTTCGAAAGATGCGGCAAGCCATCGACGCCTGCGGATCTGCTGGAGCATCACGCGATAGTCTATTCACGCGACATCGACGGTGGCGAAGGCTGGACTTTCCGCAGGGACACCGTTGAACAGTCGATCAAACTGCAGAGTCGCGTCAGGATATCCGCGACGGAGGGACTGCGCGCCGCGGTTTTCTCGGATATCGGGCTAGCCGTAGCGTCCGAATGGGCGTTTTCCCCGGAGTTGAAATCGGGGGCTGTCGTCGCGGTAATGGATGACTGGAATCTGCCGACCATCGCGCTTTCGGCGCTTTACCCGACGGGACGGATGGCGAGCAGCAAGGCTCGTCAGTTCGCTGCCTTCGTCGAAGAATGTCTCGCGCCCGAATTCGCCCCGACTTTACTGTCTGCGTGAAGGCCAATGGCTGTCAATACAATCCCTGATCCGTCGATCCGCGCCCACCAGCGAGCGTGACCTGGCGAACCGCCGTCAGGGAACCATCGGTGCGCAAGCCCTTTAGAAACGAAGCGATATCGAATCCATGCGACTCGAGCAGCCGGTAGAGCGTGACGCGCGAAACACCGAGATCGCGCGCTGCGTCGGCGACTCTGCCGCGATGACGCAGCAAGGCCCTTTCAACTGCCTCCTGCTCGGCGCGGCGCCGCACCTGGTCGAGCGACGTCGTGTGCGCATCGACATAGTGCGCAAGGCCAAGGTCGCTCGCGGCGATGACAGAGTTGTCGAACAGTACAACCGCACGCCACACGCGATTTCTCAATTCGCGCACGTTACCGGGCCAGTCGTGCGCACGCAGCGCCCGAACGGCGTCGTCCGAAAAGCCGCGAATCCGGCGACGCGAATCCGCACGCAACTGCTCGAGCAGATGCAGCGCCAGGAGTTCGACGTCGGCACCTCGTGCGCGCAGCGGCGGCTCTTCCATCTGAAGCACGCTCAGCCGATGATAGAGATCCTCGCGAAACCGTCCTTCGCGCGCCGCGCGCCCCAGATCGACGTTTGTCGCGCAAACGATCCTCACATCCACATCGATCGGGCACACGCCTCCGAGTCGTTCAATGCTGTTCTCCTGCAGAAAGCGCAGTAGCGTCACCTGGCTTTCCATCGGGAGATCGGCGATTTCGTCGAGAAATACAGTGCCGCGGTTCGCCAATTCAATGCGCCCCGTCTTGCGCTCATTCGCCCCCGTGAACGCGCCACGCTCATAACCGAAGAGTTCCGAAGTCACGAGATGCACCGGGATCGCACCGCAGTTGATCGCGACAAACGGCGCGTGACGTCGATCCGAGTGCCGGTGAATGGCAAGTGCAGTCAGTTCCTTGCCCGTACCCGACTCTCCCTGGATCAGAACGGGCGCATTGCACATCGCAAATTTGCGCACCGTGCGAAAGAGCTGGCGCATCGCATCGCACGAGCCGATCATGTCGCAATCGACGACGGTCATCGATCCATCTGTCGTGGTTTCGGCCAGTGAGCACATGCCGCGGGCGTGACCGACGGCGTGTCCGAGTTCGACGGCTGTCGTCGGTAGCGTGATGTAGCTGATGCAGTGACGGCGGACAACGGAGCGGACCGCAGGGTCTTCCAGTTGGCCGTGCTGGAGCGCCGCGACCCAGCCGACATCCCGCGTCGCCAGCACTTCCGTGAGCGCGTCCGTGTCACGCGGAAACTTCATCGACGCAAGATCGAGCAATCCACCCGCGCCCGCAACGAGTCGCGTACGACGCTTCGTCCGCGCGCCAATGTCGATCCTGTCGATCACCCATTTCGTCGTCGGCAGCAGCGCATCCGGCAGCGCGCGGTTCCCGCGGCAAACGTGATAAAGCTTCCTCGTCACCGAGTCCATACGAAGCCTCTCCGTCTGATTCTGATTCGAAAGAAAAGCTGATCGACCTGATAAGGAAGCGAAAATTCGCCGTAATGGAAGTGTCGGAGAATGCGGCTTAAGAACGCCTTAAGATCTGTTTTCTATTCGAAACGGAATGGGTTATTTGCGCGCAAATCATTCGCCATGTGTGCGGTAAACCTCATAAGCTGCAGTGAACAGCCAGGTAATGAGAATCAATGACACGACCTTGACGTTGGACCTGCAACGATGAAGATGCAAACAGGGGGATTTCAATCAGCTTGATGCCGATCGTCAATGCGATGCGCCGAACGGACGTGGCGTGTAGTGGGTCAATCCGTCGTTCATCGGATCGAATGGCGCGCCTGCTGTACCCGGTCTCGCTGGCTTCGCGGGGGTATCGCTGTTGGAGTAGGTGCGCTGCATCGGCGGAAGATAGAAGAACTGCCAGCCTGCGTAGGTCTGCTGTCCTTCGAAGTCTTCGAACTGCCGCGGAAAGTTGGAGCGCTTGATCGGCGCATCCGTTGAATTGCTGTGCAAGCCCGCCATCCGTCCCGCCTGATACATATAAACCCAATCGTTCTGCCCGGTGATGGGGTCGGCATACGCGCGCCGCAAATGATGCAGCGGCTCGGGAACACGCGTGTCGTTGAGCAGTTCGTCGACGGAAGCGGGCAGCGCGCGCCCAGCGCGGTAGTAGCGCAATATCGCGAGCCGGTACTGGTTGCCGACGAACAGCAGTTGCTGTTCGTTTTCCCGTTTGCGTTGCAGCGACCAGACATCGAGCGCGCCCATCAGCGCGACGGAAAGCAGCATCAACGCGATCAGCAACGTCAACATCACGAGACCGCGATCCCGCGCGACACGCACGACATGCGCAGTCGTGCGGCGGCCACGCGCTGCGCCGGACTTCATTTGCCCGCTCCCGCGTCACCGGAAGCCGTGCCCTGCGGGCTGCTGGCAGGGACGATATCGTAGACACCCGGCTTCGTGTCATCCGGCGACGCGACGACCGCCCATTTGTCGTCACCGTTGACGGGATCGACGGGAATCGCGCGCAGATAGTGGCGCGTCACAAGTTCGTCGAGCGTGTCAGGATAGGCGGCGTTGTCCCCGTAGTACTTGTCGATCGCATCGCGCATCACAGCGAGATTCTGCGCGCGCACCTGTTCCTTGCCGCGATCGATGCTGTGCATGTAACTCGGCAGTGCGATGGTCAGCAACAGCCCGATGATCGCCATCACGACCACCAGTTCGATCAGCGTGAAGCCGGCATCGCGCCGGCGCATATCGATGCGTTTCATGGTCGCGCTCACCACTGTCGATAGGGAATGCCATTAATACCGACGCGCTCCGACTTCGACGTGACGTCGAACACGTCCTTGCCCGCGTTGCCGCGTTCCGAAGCATCACTGCCGTCGGCATGCACGGGCGGGTCGCCGAACGCACGCAGGCTCCAGGTGTCTTCGGGCGGTGTCCCGACGTCGCCAGCGAAGAACGGGTCGCGCGGCACGCGGCGCAGGAACATCAGCAGGCCGCCCTTCGGGTCCTTTACGTTCTTCACGCCGTCCACCAGCACCGCAAGCGTAGGCGGATAGCCGGACGCTTCCGCTTCCCGCTCGATAAGACCGGCGTCGCTTGCTTCCTTATACGCGTCGAGAGCGGTGCGAATCTCGCGCAATGCTGCGCTCAGTTGCTGCTCCTTTTCGCGCTGCACGATCAGTTGGGAAAACGGCACGACGGCAAGCGCGAGAATGCCGACCAGCGCAAGCGTGATCACGAGTTCGACCAGCGTGAAGCCACGCGGCCTCGCATGGCGCGCAATGCGAACACGGTCCGGACGCACAAGGCGAGGCATCGCTCAGTACCCGCCGTTCTGCACCGGACGCAGCGGGTTGTCGCTCGGCATATCGCCTGGCGGCATCACGAGGTTCGACGGAGGCGCGGCCGGCGCTGACAGCGCGGGTGCGGGCGCAGGCGGAGGCGCCATCTGCGCGCCGGGTGCGGCGGACGGGATCTGTGGCGCGTTCCCGTTGCCGTTCTCGCCGCTCGACTGCGCCTCGGGAGCGCCTTGATCGGCCGGCGGCGTGGCGCCGTTAGCGGGCGGCACCGGCGGCGCAGGCAAGGTCGAATAGCGGCCACCGTACGGCTGCTGCGGCGGCGCCGTGCGGGGTGCCGGCGGCAACTGGCCAAACGCGCTCGCGGGCGGCTGGGTGGTCGGCCGGCCCTGCGTGCTGCTGTGCGGCGTAGAGGCCGCGCCGCCTGTCGTGCCGCCGCCCACACTGCCGGGCGTACGAACGACGGGACGCGGCACCGCCGGTTCCAGTTCCGCGACGACCGGGTCGAGCCGCAGTTGCTCCGAGTGCACGTTGACGTCGGTGCCCGACCAGACTTCCTGCGTATCCGCGTCGGCGGCGATCTGCGGACGCACGATATGCGGCGTGATCTGCAGCACGATCTCCGTCTTCACGTGGTCGCCGTTGTGATTGGAGAAGAGCCGTCCGAGCACGGGCAACTGGCCGAGGCCAGGCACCTTGTCGGCCGTCGTTCTGTCCTGGTCGGAAATCAGGCCGCCGAGGATCTGCGTTTCGCCGTCGCGCAAACGCAGACTCGTCGACGCGTTGCGCGTGCCGATCTGATAAGCGAGTGTCGTCAGCCCTGCCTGCGAACTGTCGCTCTGGATAACCTTGGTGATGTTGCTCACTTCCAGGTTCAGCTTGATACCGACATCGCCGTCCCGATACACCTGCGGCTCGACTTCGAGCTTGATGCCGACGTCGAGGTACTGGACCATCTGCGTATAGGACGGTCCGCTCGTGCTCGGCGTGCTCGAACTCGAAATCACGGGCACCTTGTCGCCGATCAGGATGCGCGCCTTTTCCTTGTTGCGCGCACGAATGCGCGGACTGGCGAGCAGATTGGCATCCGTGTCGCTCAGCTTGAAATTGGCCGTCGCGGACAGGCCGCTCACATTGAGCGCATTGATGGGCAGATGATGCAACTCGCCCCAGGTATTGGCCGTGGCGGGCGTCGACACGGTGAACGAGTTCGGCCATTCGATGCCAAGGTCGGTCATGCGATCGTGCGAAACCTCCAGCACCTGCACTTCCATCATCACCTCGGGCTCGGGAATGTCCTGCGCGGCGATCATTTCCTCGGCCACGCGGATCGTATCGGGCGTGCCGCGTATCGTGACGGTGTTCGACCGTTCGTCGACCACCACTTCCTTCAGTTTCAGCAGGCTCTTCAGCAAGCCCTGAATCTGCTTCCCATCGACATTGGACAACTGGAACGTGCGCACCTTCAGTTCCTGATACTCCAGTTCCTTCGCTGGCGTCGCCGGATAGATGAAGAGCGTGTTCGCGTTCAGTTGCTTCTTGTCGAGCTGACTCTGCATCAGGATCATGTCGACGGTGTCCTGCAGCGTCGCGTTGGTCACGAAGATGGTCGTCTTCAGGTCGGCGCGTACGTCGCGATCGAAAATCACGTTGAGACCCGTCGTTTTCGACAGCGCTTCGAACACCATCCGCACATTGGCATCGCGAAACTGCAGCGTGACGGGCGTCCGCATGATGGACGAGGCGGTGATCTTTTCCTCCTTCAGCGCGCGCTGCTGATTACGCTTGTCCTGGATATCCCTGAGCATCTGCTGCGCCATCGGATTGGTCGGGTTCTGCGCCAGCACCCGATGCACGCGCTCTTCCGCGACCGCATACGAGCCGCGCTGCATCATGCGGTCGGCTTCCTGCAAACTCGTGAGGTCGCGCCGGTCGCGGTCGAGCGCGGCGCCGATCTTGCGGCCACGCTCGCTGGTCGGGTCGATCTGGTAGGCCTGGCCAAGCGCCTTGACCGCGAGGTCGTACTGATAGCTCGCGCGGTACGCGTCCGCATCGTCGAGCAACGCATTCACGCGCGCGTCGCGATCGTGCAGATAGTCGATCTGCAATTGTGCGTTGGTGGGATCGTTCTGACGCGTGGCGGGCGGCGTCACACAACCGCCCAACGCCAGCACGGCCAGGGCGATGCACGCAGCCTGGCGCTTCGAGATCGGCACACGGGGCGAGCCATGCGTGAGGGGCGCGGACTGCGGTGGATAGCGCGTAGATGAGCCGCTGTCCCCGTTGCGGCTCCGATCGCGGCTGCATGCGGCTGTCATTTATTTTCCTTCCCTCATTTTCCTTCGCTTTGCATCGATATGACCTGCCTCTGATTCAACGGCAGATACATCAGTACGATGTCGGCGTCGGAAATCGACTCGACGCGGTACTGTCCATCGACCACTTCTCCCTGAGACACGATCAGCAACTGATCGCCACTGCTCAGGAAGACGCGTGGCTTGAGCGTCGAGCCGTCCAGTTTGCCGAGGTACACATAAGGCACGGGCGGCGCGGTCGGCGGCGGCGGGGGCTCGGGCGCGGCCTGTACCGGCGGGGGCGGAGGCGGCAGCCACGACGACGCGGCAAACGGGTTGTTGCGCGATTCGAGCGACATGGGCTTTCGCAATGCCGCGAGCTTCTCGTTCGAAGTCTTTTCGCTCGCTGCCTGGGTTGCTTTGCCGGGGGATTTCGCGCGGTCGTGCCTTGCCGTGGACCGAACCGAAGAAGCCATCGACGCGGCGTCATGACGCGCGACACTCACCGCCGCCATCGCCGACTGTCCTTCCGGCGCGCGCCACGCCTTCACAGAAAGCGCGATCGTCGCGATCAGGCACATGCCCAGCACAGAGCGGCGAAGGAGAACGGAACTCATGGCCGCGCCGTCCCGTATACGAGTTCGAACCGGACGCGCGCATCGAGCACACTGCCGTCCACGGCGGGCCGTTCGACGTGAATCTCGCGCAGCGCCGCGTTCGGCACGCTGTTGAGCACCGACGCGAGAAAGCGGCGAATCGTGACGTACTGATCCTTGACGGGAAGCAACATCTGATAGCGCACGTAGCGTCCGCCCGGATCGGCAACGATGACGTATTCCGCCGAGCCGACTGCCAGATTGCTGTCGCGGGCGTGCGCGAGTATCGCGGCGATATCGTCCGCGCTATGCGCGAAACGCGGAAACAGATCGGGCAAGCTCGCGAGCACGGCGGTATCCGCGTATGAGCCCGCGTCGCGGGCAACGTCTGCTTTCTTCGCGCCACGCGCAGGCCGAACCTCGTTCGACAGCGCGAGCGTGTCGCCTCGCATGCGTATCGCGTTATCGGCCACGACGGCAGACGCACACAACAACGCGATGCCTGCGATGCCCGCTACGCCGAAGCGCCGCATCCATTCGAAACGCAAAGTCAGGCAGCGCTCGCGGAGAAACTCGACGTTCATGAGCGGCTCCACACGGCGGTTACCTGAAACCGGACGGGCGTGCCCGGAACATTGGCTTCGATCTCGTGATCGTTGAGCACGGCCTCGCGCAACAGCTTGCTCGATTGCAGATAGCGCAGATACGCGATCATTGCGTCGAAATTCTTCGCTTCCGCCGTGATGCGAATCTGGCTCTGTACCGGGTTCTGATCGATGCCGATCAGCGCGACATCATGGTCCGGACAGTCCTCGACGATCGACAACAGGTCTTGCCACGGCACCGTCAGTTCACTCAGCACCGCAAGACTCTGCTTCTCCGCATGCATCGCGGCAGGCGTTGGTTGCGCCCTGACGAGATGCGCTTTGGCGAGCACACGATGACGCGCTTCGTCCAGTCGTTCCTGCGCCTGCTCGTTGTCGTCGAATGCCTGCCACAGCCGCACACCGCTCGCAAGCAGCGCACAGATCGCGATGCACAGCACGACGAGTCCCGCTGGCGCAAGGCGCGGCCGGCGGCGAGCGAAGTCGATGTCGAGTCGCTGGATCATTGCGCGTACTCCAGCAGATGATGCGCGAGGCTATCGCCGCCCTCGGGTGCCTGACAGGCATTGGGCGCAGCCAGCGTAGTCACGCTCGCGAAGCGCGCCTGCAGCGCGGCGAGATCGACTGCAATGCCGCAGCCAAAGAAGCCCAGCGCGCAATCCTCGCGTTTGAGCGTCGTGCGTTCCGCGCAGCGCTCGAACGCCTGTTCCGCGAGCAGCGTGACTTTTGCGGGATCGCATTCGTCTCCCGCGAAAAGGCGCTGCGCGTCATAACAGGCCCAGCCGCCCGCTTCTATCAGCACAGCCTGGATCAGCGCGTCCGCGGCGAATACGACCAGCGCGTTTGCGCGAGGCATTTGGGGCAGCGTCCGGTTGAGCATTTCAGGCAGGCACAGTTTCAACGCCAGCATGCGGGCGCCGGCCGACGCACTCGCCTCGCCCATGCCATCCACCAGCGCACGCGGCAACGCGCTGGCAAACATGGCGCGTCCGCCACGCTGCATGCATGTGCGCACGGCGACGGTCTCTCCATCGACGCCATAGATATCGACGAAATGCGCGCGCGCGATCTCGTCGACTTCGCGCGCGCGCAACGTGCGGAAATCGCCACGCAATATCGCGTGATTGCCCCAGAAATCGTCGAGCACGATATGGGCGCCGCGCGTTCGCGACGGCACGCGCGGCGCTTGCGGCGCATCGCTATCCGGCGCGGGCTCGAGCGCTGCGCGCAGTGCGTCGAACACACCCGCTTGCGTGAACCATTGCGTTTCGGGCATCGGCACACTGCGCGAGCCCGCGGGTGAAGCGGGCTTGCGCGCCGGCATCCAGCGCGGCCTGCACGGCCCTACGGCGACCTCGCGTGTGCCGATGCCGATGTTGAGGTCCGCGCCGCGCGAATCAATCGACCATGGTGACACGGTTGATCTCCTCGAGAGTCGTTTCGCCCTGCCGCACGAGCTTGACTGCCGCACTTCGCAGCGTCTTCATGCCCTGCCGGAATGCGGCCGCCTTGATCTGCATAAGCGGCGCGCGTTCGGACAGCAATTGCCGCAGTTCGTCGTCCATCCGCAACGCTTCCGCGACGGCGCGCCGTCCGCGATAGCCGCTGCCGCGGCAGGCTGCGCAGCCCATACCGCGCCGGAACAGATAGCCGCCCGCCGTGTCCGGATCGATGCCCGATCGCGCGAGCGCATCGGCATCGACGGTATCTTCGGCGACACAGTCCGGGCAGCACTGGCGCAAGAGCCGTTGCGCAATCACGCCGTTCAGTGCCGATACGAAGCTGTAAGGGTCGACGTCCATGTTCGTGAAACGGCCGATCACGTCGAACACGTTGTTCGCGTGCACGGTCGTGAAAACCTGGTGGCCCGTCAATGCCGCCTGCACGGCAATCTGCGCGGTCTCCGGATCGCGGATTTCACCGACCATGATCTTGTCCGGATCATGGCGCAGGATCGAGCGAAGCCCGCGCGCGAAGGTCAGCCCTTTTGCCTCGTTGACGGGAATCTGCAGAATGTCGCCCAGCTGATACTCGACGGGGTCTTCGATGGTCACGATCTTTTCGAGTCCGTCGTTGATCTCCGTGAGGATCGCGTAGAGCGTCGTCGTCTTGCCGCTGCCCGTCGGCCCCGTGACGAGCAGCATGCCGTAGGGCATCGCCGCAACCGTGCGCATGAAACGCGTATCTTCCTGCTGGAAACCGAGCGCTTCGAGCGTGAGTCCGCCCGACGCCTGCGACAGCTGATAACGGTCCAGAATGCGCAGCACCGCGTCTTCGCCGAACTGGTTCGGCATGATCGACACGCGAAAATCGATCTCGCGGCCCGCATAGACGGCCTTGAAACGGCCGTCCTGCGGCACGCGGCGCTCGGCGATGTCGAGCTCGGAAATGACTTTCACGCGCGACAGCACCTGATCCGCGACGTCGCGCCCTTCGACGCGCCCCACCACCGTCAGCACGCCGTCGACGCGGCATTTGATCATCAGCCCATGCGCGCGGCATTCGAGGTGGATGTCGCTCGCCATCATTTTCAGGGCGTCGTAGATCGTCGAATTCAGCAGGCGCACGACGGCGCTGTCGTCGTTGCTGATGCCTTGCAGCGTCAGCGCGAGCGACGCGGGATCGGCGGCATGCTGGGTCGTCTGATCGAACGCGAGCGAGTCCATCGCGCGCACGTCCTTCTCGCGCACCGCGAGCCACGCGGTGATGTCGCCGATGCTCGCGAGCGCCCAGCGATACGGCACGGCAGGCCGCGCGCGCATGCGTTGCTCGATACTGCCGCGCGTGCGCCGGTCGAGCGGATCGGCGATCACGAACAACAGGCCGCGTCCCCCGGCGGAATCTTCGGCCTCGCGAAAGCAGATGCACAGGCGGGTCGTCGCCTCGACGAACGGTACGACGTCGAAATCCGGTTGCAGCGCGTTCAGCGCCTGCATCGTGACCGGCTGCATGTGGCATTGCACGGCGAGTTGCGCCAGCGCCTCGTCGGGGCTGATGGGCATTTGCGTAAGCAGATCTTCGAGCGCGCGCAGACCCGAGCCATGACGCTCGGCGAGGGTGCGCAGCGCGTCGCGCAGGTCGACGCCGCCCGTCCCGCCGATGCCGTTCGCCATGCTCGCCGTGTCCATGACATCCTCGCCTGCTATTGAACGCTCGATGCGATTTCGAAGATCGGCATGTACATCAGCACGACAATGCCGCCGATCACAATGCCAATGAAGATCATCATCGCGGGCTCGATCAGCCGTGAGATCAGATCGATTGCACGCGCCACCTGTGATTCCTGAAACGCCGCGATCCGGTCGAGCACGGGGCCGAGCCCGCCCGTTTTCTCCGCGACGGTCAACAGCCGATACGTGATCGCATCAGCCAGCGACGCCTGCTGGAACGCGTCGGAGATCTTTGCGCCGTTGCGCACCTGGTCGAGCGCACCCGCAAGCGATGCCTGATCGGAACGACCGACGAGTCCGCGCGCGAGATCGAATGCACGGATGGCCGGGATGCCGCCGTCGACGAGCATCGCCGTGGTGCGGAAGAATTGCGATTGACGGAACACACGAAAGTATTCGCCGATGCCCGGCAACGCGAGCATGCGGTCGGCAATCCAGTCGCGCGCGGAAGGACGGCGCAGCACGATCGACGCAACGAACGCGAACACGGCAAAGCCGATTGCGAGTTCCTTGCCATGCGCGTGAACCATGCTGCCCCACGCGATCAGCAGTTGAGAAAGAAGCGGTAGTTCGCGCCCGCTATGTTCGAGCAGCGTCGCGAAGCGCGGGACGACGAAGCCCAACAGAAAGAGCACGACTACCGCGCCAACCACGAGCAGCACCGTCGGATAGATCGCCGCGGACACGACCCGTCCTCGCAGTTCATGCAGCATCGCGCTGTTGCGCGAATAGCGCGTGAGACTGTCTGCAAGACCGCCCGTCTGCTCGCTCGCTTTCACACAGGCGACGAGCACGGCGGGGAACACGTCGCTGGCCTGTTCGAGCGCCGCCGACAACGACTGACCTTCTTCGAGCCGTCGCAACAGCCCGCGATACACGGCGGCGGAACGTTCGCGGCGCTCGTTGCTCGCGAGCGTGCGCAACGCATCGACCACACCGACGCCCGCCGAAAGCAGCGCCGCGAGTTCGCGCGCGAACAGTTCGACATTGAACTTGCCGCGCGCGAGCGCAGGCGTGCGCAGGCGCAACCGCGCGCGGCCGCGCTCGCCGCGCACCGATACGACACGCAGCCCGCGCGCGCGAGCGAGAGACGCGGCCGCCGCCGTCGAATCGCTCTCGACGTGCACCGTCTGCACCGCCCCGTTCGTATCGAAGACCCGCAGCACATACTTCACGTCGCTTCTCCTCGCACCGTTCACCAGGACGTCACGTCCGAGTTCTCGCCCGAGCCGCCCGGCTGGCCGTCCTTGCCGTACGAATACAGGTCGTAGTCGGCGTGTTCGCCGGGCGCGCGATACTGATAGGGGCGGTCCCACGGATCGGGCGGCACGGCCTTCTGCAGATAGGGGCCGCTCCAGTGCGGCGCATCTTGCGGCTTTGTCATCAGCGCCTGCAGGCCCTGTTCCGTGGTCGGATACGCGCCGACGTCGAGCCGGAATTGATCGAGCGCCTTGCCGAGCGATTCGATCTGCGCGCGCGCGATCTTCGTGTTCGACTTGCCGATCTGCTCGAAGTAGCGCGGAGCGACGAGACCCGCCAGCAGGCCGATGATGACCATGACCACCAGCAGTTCGAGCAGCGTGAAGCCTTTCTCGCGCACTGCTTGCCGTGCATGCGTATCGATGGATCTGCCGCATGTGGACATGAACGGGATGTCGCTCACGGTGTGGTCCTCCCTGTGGAATGCCGCGCGTGTCGCGCAGGCCGGACGCCTGTGAGCATTCTTGTTCAGGCCCGCATGGGCGCGAAGTAGGGAGACTCGTGCAAACAGATGGGTAAAGACCCTCCAGTTCTTTGCCGTTCAAACGAAGTAGTTCAACCCATTGCCCGTATCCTCGGGCAGCGCGAGCACGCCGAGATCGAGCGCCGCGTGCACGAGCCCCGTCGCATTCGATACGCCGAGCTTGCGCATCAGGCTGGCGCGATGTTTCTCGATGGTTTTTGGACTCAGGCGCAGTTGCTCGCCCACTTCGCGATTGGTGCAGCCCTCGGCAACGAGACGCAGCACGACGCGCTCGCGGCAGGTCAGCGCGCTCCACCTCTGCGCATGCTGCCCGTCCGGAGGCTGGCCACGCGGCTCGCGCTGCCGTGCGCCGTATTCGTCGAGCGTGGCATTGCGCTGGCCGAGCATGACCAGACGCATCGCCTCGACAAGCTCGTCGAACGCCGCGTCCTTGAGCACATAGCCATCGACACCCGCCGCCAGCGCCTCGCGCATATGCATATCGCTCGCGTGAATGGTCAGCGCGATGATCCTGATCTGCGGCGCCTGCCGCTTGATATGCGCGATCGCCTCGACGCCGCTTCTGCCGGGCATCGACAGGTCCATCAGGATCAGGTCTGGCATCAGCGTCGCGGCGAGGCTGCACGCCTCGACGCCGTCGCCCGCCTCGCCTGCGACGCTGTAGTGCTGCAACGCGCGGACCATCGAGCACAGCCCTCCGCGCAGCAGCGGCTGGTCTTCGGCGATCAGCACCCGGTGGATCTTCTCCACGTTGACACCTCCGCGCGGCGGGTTCACGAACCGTTGCGGGCGACGATTTCGTGGTAGGCGCTCAACAGTTCGTCGGGAGTCGCGAGACCGTCCAGGCGCAGCCACGGCTTGCCCGGCGCGGCGCGGAAGAACGCGACGGCCGTGTGGTTCATCTTGTCGCCGCGATAGACGTTGAAGGCGCGCTGCGCGGCGACGCTCGCTTCCACCGTGCCCGTGTAGTACTGCCATTCCGGCCCCGCACCGAAGCGCTCAGCGTAGGCCTTGAGGCGCGCGGGCGTGTCCTCTTCGGGGTCGATCGAGATCGACACCATATGCACGTTGTCGCGCTCGCTGCCGAGTTCCTCCTGCAATTGCTCGAAAGTCTGACTGACCATCGGGCAGATCGTCGTGCACGACGTGTAGATGAACGTCAACACCACGGGGCGGCCGTCGTTCAGTTCGTCGACCAGCGAAACGGACTCGCCGTCGTCGCGCACCAGCGTGACGGGCGGCAACGCGTAGTCCGCCGTGGTGCGTGTCGTGCCTGGCGCCATGTCGTGATGATGCGCATGCATCTCGTGCTCGCCGGACATCGAGTGAAGCTTGTCTTTCGACTGTTCGTCGTGCGTGGGCATGGCGTCCGCGGGCGCGGCCGTGTCATGCGCGGCGGGCATCGGCATGTTGTCCATCGGCATGTCTGCCGGCATTGCGTGGGCCTCGTGCGCGGCGGCGGCGTCCGTCGCGATGTCTTTTTCTTCTGTGGCTTTTGCTGCTGCCTGCGCCGCTGCCGCTTCCTTCATCACGCGTTGCTTCGCCGTCATGCCTTGTAGCGCGGCACTGTTCGGCGCGTTGTCTTGCGCTGCCTTGTCTTTGGCAACCGTCCCGGCGATCGGGTCATCGCCTTTCGCCTCGTCCATGTTCATCGAGGCATCGTGATGTTGCGCCGTCATCGCCGCATCGGCTGCGGGCGCCTGTTCTTCCCCGGCGCTCAACACGGGTAGCGCCGTCAATCCCGCGCCCGTCAGAATGAGCGCACCGATTACGAGCCTGTGGGTGTTCATCGCGACCTCCTCTTCATGAAGCAACGGGCTGCGAACCAGGGCACGGCGCGCAATTCGCCCTTGCTCGACCAGTCTCGTCAATCGTGTGGGGGACGTCATTGGATGAAGCTCCCCAAAGCACAGTAGGAGAGTTCTACCAGCGTAATACCCCGCGTAAGACGGTGCGGGTGTTCCCCGTACGAAACGCAGCACGTGCCCCGTTGCCGCGGGCGTGGCGCGCGGCCTACAATCCGATGGCGGCTTCAGAGTTTTTCAGGTCAACCAGACGGGAGCGCCCATGCATGCCACTACGTCGCCTGAACCGCCCCTCAAGCTGCGTGATCTGATCGACGCGATGCGCAAGCTGGGCAACGCCATGCGCCATACGCAGCAGACGGCGCACGTCAGCGACGCGCGCGGCGCCGCGCTCGCCCTGACGACCAGCGAAGGCGCGATCGTCAGCACGAATCGCAGCGCCGCCGCGCTACTCGGTTATGCGAGCGCCGATCTCGCCGGCAAGCGTCTCGCGGACCTCGCGCATGAAGAAGATTGCGCGGCCGTCGAAGCGCAGATGCGCGACAGCGCGGATCACGTGTTCCGCACATTCGACGTCACGCTCACGGGCCGCACCGGCCATCGAATGCCTTTGCACGTGTACCAGCAGACGTTTGCACCGAGCCAAGGCGGTGCGCTGCTCCGGCTGATGCTGTTCGCCGAGCCGCTCCCGTCGCTGCGCGGAGAGAAGTCCCGAAGCGCCCAGCCGCCTGCCGACGACGCGCGCCAGCCCACGACCTGGCTCACCATGGGACAGCAGCGCGAACGCGAGCGTCTTGCCGCCGAGCTTCACGACGGCATGGGCCAGGCGCTGACGCTGATCAAGCTGATGGTGGAAGACGCGCGTATGCGTTTGCGCCGGGGCCAGGCCGACGACGCAGCGCAACTGCTCGACGCAACCGTCCTGCAGATACGCGACACCATCGGCGAAATGCGGCAGATATGCGGAGAACTGAGGCCGCTCGCGCTGGAGCGCCTCGGCCTGCCTGCCGCGTTGAGTGCGCTCTGCCGGCGTGTTCAGCAAAGCATCGAAACGCTGCGAGTGATGTTTTCATGCGGCATCGAAGACGGCGAAATTCCCGATCATCTCAAGGCGGATATCTTTCGCGTGGTGCAGGAAGCGCTCAATAACATCGTCAAGCATGCGGCTGCTTCGGAGATTCGCGTCGAGCTGCAGCGCAACGCATCGCACCTGCTGCTGACCATACGCGACAATGGAACGGGCTACGACGCACGCCCGCTTCGCACGGACGACGCCCGCTCGAACGGCCTGGGTCTGACGGGCATGCAGCATCGCGTCGAAACGCAAGGCGGCACGTTCGCCGTGAACGCCATCCGGGACGACGGCACCGAAGTCTCGGCATGCTGGCCTCTGTAGCGCCTCGCGTGGCATGCCGCGTGAAGCGCACGCATGTCCCGGCTAGCCCGCCGCCGTGCCGCTCATGTGCGGCAATGCACCTTTCTCCGCTTCGCCCGCTGCGCCGTCCGTCTGTGTGCCTGCAACGGGCAAGCGATACAGCCCGCCGTCCGTCTCGGGCTCCGCGCATTTCGACGCGAGTGAAGTCAGCAGGCCCATGCTGATCGCCGCAAGCACGAGCTCCGTCACGTTCTCGATCGCAAGCTTGTGCATCACGCTCGCGCGATACTTCTCGATCGTTTTCGGACTCAGGTTCAGATACTGGCCCACCTGCCGGTTGGTCCGCCCTTCCGCGATCAGCTTCAACACGCTGCGTTCGCGGGCCGTCAACAGGTCCCATGCTTTCTTCGGCGCGGCGATCTCGCGACCCGTCACGAACGAATCGACCATGAAGCCATAGACGTCCGCGCTCAGATGTTTCTTGCCCTGCATGACCGTGCGCATCGCGAAGAGCAGTTCGTCGAACGACACATCCTTCAGCACGTAACCGTCGACACCCGCGCGCAACGCCTCGCGCACGTATTCCTCGCTCTGATGCACGGTCAACGCGATGATGTGCACGAGCGGCGAGCGACGCTTGATCGCTGCCGTCGCGTCGATGCCGTTCATGCCGCGCATCGACAGATCCATCAGGATCAGGTCGGGTGCCAGCGACATGGCGAGCTGACACGCTTCCTTCCCATCGCGCGCCTCGCCCACTACTTCATATTCGCTTTGCGCCGACAGCATCGAACGCAATCCGTTGCGCAGCAGGTCGTGGTCCTCTGCGATGATCACGCGATGTTTGATGTTCACGGTCGGCTCCTCGTCTGGTAAGTGTGCGTGCCATACATAGCGAGCACAAAATTCTTCTTCTTTCGATTGTTACTTTCTCGAACATTACGTATATATTTCGTTATGCTAACGCATGCCGGCAATACCCTGTCAGGCCTGCGCCCGGCTCAGAAAGAGCAAGGAGCTTGCCATACGCGCAGAACCTGCATGCGTGCCTGACTATTTGAAAACCGTCAAAGATCGGTAATTTTTGCGCGCAAAAACGTTTCAATCCTGATCAATTTCTTTCCGTTTCACGCGCCCGTAATACTTTGGAAAAAGTCCCGTTCAGCAGTGAGATGCGAGTTAACAGGTAGTTTTCACCCCAACGGTATGCTCCGCTTCGGGTTTCTTTCTTTGCGCGCCCATGCGCGCCAAAACTCCCGACGAATTCGCCCTTGCGGCAACCGCCTCACCTGTAACGTTTCTGTACAGTGGGTGAAAGCCCTCCGCGTTCGCCTCAGAAAAAGGGGAGATCGCCCCATTGCTGGCGTCTGGACTGCGCACCACAATCAGAGCACGAGCGGAGATCCATCATGCGCGTGCACGCAGCGACACGACCGGCACCTATGGCATCCGCGCCATTCGTTTTGTCGGCCGTCGTGCTCGGTCTGGCTCTGGCGCAGTCCGCGCACGCCGATATTTTCGGCAAGGTCGACAGCACGGGCGCAATCGTGCTGACCGATATGCCGGGCAAGACGGGCATGTCGGTGATCGTCGCGTCGCCGCCGTCACCGGGCCGCGCGAAACAGCCCGTGCAATCGACGCATGTCGATGCCTCGCAATTCGAACCCGTGATTGCCGAAGCCAGCGAAACCTTCCATCTGCAGCCCGAACTGTTGCGCGCGGTCATCGACGTCGAATCGCGCTACAACCCCAACGCTGTCTCCGACAAAGGGGCACTGGGCCTCATGCAGTTGATGCCGGACACGGCGCGCCGCTTCTCCGATGGCGACATGTTCAATCCGCGCGACAACGTGCTTGCGGGCGCCCGCTATCTGCGCTTTTTGCTCGATCTCTTCAAGGACGATATGGAACTGGCGCTCGCTGCGTACAACGCGGGCGAGAACGCGGTGATACGCGCGGGCTACAGGATTCCGTCGTTTCCCGAAACGCGTTCGTATGTGCCGCGCGTGCTCGACAAATACCGGCGGTTGCTGCCTGCGAGCAGTTGAACATCGCCACTGCGACCAACGCTACGGCACGATCCAGTCGCTGTCCGCGACCACGCGCAGTCTGTCCGGCTCGGCAAAGCGCACGATGTATCCGCCCTTCGATGCATAACGCTGCCCAGGTGCGAGCGTGAGGCGCGGATAGTAGCCGGTGAGAATGCGATGTTCGAGCATGTCGTCGATACGTTCGACGAGGTAGTCGCGTACGAAGGCATCGACCATATGGCTCAGCGTTTCGGCGAGCAGCCCGCACGCCAGATAGGTATCGGCCTGCACACGTTCGTCGACGACGGGAATATGGCGTATCGCGAACCAGCCGAACGCATAGTCGACGCGCACGCGCCGGCCTTGCGGCAGATCGACGGGATACGCGAGCCTTGCGTTGTCGCGCCAGTGCGCTGGCAGCGGTACGCGGTCGAGCCCGCCCATCAGCCCGGACACATACACGGCCACCGAGGCAGCCGGCGCGTCGCCGAGCGCGGCAAGGTCGGGCGGCCTGAGCCATAGCACGAGCACATCCGCGTGCGACGCGCTTCGCAGCGCCGACGCTACGTGCGCGTTCGCTGGCATCGCGCGATTCTCGACGGCGATGCCCTGCTTCTTCAGATCCGCGGCAAGCGCCTGCGCCGCGGCCTCGCCGCTATCGCCCGCGCGATACACCTGCAGCACGGCCTTGACCGGTCGCGCCGCAGCAGAACTGGCGGGCTCGCGAATCCGCTTTGCAATCAGTTCCGCTTCGAGCAGCACGCCTCGCGAGAAATACATCGAATAAAAGTCGTGTTCCCTTTCGACTGGCACCTCGACGTTCGGAAACAGACACGGCACCTGCTCGCGCTCGCAGAAATCATGGACAGGTGCCCAGTTCCTGCCACCGAGTCCCGACAGCACGGCGAACACCGGCTGCTTCGCAAGATACTCCCGCAATTGCGCCTGCCACGTCTCGGGCGGCCCGTGGAGTTCCCATACATGCAGTTCCCAGCGCCGGTTGACCATGAACATCATCTTGCGCGACGAGCGCAACGCGGGCGTCGCACCCAACGGCGCAGCGTTCTTGTCAGCGAAGTAATGTTCGAGCACATCGAGCATGCCGCGCCGCTTCACAGGGTCGGCGTCGGGCGTGATGATCGTTGCGAAGTGCAGCACGGTGTCCGTGACGCCGAGCGCCCTGCGTCTGTCCAGTGTTTTCAGATAGCCGATCAGCGCATGCATGTCCGCATCGCTCAGATCGAATTGCGGCATCAGATAGCCGAGCGGCTTGCCTTCGGAATCGATGCCTTCGCGGATTGCGCGCGCGAGTGTCGCTTCCGTGTACGGCTCGCGACTGGTACGCATGCCGTCGATGAACGGCACCGTCAACTCATCCGGGTTGTTCGTGGCTGGATGAAACAGATACTGCGCGGCAATGGGCGGAATGACCGTGTTGCCTTCCTTCGCGCCAAGCCCGCTGCGTCGATGGCAGTTCATGCAGGCGGCCGTTGCGCCTCGCATCGCGAGTTGCCCCTGATGCGTCGCTTCGACGGGGCGGCCGTCGCCGGCAATGCCTTCCCGAAAGATCGCTTCGCCGGCGTCGACGGGCGGCGCCCCGAACGCGTGATGTGCGGACACCAGCAACGCGGCCGCCAACGCGCTCGCAACGAGCAGCCGCCGTGCAAACACAGTGGCCGTTGCGACGAGGCCGGGCATGATCGTTACTGCGCCGGAGCAAACGCGGAACGCGGCGCAGGCATACCGCCCGCGCCGACTGCCACCGACGCGCGCCGCCCCGGCACCAACGGCTTGACGAACATCGCGTCTTCGAGCGGCGGATTCAGGGACACCCGCTCGAGCACGAGCCGGTCTTTCTTCGCCGCGCCCGCCACACCGCTTTCGATCGCGAACGGCACCTGCACGCCGTCGACCTCGCGATAGTCGCGATACGTCACCTCGATCTTCACAGGCGCGCCCGACAGACCCGGCGCTTCGCGATCGTACCTGACGTCGAGAAACGAAGCGGCGTCGACCCATACATGGCGATGCGCGCCCGACGGCAGCGTGACGGCAAGCCGGTAAGCGTCCTTTCCTTCGATGGCATCCATGCCGTCGAGCGATACGGCAATGCCCTTTGCCACGTGATCGAGCAGCGGGCCGTCGATCACCTGTTCGTCGCGCGCATAACGGACTTCTGCGGGCGCGTAGGGCTGCACATCGGGCGCGCCGCCCGACGACGGCCGGATCTTCCACCCTTCCTTGCCGTCGAACACGCGCACGATCCGCTGGTTCATCGCCGTGATCTCGAAGCGCGTGCTGTTGGGCCGTCGCAGCGCCAGCATGAACGGCGCATTCGGTGTCGGCGCATTCGCGCTTTCGACATGCCCCATCCAGATCATCGTGTGGACCTTGCGCCATGCGTCCACGCCGCCGCGCGCGGCCGCATTCTTCACGATGATCTCGTCGACCGTAAGCGGCTGCGCGGCGGCAGGCATCTGCGCCCACGCGAGCGCGGACACACAGACCGCCAGCAACCGTGAGGCGATGCGTTTCATGATCGTGACCTCATCGACGTGGCGTCATTTCGCGGCGACCCTGGCGGGCGCCGGTTGCGGCTGCGCGGGTAATTGCGGCTTCGCGAAGAGCGCGTCGTCGGCGGGCTGGTTCACCGTGACATGCTGGATCGTCATCTGATGCTTCTGCTTCACGCCCGTCACCTGTGTCTCGAGCAGATGCGGCACCATCAAGCCTCCCTCGCGCCGGTAATCGCGGTAGTAGACGGACACGACATGCATGCGTCCATCGAGCTTGCGCGGATCGCCTTCGACCTTGACTTCGAGAAAGCTCGACGCGTCGATCCACACATGCCGTTGCGCGTGATCTTTGGTGGTCAACAGGAGCTTGTAGGCACGGTGCCCGTCGATCGTTTCCATCCCCTGCAGCGTGACCTGACTGCCCTTGGCCGCATAGTCGACCAGCGGCCCGTCGAGATCGGCTGTTTCCGCCGCCGATTTCGCCTCGGCAGCCGTATAGGGTTCTGCGACGTTGCGGCCGAGGAATGGACGCACTTTCCACCCCTGGCTGCCGTCGTAGACCTGGTAGGCGATCTGGTTGTCGAAGTTCAGTTCGAAGCGGCTCTTGTGCGGCCGCTTCATCGTCATGACGAACGGCAGCTTGACGGGCTTCGTGCCACCCACGTCGATCTGTCCGCTCAATGTCATCGTGTTGACGGCGCGCCAGGCTTGCAGTCCGCCGCGCGCCGCTATGTTGCGTTCGACGACCTGCGTCGCGCTCATCCCGCCGCCGCCCGCCGCCAGCGCGGCGTGCGCAGCGAAGCTCGCGGCCACTACGCCCGCCATCGAAACAATCGTCCGAAAGCCCCGGTTCATGTCGATCTCCTCAATGTCGTGCCGCGCACACGTTATTGAACGACCAGCCCGTCGATATGGAACGAGCCGATCAGTACGTTGACGCGGTCCCCCGCCTTCACCAGATTGCCCTTGTTGGAAAACACCATCCAGTATTGCTGGCCCACCTCGAGCGCACCCGTCTGCCGCAACTGGCCGATGTTGTCCATCACGGGCACTTCGAGCAGCACATGATTGGCCTCGCCGTACAGATAAGGCGTCGTGCTCTTGTCGCCGAGCAGCTTCGCGAGCGCCGGGTCCGTCACGCGGTAACTGAAGCGCAGCAGATTGCCCGACGCAGTGCGGCGGACGCTCAGGCTGTCGATGCCCCGCACTGACTGGTAAAAGGTGCGCGCGTGCGCGGTGAGCTTCATCGGCTCATAGCGCGACGCGTGCGGCGCATTGCCATGCACTGCCGCCTGCTGTGCCTGCTGCGCCGCTGCCGGCATCGCCGGCAATGCGGCACAGCAGACCCAGGTCGCCGCTGTGACGACGCGTCTCATTGCACCGCTCCCGTCGAAGGCGCATTGGCCTGCGGACTGGCCGTGCCCGTTGCCCCACTGCCCAGGACCTGATTGAGCAGATCGAGCAGCGCGCCCGGTGCGAACGGCAGGTTGCCGCCTGCGAACAGTCCCGTGCGTGGCAACTCCACCGCGCCGATGTCGTAGCTGCCGCTCTGCGGACGCTGCGTGCCGAAGAAGTCGTGATTCGGTGCACCCGCATTCGTGCCCGCATTGACGGCAGGCGAACCCGTCTTGATCGAGTAGTTGCCGAGCGGCACGCCATAGTTCGTGCTGCCCGAACTCACCGTCATGTTGAACAGCGACAGCGGCCCGTACGACATGTTGATCCACTGGTTGCCTTCATCCGGCGTCGCCGACGGCAGCAGACCGAACAGCGGATTGGGCAGCACGGTATCCGCAATGCCGGGCGGCACCGCGAAGCCGTTGCCGCCGCCTTCGGGCGGTACCCGCGCGCCGTTGCAGTACTGGCTCACCACGTTCGGATTCGCCGAGCTGTTGTGCGCATTCGGATAGTCACCCGCATCCGTGATGATCGAATACTGCGGTGCGAGCCTCATGCCCGACGAGTGGTCCGACGGCTTCGTATCGCCATAGGCGCCGATATCCCAGTACACCGCCTTCGGATCGCAGAAGCCCGTCTGATGACCCGCCTGGTTCAACGTCGGGTTCAGTGTGACGATGTTCTGCAAGCCGGGGATATTCGGGTTCAGCCCGCCCACGGTGATAAAGAACGTGCGGTTCTGCCAGAACACGTCGTTCCTGAGCACAGGGAACGAGTAGTGGCTGCAGTCCTCGCCAGCAGGACAGCCCGCGCCGCCCGCCGTGAACGCCGTCAGGAAGTTCTGCGTATGCTTCGCGGTTTCGAGGCCGGAAGGCTGCATCGTCGACGTCGTGATCGGGCTGCAGGTCGTTTCCGAGCCGACCGTCGTGCAGTTCGGCGGACCGACGTTGGCCTGCGCAGCGAGCGCCGTGTTGAACAGCACGCCCGCCGATGCCGTGGAGTCGTTCGAGATCACCGTGTTGTTGATGAAGTTCACCCGCACGGCATCCTGCACCGACACACCGCCGCCCGACCAGCCCGCCACGTTGTTCGCGATGATGTTGTTGATCACGCTCACCTCGTACCAGCGGTTGCGGTTGCGCGGGCTGCGCTGCACGTCCGTGCCATTGATGTTCTGCAGACGCAGGCCGCCGCCCTTGCCGCTTTCGGCCGTATTGCCGACGATCAGATTGCCGTCGATCACGAGACCCGGCCCGACGCCGTCCGACAGCTGCGGCGCGCAGTCGATATCCACGGTCGAGTTCTCGCAGAACGTGCCGTCGGGCGGAACGCCCTGGGCGATCAGCCCGCCGCCGTAAGTTGGCAGCGTCGGGTTGTTGCTCTGGTTGAACAGGATCCAGTTGTGCGACAGATCGCCGTTGTAGCTGAAGCCGAAGTGCGCGACACCGCCGCCGTCGCCGCTGCTCATGTTGCCGCAGACCCAGTTGTAGTTGAAGTGATAGTTGTCCGCGCCCGAGCAGAACGTCACGCCCGCTGCCGACGAAGGCGTCGTCGAGTTGATCTCGTCACCGTACGCAGCATTCGACGTCACCGAGTTGTGGTGCACGTTGACATGCGTGTTGTACGCGAACGGCTCCTCCGTGAAGCCATCGTTGGCGATCGTGCCGTCGGGCACTTCCACCTGACCGATCGTGATCCCGCCTGTCAGCGTGCCTGCGTTGCTGAACACGCGGTTGTTCGACACCTCCGTGTAGTGGTTCCAGCCGTGCAGGAAGATGCCGCCGCCGCCCTGCGAGCTGTTCGTGAAGGTGATGCCGTCGACACGCGACGGGTTGCACAGGAAGTTGCTCGAGTAGGTGTTGCAGTCCGCGTTGCTGGCCGTCAGCGGCGTGCAGATACCGTTGGCCGTGCAGTTCGGATCAGGCTGCAGCTTGCCGCCCACGCGCACGTCGCGCACGCCCTTCGCGAGCACGGTGATAGCCGCGCCTTCATACGCGCCCATCAAGGTCGGCTCCATCAGCAGTTCGCCGAGGTTCCCGTTCAACGTGTTGTCCCAGCCGACGGTCGGTTCGAGCGGAATCGCGTCCACCTGGCGCTGCATCGCGGCGGAGCACGCATACGCGCCGGACGGATCGTACGCATTGCCTGACGAGATCAGGCCGCCGTTGAGCGCCACGCCGAACAGGCAGTCGACCTGTCTGCGCCACGGGTCGAGCTTGCCCGACGGATGCGTGTTCGCATTCACGACCACGGCAGGCGCGCCCACGCCTTGCAGACGAACGGGCTTCCACATCAGCAGCATTTCGCTGTAGTTGCCCGGCCCGACGATGATCAGGTCGCCAGGGGTCGCCTTGTCGATGGCCGTCTGGATCGCGTTGTTCGTCCCATTCTCGCCGCCGACATAGGCAGGTGCCTTGCCGCCGATCGTGACCGTCACGGTATCGATCGATTTCTTGCCGTTGTTCGACGTGATGACCAGTTCGCCGCAGCGCGTCTGCGTATTGACGCCGCGCTGCTGGATCGTGCAGCTCGACTGGTTCGCGGAGAGCGTCGGCACCGTGATGTTGATCTGGGTATCCGACCACGCGTTCACGTGCGCATTCACGCCGCCGACCGTCACCGTCCCGGTGCCTTGCGATGCGCCGAAACCATAGTGCCGCGTGACGAACTTCTGGTTATACGGCGAAGTCGTCGCAGCGGGACCGCCGTACGCATGGTTCGGCACCTGCTGGTCGCCGAGCGCCTTGATGGTCAGCGTATGGCCGGCCTGACTCACCCACGGACCCGCACCGCCGTTGCTCGTGTCGCCCGTCACCGACGAGATCGCGGGCGTCGCGTCCGGATACGCGCAATCGGGTGGGTTGTAGCCGTCTGCGAACGCGGACACGGGCACGACAGGCGTATCCATGTACTGCGTCTGCCCGGGCATGAACGGAATCTCGTAACAGAACTGGCTGTACGCGGGGTTGAACAGCGGATCGCGGATCGTCTGCCCCGGATGCGCGGGGTCCGGCATGTCGGGATCGTTCATGCAGGCGACCATCATCGTCGGCGCATAGCCCGTCGGGTTCGGCGGGTTCACTTCCCACGTCGAATAATTCAATCCGTTGAAGATGCCCCACTGGTCCGAATAGATGCGGCTCACTTCGTTGCCCGCGAAATCCTTCATCGAAACAGGCACGTTCGGCACCGCAAACTTTTCGCCGAACTGCGGCGAGTACGGATCGAACTCCGACGAGAAATCATCGAGCATGAAGCCGGTGAAGTGCGCAGCCACGTGCGTCGAGCTGAACACCCAGAACTTCGCGAGCACCGACATCTGGTTGGTCAGCACGACTTCCTTGCGGTCGCACAGGTGCCGCGAAGCGCCCGCGAACGGCGCGACTTCCTGCGAGCCCGGGAACAGGCTGATGTAGTCCGGCACCACACGCAGCGCGCCGACGCACGGCCAGAACGTCTCGACGCTGCCCGTGTCGCCTTCGTGGCGCGGCGACGAGCCGAGATCCGTAGTCGGGTTCTGCGCGTTGTTGCGGTTGTACGTCGCGTTCACCGCCGCCTGGTCGGGCAGAATGAAGATGTTGCCCAGTCCGCCGAACTGCTGCGTGACAGGCGCGATGTAGTTGTCGCCGATCAGGATGTTCTTGTCTTCTTCCTTCACGAGCTCATAGCCCGGCGGCACGATGATTTCGACCACATACTTGCCCGCAGGCAGCATGTACGAGCCATCGGCGAGCTTGCTGCAGACCGTGCAGTTCGAACCCTTCGGCGTGCCCTTCTGCGGATCACGGTCCGTCACGCTCGGGAACTGGTACATCCCGTCGTACGGCGCGGGCTGCAGCTGGTTGAACGCGTGCATGCCGTCATAGCACTTGAACTGCGCGTGCATGGGCAGCGTCCGCTTTTGCGGGTCGAGCCATTGCGGGCTGTCCTTCAGCGTAAAGAAGAACGGATCGGTGGTTTCCTGGCCCGGGCAGTTCATGTTCGGCACGCCATCCGAACGGAAACCCTGGGCCCAGTCGTCCCAGCTGCTGGTCTTCGTCGTATCGACGAGCGTGAGGCTCTGCGTGCCGTCGGCGGCCGTGCCTTCGGCGTACAGGTTGACCGTCACGTTCGGCACGTCGGGCGTCCAGCTCGTATGGATCAGCAGAGCGGGATCGTCGAACGGGCGCGTCGATGCGTAGATCACTTCGCCATGAATGCCGCCGTTCTCGTTCGTCCCATACGGCGCCTTGCCGAATTCGATGAACGAGTTCTGGCCCGAGAAGCCTTGCCAGCCCATCGTCGTGACCCACGGCGGATCGATGCGACCCGTCGACGGATTCGTGCCCGTGCGGTCATTGCAGTCCGCGTCGTTGCAGTAGATCGCGCCCGGCACGCGCAACGCGTTCGGCAGATGCGCCGTCGACGATTCCAGTGTGTTCGCGTAGTTCGCCGCGATCGACGAGCCCCCGCCGCCAGGCGTGCCGTCAGGCGGGCCGCCCGCGTCGTAGACCACATGCACGCCCGTCTGCTTGTAGCGCGTCGTGTCGGCCTCCGCGATGTACCAGTTGAAGAGCGGGAACACCTCGTTGAACGACGCGTAACCGTTCAGGTCCGTGTTGTTGAAGTTCGAATAGCTGCCGTCGCGGAAGCGGATATTGGTCGGCACGAGCGCGAGACCCGGCTCGCTGTCCTGCGACACGCCATCGCCGTTCGTATCGATGAAGCTGCGCGTGTAAAGGTTCGTGTGCCATTGCAGCACGGCCAGGTCGCCGACGTTCTGCGTCTGTCCGCCTTTGAGCTGCACCGCCGTCGCGAGACCGTCGACGATCTGGTCGTTCCACTGGTCGAACACCGTGATGCGGAACAGACCATCCGGCAGGCCGCTGATGCTGAACGTGCCGTCCGCGTTGCATTTCGTGAACGCGATGTCTTCGAGATCGGGATCGCCGACGCTCACGTAGCATTGCGTGAAGCTCAGCGAATCGCGCGAGCCGCTGCTGTAGAGGTTTTCGTTAGGCGGACGGCTGTAGTGCAGGTTCGTGATCTTGCCCGTGACGCCGTTGTTGCACGGCACGCCCTTGCAGACGCCCGGCAGCCGCGCGTTGATGATCTTCGGATTCGCGAAGCCGATCGTCACGTGAAAGCCAGCCGGTCCGAACTCCTGGAAGTAGGCGGGGCCGCCCACCTTGATGAACGCATCGTGCGCTTTCTGGCCGTCCAGCGTATTGGTCTGCAGCCACTCTTCGCCCTTCGCGATGCGGTCCGCGGCCGGCGTCGCGACGACGCCATAGCGTCCCGGCATCAGGTTCGCGATGATCGCCTGGCCCACCAGCGGCGACATCGTCTTGCCGTCCGATTCGAACTTCGGACAGGTCGGGATCATGCCGACCAGGCCGTCGTTCGCGGCCTTCGTGATCGGGCACGCGTCGAGGCCGGTGCTCGGGTCGATCGTGCCTTGCAGCGAATTGGACAGCGGCATGTTGAACATGTCGTAGGTCATCTGGCCGGTCGCGTCGCCCGTGCCGCCCGCGTCGTCGAACAGCTTGATTTCGAAGCCGCCGAGGCCCGGCTCGCGTGCCGTGCCGAATGCATCCGTGCCGCCGCTCACATCGACCTCGCCGTTGACGGGTGCATCGTCTTCGAACACGAACACCGAGATCTTCGCCGTCTGCAGCGGAGTCTGCTGCAGCAGCACGTTGACGGCATGTTGCGCGGGCGCGATCGGCGCGCCGCCCATGGCGTGGCCGCAGGTGCCCGTGCCGGGCGCGAAGTCCGCGCCGCCCGGACCCGACGGACAATCCTTCGCAATGTCGAACTGCCGTTGCGGACCGTCCGGATTGCTCGGATTGACCGGCTGCGGCGCGCCCGCGCCGTTCGTGAAGGTGTTGCCGGCGTCGCCCGGAAGGATCGACAGGTAGTAGTGTTTCGTCGGATCGAGCGCGACCTGCGATGGATCGACAGCCGTCTGCTGGGCCGAATCCGTGCGGCACACGCCGTTGCCGACGTCGCACACGGCGGGTACGTGCGTATTCGTACCCGGATCGAACACGGTCTGCCCCGATTCGCACGACACCGTGCCGACGCATCCCGCCGCGACGACGGGCATGTAGCTCGTGTGGAAGCTCGTGCCGAGGCTCGGCACGGGCAGCGGCGGACAGGTCGCGGGCCGCGTCGACGAGTTCACCTGGCATGCGGGATCGATCTGGAAGGTACGGTCTTCTTCGATGATCCAGCGGTAGTCGTTGATTGTCGTCCCCGTCTTCGCATCCTTCACCGCGACAGCGAGACCGCTGCCGCCCTTGAAGCTCACCGTGACAGTCGCGGCCCCGCTCGCCGTGTTCTGCGAGTTGACGGCCTTGTACTTGAACGTGACCGTCGACGTCGCATTGCCGACGGGTGCCACGCTCGGCACAGCGTTGAACGAGCCGTCCGCGTTGAGCGTCACCGTGCCGCCCGACGCACCGCCGACGATCGAAGCCGTCAGCGGCAGCCCCGCCGGATCGCGGTCGTTGCCGAGCACGCCCGGCGCGCCGATGTGCAACTGCGACGCGATGTTGCTGCTGAACGCGTCATCCGATGCGACAGGCGCCCCCGACAGGCAGTTCGAGCCCGCCGAACATGCGGCGAGCGTCACCGTCGCGGTCAGCGAGGCGTTGCCGTTTGCCTGATAGGTGAAGCTGTCCGATGTGGTGCCCGCATTCGGTACATACGTGAAGGTGCCGTTCGGATTCAGCGTGAGCGTGCCGCCCGTCGGCTGTGTCTTGATCTGCACGCCGTAGACGCCCACGTCGTTTGCGATCAGCCCTTTGCCGGGGTCCGAGACCGTCAGCGTGTTACCCGCGACGAGGAAGTACGAATCCGGATTCGCCTTCGCGTTCACGTTGCCTGCCGCGGAAGTCGGCAACGCGCCGCCGTTCACGCTGATGTAGCCCTGCATGCCGCCGTCGCGCTGGTTGTTGGTCGACAGGCTCAATTGACGGTCGAACACGGGCAACGCGAGCGCGCCCGCAGGGACCGAGTTCATCAGCACGTCGTAGGTTTTGCCGGCGGCCAGAAACACCGCGCTCTGCACGCGCGGATTGCCGGGCAGCAGGTTGCCGTCCTCCGCGATCAGCGAGAAGCCGGACACGGGCGGCAGGCCCGTTTGCGCGCCGACCACGGATGGCACGTGCATGCGCAAACCGGCGTTCACGAAACGCAGGAGTATCTGGCCCGTCGAACTGGGGGTTGCAGCGGGCGCCGTGACAGGGAACGCGGAGCCATTGGCATTCGACCGGTCGAATGCGACACCGTTGATCAGGTAGTAGCGCGGATCGTAGTTCACCGCGGGTGGATAGCAGGTTCCGTAGGTCGCCGATGCGGGATCGCCGCAGCCGCCCGAGAGACCGGACCACACGCGTGTTTCGCTGAAGCCCGGTGTGGCCACGGCCGTGGCGACGGCCTGGTTCTGCACCGGGTCGATTTCGCCGAGCACCAGCGGCAGATCCGCGTCGTATCGGATGCCGGGGTAAGCCTGCCCTTGCGTCGAACCGGCCGTGGGAGGCGTCGTGACGACGAGCACGCCGTACAGACCCATCGGCCCCTGGATGGACGGGTGCGTGCCCGATTCGATCAGATAGGTGCCGGGGCGCAGATTGTTCCAGGTCAGCGCGCTCGAACTGCCCGTATTCACTTCGCTCGAGAACGACTGCACGCGCGGGCCTTGCGTCGGCGGCGTGAAGCTCGCGCCGCTGCCCGTGCCGGCGATCGGCCAGGTCGTTGCCGTCTGGGTCGCGTGAACGGGACTTGGCGACGTGGTCGCCGTGTTGCCGAGACCGCCGCCGAGCTGCCCGACGATCACGAGCGACGTCGGCACCTGCGCGGGCAGGCTGTTCGTGAGATTGATCGTCAGCGAGCCGGGCGGCGTCGTGATCACGACAGGTGACCAGTTCGCACCCGCGCCGGAATTGGTCGCCGCGCAGGTGGCGGGCGCGACGGCCGCGGCCGAGCAGCTGTAGCCCCACATCGGCACGACCTGTCCATCGGGAAGTGCAATCGTCTGGGCCTTGGCCGTCAGCGTCACGCTCTGCGCGCAGACCATCGTGCTCGCCGTCATCAGCATCGACGCCACGACACCCGCCTTCACGAGGCCGGCAAGCGTCCTTTTGAAATCGCAGGCTCTCATCGCGATTCTCCCCGTCTCGTTAATTGCCTTCGTTGATCGTGAACGCCTGCGGATCGACGAGCATCATCATCATCATTCCGCCTGGGAAGATGTTGTTCGTCGTAATCTCGCGCTCATTGTGCGAATGCCACATGTAGGCGAACCCGGCTTCGGATGTCGGCGAATTCGCGATCGTTCCGCTCGGCGGCGTGGTGCCCGTGAACGAGGTCGCGCGAATCGTCGCGTCGGGTCCGAGATAGGGACTGCCGCCGTACCACGGGCCGTTCGTCAGCAGACGCGCATCGGGCAAGGTCACGGGACCGCCGCTGCCGACATTGCCGAACGGATGCGCTTCGAGCGGCTTGTTGTGATCGGCGCACCACTCGTAGTAGTTCGGCGCGTTCAGCGGCGCGGGCGGATTGCTGTTGACGGTGTAGTAACCGTTCGCATCCGGAACGCAGACGCTGCCGTCGCCCGCCGTGTGTCCGTAGACGTCCCAGTTGAGCCCCTTGCCCGTCCAGTAGAAGATGCCGTCCATCGCGAGGCCGGGCGTCGTGGTCGTCGTAAAGAGCAGCGGCCCGGCGAGCTTCGTCGCGTCCATTTTGCTCAACAGCAGATTGCCGTCGCGCGCGAGCACGCGCACGTGATTGCCGTGCTCGTGGAACGGATGCTGCCAGCGGCCCGAACCGATCACGCGCAGCAACACGAGTTCGCCCGGATGCATGTGCGGATTGCCGTTGTATGGCTGATGCGGATACTGCTGCGCATAGTTCGGGTCCATGTCGTCGGGCATCGAGCGGCCATTGATCATGAAGTACGCGGGGCGGTACGGCTCGGTTTCGACGCTCATGCAACCCGTCGCCTGCGAGCACGGTTTGGCCGCTTCCTGCTCGGCCTGCGTATGAATGCGCGGGTCCATCTCGGAGAACTGGAACAGGTACTCGCGGTCGTAGCAGGCCAACGGATGGTCGTAAGCGGCAGCAGCGTTGCGAAAATCGGGCTGGCCGTCGGGCAGTGTCGACTGAACCGCGCGACAGCCAGCGGGGACGGCGAGCGCGCCGCCCGACGTGGTGGGCGTCGATGTGGGCAGCACGATGATCGCGCCCGACAGGCCCATCTCGACCTGCAGGTCGCTCTGCGTGCCGCTGTAATAGCTGTGCGTGCCCGGTGTCGACGCGATGAAGCTGTAGGTCACGCTGTTGCCGTGTGTCGCCTCGCGCGTGAGCAGCCCCGGCACGCCCGTGAGCGTCGTTGGACACGTGCCGTCCGGATTCAATACGGCGGCGCAGACCTGGAAGCCAGGAAACAGGATCGACGTATTGCCCGCCGCTTCGGGCAGGTTGTTCGTCAACGTGACGGTGACCTTGTCGCCTTGCCTCACGATCAACGTCGGCCCAGGCACCTGCATGCTCGGGCAGTTCGCGCCCGCAACGGTGGCGGGAGAAAAGCCCGAGGGCGCGGTGCGGCAGCCGTAGCCCCACGCGTAGACGCTCGCGCCGTCAGGCTGGCTGATGCGGTTGGCCTCGGCCGACAGATCGAAGTTCGTGCCCGTGATGCCCGGCGCGGCCGCGTGCGCGTTGACGCAGTAGAGCAGCGCGACGACGGCTGCGCAGAGCAGCGCGTGGAACAGCGTAAAACGCGGCGCCGAGCCACGCCGCGTGTAGCGTGTGCGTCGGAAGTTGTCGATGATGTTGCCCACGGCTCATCTCCTAGGTGCAGGACTTCGTGGTCGGGTCCACCGAATGGCAGATGTGGACCTCGGTCATCAATCCGCCGAAGTTCTCGGCATCGTTCGACAGGTGGTCGAGGTTCGGCGTGTACAGATAGAAAATCTGGCCCGCCGAGTAGCGGGTCGTGTCGCTCGCATCGAGAATCACGTCGATCGACTCGCCGCCGCCGAGCGTGATCGAGTTGGTCAGATAGGTCATGTCGTTGCCGGCAAGATCGCGCAGGAGCCGCGCGTTGACGCCGATCACATGCATCGGAATGCCAAGCGACGCAAGCGTCTGAAACTCGCTGACGTCGAGATCCGAAATGCGCAGGAGCGCCTTGCCGCCCGCCGGGATATTGATGAGTGCGGGCAGCGGCTGCGAGAAATGCTGCGAGCCGTCGGCAACGGGCGTCTGCATCGGCCCTTGCGACACGGTGTCCGGATAGCTGCGGCCGTTGAGCATGAAGTACTTGTCCTTCATGTCGGTGAAGGGCTCCGGATTGAACGTCATGCCCACGAAGTGGAAGTTCGGATCGAAACCGTGAATCTGCACGGGATACTCGACGTCATACGCCGTCGAACCGTCGCCGTCGTTGTAGGCATAGAGCGTCGGCGTGTTGCTCCTGTTCTTCACATGCAGCACGCTGTTCTGCGGCGGCACGGGCGTCGAGCAGAGAACATCGCTGCCGCAAGCCGTGCGTGGATCGCTCTGCTGCTGGATCAGCGCGTGATAGAGCGTGCCGTTCGTCACGCGGTTCTGACGCGGACGCACGAAAATCTGGCCAACCATGCCCATCTGCAGATGCTCGGGCGGCGTGATGTGGCAGTGCCAGAAGTACGTGCCCGCATCGGGCGCAAGGTAGTAGTACGTGAAACTCGCGCCGATGTTGATGGCCACCGACGCATCCGGCACGCCGTCATAGAACGCAGACGCATTCGGATAGCCGTGAAAGTGCACCGTGTGCTGCTCGAAAAGATCGGGGCGCATGATCATCCCGACGTTGGTCAGCGTGAGGAAGAACTCGTCGTCTTCGTCGATGGCCATCGTCGGCGCGGGCATGTTGCCGTTCATCACGCCCACGTCCATGATCTGGCGTGGATCGACATGCCCCGTCAGCTGACCGGGCGGCGTCGATTCCGGATCGGGCACGAGGCCGATTGCGCCGTTGTAGTTCGGATCGGCGGCCGTGCCGACGACATTGAACACCGACGCGAACTCCGTCCCCGGCAGTCCCTTCTTGATATCCGCCAGACCTGACAGCGGACCGAACGCAAACAGATAGGTCTGCGTGCCATCGCCCATGGTGGCGTAGCCGTCACCACCCGAAATCTGCTGGCATTTGATCGCGCCGTTCACCACGCCCGTCGCCTGCGAGTTCGGTCCGGTGACGGACGGCCCCGTATAGGCAGGCTCGCCCGCGCCTGCCGGCAGGGCCTTTGGATGCAGCGTGGTAGTGGGTGGACACTGCACCCGGAACGATTGCGCGAACGACGGCAACGCGAACAACAACAGCAACAGAGCCGCTACGCCGTTGCGGTATGCGAGGGTACTGGACATAGGACCTCCGCTGAGGAGTCAGTCAGCGCGGGGGCGCGCTGCCGTCGGGCGCTGCGATGAAGAGAGTGGGTTCGCCGTCGCAACTTCCCGTATTTGAATTTTGCAGACGAGGATCGGGCAACGGGATGGGGCACCTCCCTACACTTGCGGTAGGGTTGACCCAACAGGGACGGGGAGTCGCGTAGCGCGGAGGATGCCCGCCGAGGGCGAACGCGGGCGAGCGCGTCATCTTCGCCCGAGCGGCGACCGGAAGCTGGATTGCGGAGATGCAGTTGGGGCGGTTTGCGAAAAGGAACGTGCCGGCGAAGTCAGACACATCAATGCACGGCGACCCGACTGCCATGGTCAAGCTGTCGCGTGTGGAGGTCGCACTTCAACGGTGACGTGCGACAGCCCCTTGAAACGATGACGCGATGGTGGCCCCGTCGTCGAATTCAAGTTTTATTGACTCGAAGCCGATATAGAAAGCGCGAACTTTCAATACTCAGTCACGCTGGTTATTTCGCCTCAAGCGCTCGCCTTCATTCTTCCGATTACACACCCAATGACACGTCATACTTCCACCCTGTTCGTTTCAATTGTGAGTTCAGTGCTGCTGTGCGCCTGCGCGGGGACGCCGTCTCAGACTGCGGCGGACTATCACCCGCAAACGGAAGCTCGCGTGCGTGTGTATTGGGGAGCGAATGTGACCTTTTATTTGAACACTGCGTGCGTGACAGGTGAGGCCAGGCACTTCGTCGCGTCCAAACCCGGCTTGTCGAGCCTGTCTAACAAGACTGTCGGCATGCCCGTGCCGCCCGACGCGGCTCGTTATTTCCACGAGTACATTGTCCCAGCTGGCCAGCCAATGACGGTTCATGCGCGAATTTCGAGCGAACAGATCATCAACGGGAAGCGGTACAGGGTGACCGACGCGGCAAAAGCTAGCACCTTCGTACCCGAGCACGGGCATGACTACGAGATCCTGGTCCAGGACAATGATGGCCCTGACGAGATCTTTGCGCGCGAACTTGTCTCGAGTGCAAATGGCACCTCCGCCGTACCGTATCCGCTCAGGTCGACGAGCGCCTGTAAGTCCTAGTTCGCCCGGTATGTTCGATAGGCGCGAGAGGGAGAGCATCGAACTGGTCGCGTACCCATCCACACGACGCAGCTTTTTGCAGACGCGTTCAACGTAAAACTTCGCTACGTCATCAGAACCGATCAGTAGCAGCGGCGGGTGGACCCGCAATCATCGACGACCTGGTGGCATTCGCGTCCATGTCGGCGAGTACGCTATTTCGACGGTGTCTGACCGTTCCGCTCTGCGGTTTCTTCGGGCGGCGCCGTCGATGTGCAATCCTGAAGCGCGACCATGGCCTTTCGTGCAACGGCCAGCGTTTGCTGACACGCATTCGGCTCTTCAGCTTTGGGACATCCGCCCGCGGCTGTCACTTGCGCGAGTGCAGTCCGAATTTTCTGCAGTGCGAGCTCTGGAGAACCCGCGTCTGCAATCAGACGCGCCAGATTGAAAATGCTGCCCGTCGGAAGCGATACATAGGCAGGACAAACCGATTCAGCGCCAGCGTCGATCGACGACATCAACAGCACGATAAATACGCTGATCGGTTTTTGATGACCGAAACCGTTGTGAACGACTTGCATTCTCGGCTCCTGGTGTCGCGCGGCGAGCGTAGACATGTATCGCGTCTTCTCTGCGTCGCCAAGTCAACCACACAGTCTGCATGACCGTGGCCATCTGAGAGTGGTTATAGCCGTAGCTCCTTAAGGATTGCTTAGGCCGTCAACATCCTGTTGCCCCCGGTGATTCACCACACTGTTTCAAGCCCGATAAGACGCCGACTCGAACAAGTCCGCTTCCAATGAACGCCCCCAAAGAAAAAGCCCTCGTCTTCACGAGGGCCTCGGAAATCACGCTGCAGAGCCGATTCAACGACACCGATTCTCAACAGATCACGCAACCCGTTTGAGACTAACGGCCTCGGTGCAAAGCCGACCTGATAGCTCGCTGTGCGGCATACGCCGTCGAAAACGCCATGGCCTTGGCTCGATCCCGCACCGCACTTTGTCCAGGCGGACTGGGATTGATGCCAAGCTTCCTGAGGTAATAGTTGGCGCGATAGATATCCTTTCGCACCGAATCAATGAACTGGAAGTTGACGCTCAACGTCACCGAGATATTGTTATCGTTCTTCAACCAGTGGGGGCAATTAACAGGAACGTGAACGCCGTTTCCCGGCGCCAGTCTGTACAACCGCGACCGGTCCTGCAGTTCGGGGCGATAGTTTGGCGCGTTGTTATCGATCGTCCAGAACTGCTCGATTTCCGCTTCCGGAAGAACCTGCCGATCTTCCCGATCGAAGACGTACAAATCCTTTTCCCCGTGTATCTGAAGAATGAAATTGCATTCACGATCGATGTGATATGCCGTCACCCGCTTCGGTGACGTGATGAAAATGATGATCTCTTCCTTGCTGATCTTGGATTCAATGCCGCCGCCGATCATATCCTTGACTTCTGCAATCGCATGACTGTACAGCTCGGTGTAGGCCGGATCTCTTTGCGCATCTCTCAAGATGAACCAGGCGTTGGAATCTTCCAGCTGCCCTAATGCGTCCATCGGTGAGAACGCATGGTTCGTATCTTTCCATTTTTGACCGGGCGCGACGTCACCCATGTCGTAGTAGAGATCGGATGGGCGCGTTTTCAGGGTTCGCTCGGTCAACTCCATCAACTGCGGAATTTGAAAGCGCGGATGAGATGCCAGGTGGTGGGAGACCTCGAAGCTTTTCCGTTCGAAACGCTCTCGAAACACTGAAGAATCCACGTCGATGCACTTGTTTGGCAATACCGCTTCAGGGACGGGGGAATGCGTGGAGATATCCATGCAATCGCTCCTTATAGACTGATAGCCGTTAGGAAAACGAAATCTTTTGGCGCCAAAGCTGAACGCCGCCCAATTGCTTGAAATCTGCAGAAATCGTACACCTGAGGCAAAGCCGATCAACCCCGGTTTCCCGGGTTCGGTGCGCTAACGCACCAACAACTGCGCGGTCGCGGCGGGCATGCGCTGTCGCCGCGGCTAGATTCCCGTGAAGCGACATAGCGGCGTTGGGCTTGTGCGGTCAGCACGTGGACTTGCGATGATGTACGCACTTCACGAACGACGCGACAGCGTGCTCTCACGCGACCCACTTTCGAAACTGAATGTATGGTGAGGAAAGGAACTCGAAAGAAATGCGATCGATGTGTTGATCCACTCGACAAGAAGAAAAAGCGGATGCGGCTTGCGCTCGAAAAGCGATTGCCTCACCCTGTCGCGTGGTGCTTGTTAGCGACGAGTGCTTCAAGAGCAAGCCGGCTGCCGAGGTGTAACCAACGCCGCGCGGTCAACGAACTTACCTGACCAGCCACTCCGACGCGAGTCGATCACCGAATGTCCATTCACTTTTCTTGCACCCTGTGCGGCCGTTGCTGCCATGATTTGCGTCTGCCGCTCGACATCGACGAAGCGCTCACATGGCTTAGGCACGGCGGCGACGTGCAGTTGTTTTGCGACGCGATCGTCTGGCCGCAGGAGCCGCCCGAAAGCGATGCGCTCGCTCAACACCGGCGGCGTCGCTCGTTTGCCGCGTACAGCGGGACGCTGCCAATCCGCGTCACGGTGACGCTGGTCGCGGCGTTCGCGGGTGCGTGTCCAAACCTTCGGCCGGACATGACCTGCGGCGCCTACGATCGTCGCCCGCGGGTGTGCCGGATCTATCCAGCCGAAGTCAACCCGTTCTTGCCGCTCGATCCCGCCGCAAAGGCATGTCCGCCCGATGCGTGGTCCGACACCGGTCCGTTGCTGATGCAGACGGGCAAGATCATCGACGCCGAGACTGCCGCGCTCGTCGCGCAATCACGCGAATCCGATGAGCGCGACCGTTTCGCGAAGACGTACCTGTGCGCTCTGCTCGGGTATGACATCGCCGCCCTCGCGAACGAAGGCTTCGCTATCTATGCGCCGGAGCGCGTCCGTCTCGAAGCGTCGCTGCGAGCGGCACAGCGTGCAAGCACGCAGCTTGACGATCAGCAGCCGCATTCAACGCATCCGTGGCGCTTTATCACGAATCGCGCGAGCACGTCGTCGACATTGGCATCGATCGGTGCGATCGCCGGGCTGACCGGGCATGCCTCTGCCTCCGCACAATCGCCGGCATATCTGGGTTTCTTCGATGCCGAAGCCAGCGATAGCAGCCAGCCCCCTTCACCAGAAGCGCCGTGAACACGCCGCCTGTAACCTTGTCGCCCCGGCGAGCGAACTACTGATAACGTCGTCATCCGGAGTCAGGACATGTTCACCCGTTTTCTCGCTGTCGTTGGCGCCAGCGCTGCGGCGCTGCTCCCGTTGCAGACGTTCGCTGCCGCACCGCGTCCCGTCGTCGTCGAACTCTTCACGTCGCAAGGCTGTTCGTCGTGCCCGCCGGCCGACAGCTTTCTGTCCGAGTTGAGCGAGACACGCACGGATGTTCTGCCCCTTGCTTTTCACGTCACGTACTGGAATCAGCTCGGCTGGAAAGATCCGTATTCGTTCGATGCCGCCGATGCGCGTCAGGCGCAGTACGCACAGCGGTTCCATGACTTCGCTTACACGCCGGAAATAGTGATCGACGGCAAGGCCGCAATGGTTGGCTCGAATCGCAGCGCGGTCAATTCGGCCATCGGCCACGCGAAGTCCACAGACGCCATGGCCATTACGCTCGACGCCTCGCGCGGAGATGGGCGCGTTTCGGTGTCCATCGGCCCCGGCAACGGACAGGCACGCGTGCTGCTGGTCGGCTACGACGGACGCCACACCACTCCCGTCGGGCGCGGCGAGAACGCAGGCCATACGCTGACTGAATCGAACGTGGTGCGTAGCTTCGAGCCAATCGGCGAGTGGTCTGGCACAGCGCTCACGCTAAAGGCCAACGTCATCGCCGGGGAGCATCTGGCGGTGCTGCTCGAAGCGCCCGATGGCGCGATCGTCGGTGCCGCGCGCGTCGAGGATGCGCGTGCTGCGCCTGCACATTGAAAGCGGTGTACGGTCAGAAAGCAATCAACCGAAACCGCTCGTCGAGACGTACATTGTCGAAGCGATCGGTGGCTACTTCTCCAACGACTGAAGCAGCCTTGTGAGATTCTGTGGCTGTACCTTGATGATGCCGCCTCGCGGACTATCGATGTCCGCAATGAGCGTAAGTGACAATGCGACCGTCACCGGCAGGATCGTAATGAGGAAGCCCCATCGAAGACTCCCCTTCGCCCCGTAACCCTGTATTACGCAGCCGAACAACCCGATCAGGATCATCAGTGCCCATGCGCCAATGGGGATGTGATTGATCCGTGCCGCTTCGGAATAGTCCTGCGAATTGAGGACATCGTTCATACCCGTGGCAATGATGGCGGATATCGGCGTGGGCTTGTCCTTCGCAACCTGAGTCGCCAGTTGCCATAGCTGCGCCTGAAGATCCGCTGTCTCGCTGTTGATGCGTGTGAGTTCCACGGGGTCCCGCGTCCGAAAATCCGCCAGCCGCACTTTCACATAGCGAACCAGCAGGCTTTTCATCGCGGCACTTGTCTGGGCATCTGCGAGATCGGCTCGAACGTATTCGGTGCCTATTGCGTTCGCTTCGCCTTCCTCCAGATTCTTGCGCGTGTCATAGCGATTCACGGCCATTGAAAGGCTGAAGCCAATCAACAGTGCGAGCAAGGTGAGCGTCGACCCCTGGATCAGGTTGAAGTCTTCCCGGCCCCTGTCGTCGAGCACGACCATGCGCCTCAATATGAATGCGCCAAATGAGACTGCCGCGGCAAAGAGCACCAGCAGCACAATAAGCACGTAGGCCGGGTGGTCGATAAATGTTGCCATGCGATGCCTCCAGGACCTACACGCATTGTCTTGCGAGTTGCCGGAGCGCCGGCGCCGCGTGATCGTGAAAGCGGCGAATGCCGGAACACAGATAGTTCAGTCCCGGCTCGCCATCAGGGCTAAGCACGAAACGATTTTTCGGGCATTCTCCCCAGCACAGTTTCAAGTGCTTGCACTGGCGGCAATACGCAGGCAAAGACTCCCGCTTTGCGTAGCCGAAGCGTTGCTGCTGCGACGAGAAAGCCATGGTGCCGAGATGCGTATTGCGGATGTTTCCGAGCGACCAGGCCGGGTAGACGTAGTGGTCGCACGAATAGACCTCGCCGTCGTGTTCAATAGCGAGCGCCTTGCCGCAAAATTCTGCTGTCACGCACGTCTGGGCCGGTTGTCCCATGGTTTGCACCACTGCCGTTTCGAACAGGTTGACCAGCACGCGGCCAACGTCTTTTCTGTACCACTCGTCGAAGGTTCGCGACAGGAAGTACCCCCAGTCATCCGGATCGACCGACCAATCCGTGACGACCGAATCCTCGCTACCCGGCTTCGCGGCACGGCTTCCCAGCATCGGCATGTTGTCCTTCGGCCAATACTGCGGGGCGACAGTATGGAAGTCCTTGGGTTCGACACACGGGATAAACTGGATATAGGTGGAACCCAGTTCGTTGCGCAGGAAGCGATAGACGTCCAGCGGACGTTTCGCGTTCAACCGGTTCACCACCGTCAACGTGTTGAATTTGACGCCGTGCTTTTTCAACAGGTCGATGCCGCGCATCACCTTGTCGAAGGTCGGTTGACCCTTGCGATCGAGGCGAAACGCGTCATGCAATTCGCGCGGTCCGTCGATGCTGATACCCACCAGAAAATCGTTCTCTTTCAGAAACGCACACCATTCGTCATTCAGCAGCGTGCCGTTGGTCTGGAGATCGTTCGAGATCCGGCGGCCATCCGGTGCATAGCGTTTCTGGATCGCCACGATGTCGCGGAAGAACTCGATACCCAGCATCGTCGGTTCACCGCCCTGCCAGGAAAAGATAATTTCGGCACCGTTCTGCGCCTCGATGTACTGGCGAATGTAGCGCTCCAGCATCGATGTCTCCATGTGTCGACCGCGATGCTGATTGAGCAGATGTTCCTTGTGCAGGTAGTAGCAGTACGTGCAGTCGATGTTGCAGGTTGACCCGATGGGTTTCGCCATTGCGTGGAATCGCCCCTTGCGCTCAGGAGCGACGGGTTCCAGCGCACCCGGCCGTTCCTTGAAGAAGGACACCGGGTGCTCCACCGTATTGCCGCCGACATCGTGCATATCGACTCCTGTGTCGCCGTTGCAGTTGGGACGTTCGTCTTCAGCTCATCCCATCCGGCATGGCGCGTTATGACTTCGGGACGGGATAGATCGTCTTCCAGTCGTTTTTCATGCTCACGACAATCCATTTCCGCGCGATGGCTTCGTCCCACGCCTTGTCGAGTCTCGCGAGCGCTGATTGCCGGTCGTATGCAAACTCGCGCCCGGCGTCGTCGTGATGAACCAGCACGGCAAGCGTTTCGCCCGGCCCGCTCGCGGTGTATTCGAGCATCTCTCTGTCGCCGTCGGAGTTCCCGACCGCCATGATCGGGCGACGGCCGATCGCGCGGAATATGCCGACGGGCTTACCGGGACCATCATCGACAAAATCGAAACCAGGTTCGCGCATCAATGCAGGCTTGCCGTCACGCGTCATGTATTTGAGCTTTTCTTCGGTGCCCACCACGCGTTCCGGAGGAATGCCATATGCCTTGTCGACCCAAACGCGCATGAACTCCGCCGTGCCGCCGGACACGATCCAGATCTGAAAGCCATTCGAACGCAACAGATCGAGTAACTCCAGCTGAGGCTGATAGACGAGTTGCGTGTAAGGCCGCTGGAGCTTCGGATGCTTTGCCGTGGCAAGCCAGTCGCGTATGGACTGGTCATACTCGTCGGTGGTCATTCCACTATTCGCCACGGCAAGCAACTGCAGCAACGCTTTCTGGTTCTTCGCGAGCGCTGCGGTGTCGTTCGCAAGAAGCGCCCTGTACGCAGGATTCTTTTGCCACTCCGGGTGTTGAGGCGCGGCGGCCTTCAGCTGATCGATCATGAACAACAACTGGAACGGCATGGGTTGCTCGCTCCAGAGCGTGCCGTCGTTATCGAACACTGCGATGCGCGCTTCGGACGGGACATACGTGGATGCACCCTCGCGGGTAACGTCGGCGATGAATTTGAGGATCGCCGCTCGGGCGGCGCCATCCTGCCACGACGGGAGTACGGCTGCCGAAGGCTGGCTGGCAGCAAGCACGGGTTGCGCGCTCGCTGTCCCGGCAGTTGGGCCGCCGTGATCGGCGCAGGCGGCCAACGCGACACACGCGCTGACCAGCAGACCCGTCAGCCGACGCAAGGTCCGATATGAGCGCATATCGCGTTCGACAAAGCGCATTCTGATCCTCTCCCATCGCGATTGGTCGAGAAACGAGCGTCGAGACTTTCCGGCAACCGGATGAATCGGCTGCCGGGAGGTCTTCGGCTGTCAGTTTCCGGTCGGCATCGGGATGTTGAAGCCCTCCTTCTGCAGTTCGTCGCGGATATATTTGAACCGCTCGTACTGGCTGAGGGTGATCGGGCCCGCGTACGCTTCGCTTTGCGCCTTGCGCGGCGGATACTTGACATAGGACTGCATCAACTCTTTCACTGCGGCACCGAAGGTCGGAAGCGTCCAGGTGTGCTCCGTATAGTTGTTCATGAAGATGTCGTAGCGCTCCTGCGGATCCTGATACAGGTCGAACACCTGCGGAACCGTCGCCACGTATTTGTCGGGCCCCTTCCAGCCGAGGTTCGTGTCAACCGCGAGCGCGCCTGTCGGCGTTCCCGCATCGCCGCGCAGGTTGAACACAGCCTTGAACTGTCCGACGCGCACGGCACCCGGCGTCAGTTCGTTCTCGGTGAAATAGAACCATGCGTTGCGCTTGCTCTTTCCTGTGCCGAACAGCACAGGTGACATATCGAAGCTGTCGAAAACGATCGGCTTGCCATCACGGTCGTTTTTCGGCAGATCGACACCCGCCACCGCGGCAAACGTGGCCATGCAATCGAGACCGCCGAGGATGTCGAAGTTTCTCGAATGCGGTTTGATCTTTCCAGGCCACCACGCGATGGCCGGAACGCGAGCGCCGCCTTCGCGATCGGTACCCTTGGTGCCACGGAACGGCGTATAGCCCGCATCCGGATACACGTCCTGCCAGGCGCCGTTATCCGTCGTGAAGAACACCAGCGTGTTCTTGTCGAGCCCTTTCTCGCGCAGCTTGTCCATGATGTGCCCGACACGCGCGTCAAGCTCGACGAGCGAGTCCGCATACTTTGATTTCGACAGGGACTTGCCGACGTAGTCCGGATGCGGCAGGTTCGGCTGGTGAACCTTCATGAAGTTCACGTTGATAAAGAAGGGCTGGCCGCGCTGCGCAGCATCGTCGATATCGTCGAGTGCTGCCTTCTCGATGTACGCATCGACATACGGAATACCGACAATGCCCTTGTCCGGCTCGTTCTGATACTGGCCGTTCACCTTGAAATCTTCGTGGGCCTTTTCGCCCGCCTTGCCCGAGAGCATGCCTCTCGTCACTTTGGCGAACATGTCCCGGGTCTGCTGATCCATGTCTGGAAACCATTTTGGATCGGCATACGTATAGGCGTTCAGGTGATACAGGCCGACGTACTTCATGTCGTCGTAACCCTGCGCATTCGGCAGCGCATAGTCGGCCTCACCGAGGTGCCATTTGCCCGTGAAATAGGTGTTGTAGTGCGCCAGTTTCAACACCGACGCGAGGGTCCATTCCGCGTGCGGCAGCCCGCCGCCCTGGCCCTGGAACGCAACCGTGGTCATGCCGCTGCGATTGGGGTTACGACCCGTCTGCAGTGCGGCACGGCCCGGTGTACAGCTTGGCTGGCCGTAGAAGTCATAGAAGGTCATACCTTCGTCGGCGAGTCTGTCCAGGTTCGGGGTGGGAATTCCCCGGCCTTCTCCACCGCCGTATGCACCGAGGTCGCCCCATCCGACATCGTCTCCGACGATCAGCACGATGTTGGGCTTCGACGGCTGCTGCGAGTCCGTCTGCGCGTGTCCGTTGATCGCAACACTCAACAGGCCGGCCGCCAGAAGCGCGAATGGCGCGCGCGCGACAGGTGCGGCCAGTCCTGCAAGGCAGCTCGCAAGTTGCATGGCTTTCCCCTAAACGTCGTTCACTGATGCGTTGGGTGGACCGTCTTACGACCCAAAAATGGCGTCGGAGCCCCTCGCTTCGCCGGGGCGCAGAGCAAGCTTAGTCACGAAGCGTTTAATCGGATATTGGACTTTGGTCCAATAGACTGTTCCAACGTAGGCGAATGGACGCTCCGCTATCAGCTTGCCGACCAGGCGCGTGCCGTTATGAACATTTGCGCTTTGTTCAGAGGAATTAGCGATCAGACTTGCAATCGCGCTGCATGCGATGGGAGCGCAACGCCGCCCCCAGCATCCAGCTGTCGAATCACTCCACCCTACGCATAGCGCAACCGCACTCCTTCGAAGCGCTCAACCGCCTCCCGTTCGCCATCGTCAGCGAGCCCCATCGCGAGTTCCTCCACACGCGCCGCCGCCGACACCACGCGATCGATCTTCCCGACACCTTGCCCCGCATACAACGACAGTTTCTGCGCCATTCGCGGCTTGTCGATCACGCGCGCGCCGCCGCCGATATGCCGCAACAGATTCCACTTGTCGCGGTTCGGGATGACACGGTGCGGCGTGCCGTATTTCCAGCCGAACGAATACCCCGTACGGTATTCGGTGTCGTCGACCGTCGCATCTACGATCTTCTGCTTGTAAAGCGGATGCGCGTTCGACTCGTCACACGCAACGAACGCCGTGCCGCATAGCACGCCACGCGCGCCCATGTTCATCACGGTGCGAACATCGTCGCGATTCGTGATCCCGCCTGCGGCGAGGACAGGACGGCCATCCGCCGCGGAGATCAGCGACGGCAGCAGCGAAAGCAATCCAATCGTGCCGCGGTTCAGATGCCCGCCACTCTCGCTGCCTTGCGCGGTGATGATATCGGCACCCTGGGCGATAGCCCTGCGCGCGAGTTCGACGGAACCGACCTGCACCATGACCACCATTCCCGCGTCTTTTGCGCGCGAGATCATATGCGGATAGTTCTCCGCATAGAACAGCGACAGCATCCTGGGCTTTTCCTGCAACACCACCTGGAACTGCGCCTCGAATACGTCCGGGCCGCCAAACGAAGGAACGAGATTGACGCCGAACGGTTTGTCAGTGAGTTCTTTCGTTTCCCGGATCCATCGCCGCAACGCAAGCGGTGCGAGACGCAATCCGCCTACGGTTCCCATCCCGCCCGCATTGGCGACGGCCGCAACGAGCTTCGGCCCGGAGATCGCGGCCATGCCGGCGAGGAAGATCGGATATCGGACGCCGCAAAGCTTCGTGACGGCGTTGCCACCAAACTCAAAACCTGTTGTGCTCATGATTCAAAGCTCCACGCGTTTGCCAAGCATGCGTTTCAACGCATCGTTCTTCAACACGAAATGATTCTTGCAGGCACCGAAGATATGCAGCGCGAGGCCGAGCACGAACGGCGTTGCGCCAATCCTGAAGAGAACCTCGAAGACCTGCGCGGCCTGCGGGTTCGGATGCATCGGAGACGGAATGATCCATCCGCCGGGCAATTCGACAAGTTGGCCAGCCGCCGATTTCGCCAGCCACGCGGCGACAGGCAGCAGCACCATCGCCAGCGCCAGCGCGGTCGCAACCGACCGGCTCACGATCACCTCGACAGGATTCGGTGTGCCGAGCGGCAGCGGATGCCACGACGTCACGCGCGCCCAGAACCGATAGACCGAGATCGGAAACAGGATCGCGCCGAGCAGATTCAAAACCCTCGCTAGCTCGACATTGGGCGAAGCGACAAGCGCGATCTCGATTCCGATGATCGAGAGCACCAGCGCCGCGACGATCCAGTGCAGCGCGATCGTGACGGGCGAAAAACCCAGGCCGTTATCGCGCCACTGAAAGTGAGCGTGCGCGGGAACATCGTGTGTGGATGACATAGGCGAGTTCGACATTTTCATTCCCTATCGATTGCTGCGGTTCTCTAGTGACTGGCGGCACGCGACGAACCGATGCCCGTCTGTGCGCGAACGAATTGCTCGTCGAATTGCTCGCGTTCGTTCGCCGCTCGCGCGCCCTGATCGGTGACCGATCCGATCCATGTGAAGAAGAAGGCGATCGTCATCGAAATGATGGCGGGGTAGTCGTACGGAAAGATGGGCGTCGCGTGTCCGAGCACCTTGACCCACACGGCGGGCGACAGCACGACCAGACCCACCGCGCTGACGAGCCCCGCAATGCCGCCCATCAGCGCGCCGCGCGTCGTCAGGCCTTTCCAGTAGATCGCGAGCGTGAGGATCGGGAAATTCACCGACGCGGCCACGCTGAATGTCAGCGCCACGAGGAACGCGACGTTCTGATCCTTGAACACGATGCCGAGCACGATTGCCACGCACGCGATCGCAATCGATGCGATTCTCGACACGCGTTTCTCCTTCACGTGATCGGCGCGATTGCGCTTGATCACCATCGCGTAGAGATCGTGCGAAATGGCCGATGTGCCCGCCATCGTGAGACCCGCCACGACGGCGAGGATCGTGGCAAAGGCGACGGCGGACAGGAAGCCCAGCACGAGGTCTCCACCCATTGCCTTCGCCAGATGCATGACGGGCATGTTGCCGCCGCCGATCAGCTTGCCGCCGACCACGCCGCCCTCGTAGAACATCGGATTGCGGCCCACGATGACAATCGCGGCCGTGCCGAGCACCATCACGATCAGGAAGAAGTACCCGATAAAGCCCGTCGCGACGAACACGGATTTGCGCGCCGCCTTTGCATCCGGCACCGTGAAGAAGCGCATCAGGATATGCGGCAGACCCGACGTGCCGAACACCAGTCCCACCGACAACGACAGCATCGCAAACGGATCGGCGACGAGCTTGCTCGGCAACATGATGCCGGCGCCGCTCTTATGCGTGGCGATCGCTTGCGCGAACATGTCGTCGATCGAAAAGCCGAAGTGCCTCAGCGCGAGAACCGCAAGCAGCGTCGCGCCGAACAGCATGAGCACGGCCTTGATGATCTGCACCCACGTTGTCGCGACCATGCCGCCGAAGGTCACATACACCGCCATCAGCGCGCCGACCACGACGACCGCATAGTTGTATTGAAGTCCGAACAGCAACTGGATCAGTTGACCGGCGCCCACCATCTGCACGACGAGATAGAAACACACGACCGTCAGCGAGCCGAATGCCATCAGCGTGCGTATTCTCTGCTGGTCGAGTCTGAACGATGCGATGTCGGCGATCGTGACCTGCCCCAGATTTCTGATGCGCTCGGCGAACAGGAACATCAGCAACGGCCACGCGACGAAGAAGCTCACCGCGTAGAGCATGCCGTCGTAGCCGTTGAAGAAGATCATGCTCGTCACACCGAGCAGCGCGGCCGCCGACATATAGTCGCCCGCCAGCGCGAGTCCATTCTGAAAACCGGAAATGCCGCCGCCCGCGTTGTAGAAGTCCTTCATCGACTTGGTCTTCGACGCGGCCCAATACGTGATGCCGAGCGTCGCAACGACGAACGCGAGGAACATGACGATGGCCGTCGTGTTGAGCGGCTGCTTCTGTGCTTTTTCGAGCACTTCCGCTGCGGCCATTGCGTCGCAGGCAATGAACGCGGCGAGCATGCCGCCGATGAGTTTGACGCCTCGTTTCATTGCGCATCTCCCGCCAGGACCTGAGCGGTCAACGCGTCGAACTCGCCGTTTGCGCGTCGAATATAGATGCCCGTCAGGATCCACGTGCCGACGATCAGCGCGACGCCCACGGGCCAGCCAATCGTCATGACACTGCCCGGAAACAGCTTCAGCGCGAGCACTTTCGGCGCGAAGCCTGCGATCAGCACAAAGGCGTAGTAAGGCAGCAAGGTGCCGAAGGTAAGCAATGCGACGAGCCTGCGCCGCCGCGCGACGAGTCGTACGAACGCCGGCGACAACCGGACGTTGTGAAGTGCAGTCGTTTGGACCACGATGTCTCCTGTATTTCGTTTCGAAGTAGGCGCATTTCGGGGGCTACCCGACACGCTCTTCTGTTTTCCTCAACGATAGGAGCGACGATGGATCAAGTAAAATGATGATTGATGATGCGTACCATCATCGTGAGTGAAACAGAGTTTTTCACGCGCTTCCCTGCTGTCCATCTCTATTGACGCCGTGTATCAAGTGTTGTTAGCGGCGCTATGTTTTTCCCGTCGACGCATATCCGTAATCTGACGTCACTGGAGGAACATCATGGACATGCCAATCGCTTTTCCCCAACCGCAAGTCGAGCGCGCTCCGTTCCCTTTGCAAGGTCATCGCGGTTACGACCGCGTCTTCCGGCGCGACGCGCTCACGGTCGGGCTGATCCTGCCGCTCGAAACACACGCCGCCTCGCCGCATCCGTCGATGGCCGACCATCTGCAGATGGCGCAACGTGCCGAACAGGCCGGCGTCGCCGCGTTATGGGCGCGCGATATCCCGTTCTACGATCCGCAGTACGGCGATTCCGGGCAGATCTTCGAACCGCTGATCTACATCGGGCATCTCGCCACCGCGACCGAGCGCATCACGCTCGGCACGACGGGCATCGTGTTGCCGATGCGCGAGCCGCTGATGCTCGCGAAGCAGATCAACTCGCTCGACCGGCTGACGGGCGGACGCATTGTGATAGGGATGTCGTCGGGTGATCGGCCTTCCGAATATCCTGTGTTCGGAATCGACTTCGAGAGTCGTGGGGAGCGTTTTCGCGACGCGTATGGCGTGTATCGCAGCGTGAGCGAGCAGAACTTCCCGCGCTTCGAATCCGAGCGTTTCGGTCGAGGAGATGGTTCGTTGACCATGCTACCGAAGCCTGTGTTCGGGAGGGTGCCGACTATTGCGGTCGGGCGCTCGCAACAGAAGCTTGGCTGGATCGCCGGCAATATGGACGGGTATCTCGGGTTCGTGCCGGAACCTGCGAAGTTGCAATCGTTCGCCGATGAGTGGAGAGAGACGAATCGTCAGACGAACCCTGATGGCGAGGCGAAGCCGCTAGCGTTTGGTGGGTTTTTGTATCTGCATCCGCGGCGGGATTTTCCGTTCAAGCGGATCGGTGGCGGGTTTGCGATTGGGAGCCGCGCGCTGCGGGATTATCTCGATCTGGCGCGGGAGCAGGGGGTGTCGCATGTTGCGTTGAACCCTCGTGTGACGCCGCGGGATTATCGGCAGATACTGGATGAATTGCAGGAGGATGTGCTTGGGGAGTTTGCGGCTAATGAGTAGGTTGGTGTTTCGGCCTTCGCGCTGGCATCCGCGGGTGAGCCTTCGTGGCGCGGGCGTTGCCGGTCGGTATTTTTGGTCTTTGCGCTGGCATCCGCGTTTTGTTACTGGTGCTTTAAGCGTCGCCCCTGTGCGGGGCGGCACCTACTTTTCTTTGCCGCCGCAAAGAAAAGTAGGCAAAAGAAAGCGGCTAACACCGCCTGTTCTTGTGTTTGCCTGAGGGCCCCCAACCGGTCCTACACTTCACACGGCAGCATTTCTGTTTGCGTGCGTTGCCAACGCTCCGAACAGAAGCCTCACCCGCTTCAGACACCCACACAAGGGCCGACGGTAGCGAATGGTTGCTGCCGCCCAGGTGGCAAACGGTGTGTAGGTTGTCATGACGTACAGGTTAATGCTCTTGCCAGAAACACCAATCTTGCTACCCAGTCCAGAGTGATGCGCGTAGGGCGCGAAAGCCGACACACAGTTTGCCACCTGGGCGGCCGTGGACTGTATAGCACGGCGTGCTGTAACGCGGGAGCGTGAAGCGGGTGAGGCGCACCGCAAGAGCGCTGGCAACGAGCGTCGGTCACGTTGTTGCCGTGTGAAGCGTAAGACCCTGTGGGGGCCCTCAGGCAATCACAAGAACTGGCGGTGTGAGCCGCTTTCTTTTGCCTACTTTTCTTTGCGGCGGCAAAGAAAAGTAGGTGCCGCCCCGCACAGGGGCAACGCTAGCGAACCAGAAGCAAATCGCGGATGCCAGCGAAAAACCCAGAACACCGACCAGCAACGCCCGCGCCGCGGAGGCTCAAACCGGATGCCAGCAAAAAACCAAAAACCCGCCCCAGCGTCGCAGACAAAAGAACCCCATTTATTCCTCCCAATCACAACAGTTTGTCCAACCCGGGTGTTCGCAACAACGCCGAGGAAGCCTAGATTTACGACCTAACGGCACTGTCAATTCCGACACACAGCCGAACAACGTTTCGAGGTCCATCATGAGCAATTCGCAAAAAGTCGCAATCGTCACAGGTGCATCGCAAGGCATTGGCGCCGAGATCGTCAAGGGCTTCCGTGAGCGCGGTTATCGCGTCGTCGCTGTCGCACGTTCGATCAAGCAGTCGGACGATCCGAACGTCGTGGCGATCGCCGGCGACATCGGTGACCGCGCAGTCGCGCAGCGCGCCGTTTCGGAAGCAGTGGCACGCTTCGGCCGTGTCGACACGCTGATCAACAACGCAGGCATCTTCATCGCCAAGCCGTTCACGCAATACACGGCCGAAGACTACGCTGCCGTGCTGAACGTGAATGTGAACGGCTTCTTCCACATCACGCAGCTCGCCATCGCCGAGATGGAAAAGAACAACAGCGGCCACGTCCTGCAGATCACGACGAGCCTCGTCGATCACGCGATCTCGGGCGTGCCGTCGGTACTCGCATCGCTGACCAAGGGTGGCCTGAACGCCGCAACGAAGTCGCTCGCCATCGAATACGCGAAGTCGGGCATCCGCGCGAACGCCGTTTCACCCGGCATCATCAAGTCGCCGATGCACGCGCCGGAAACCCACGAAGCGCTGGGCTCGCTGCATCCTGTCGGCCATATGGGCGAGATGAGCGACATCGTCAATGCGGTGCTGTATCTCGATTCAGCGCCGTTCGTCACGGGCGAGATCCTGCACGTCGACGGCGGCCAGAGCGCAGGTCACTAAGCTGCCACCCGGCACGGCGAGGCGTCGGAAACGACGCCTGTCCCACACGACATTACGGAGATTCTGATGCCTATCGTGACGATTCAGGTTACGCGCGAAGGGAACACGCCCGGCACGAGCGCAGTGACGCCGGAAGAGAAGGCCCAACTCATCAAGGGAACGAGCGAGCTGCTGTTGAAGGTGCTGAACAAGCCGCTGGAAGCAACGTTCGTCGTTATTCAGGAAGTCGAGAAGGAGAATTGGGGATGGGGTGGGTTGCCGGTTGATGAGTATCGTCGGCTGAGAGCCAGTAAGAACGATTAAACGCGGGGATTTCGTGGTCGCGCATTCGCGGCGCAGGCGGTTTGGTTTTGGTTTGGTTTGGTTTGCTCGTGATTTCGCTCGCATCCGCGTTTTGTTAGCGTGCTTCACGCGTCGCCCCTGTGCGGGGCGGCACCTACTTTTCTTTGCCGCCGCAAAGAAAAGTAGGCAAAAGAAAGCGGCTCACACCGCCAGCCCTTGTTCTTGTCCACGGGCCCCCAACGTCCCCAACCTTCACACGGCAGCATTTCTGTTCGCGTGCGTCGCCAACGCTTCGAATGAGCGCCTCACCCGCGTTGAATCCCCGTACCTGGGCCAGCGGCAGCGAATGGCATATGCCGCCCAGGTGGCAAACTGTGTGTAGGTTGTCGCGCCGTCCAGGGTGGTGCTCTTTCAGCGTGGAACGCGTGCGCCATCGGTTCGAAGTGAGGCGTGCGGAGCACTACGGCCTACACACAGTTTGCCACCTGGGCGGCGGTGGACTGTGTGGCGCGGCATGCTGCGACGCGCGCAGATGAAGCGGGTGAGGCGCACTGCAAGAGCGCTGGCAACGGACGTCGGTCACGTGGTTGCCGTGTGAAGTGTAAGAACCTTCGGGGGCCCTCAGGCAAATACTAGAACTGGCGGTGTGAGCCGCTTTCTTTTGCCTACTTTTCTTTGCGGCGGCAAAGAAAAGTAGGTGCCGCCCCGCACAGGGGCAACGCATGCGAACCAATAACATCACGCGGATGCCAGCACAAAAACCAAAACACCGACCAGCAACGCCCGCACCGCGAAGCCACCCACACCCCTTCACGGCTCCCGCCGAGCCTTCCCCCGCTGCCGTTCGAGAATATGACTCACCGACTCCTCCCTACGCCCCGGCACGACTTCAATCCGTGCGCCAGCCTGAATAAACCCCGTCTGCTGAACGCTCAGATACACCCCAGCAAACCCACTCAGATACATATGCTTGACAGCTTTCCTGTATCCCATCGCGGCATTGAGCTTGAAACACGGACTACGCGGCGCCTCCACCCGTAACCGGACCTGATCGATCACGAGCATATCGCCCACCCAAAGATCCGACTCCAGCAAACCCTGCGTCGTCAGATTCTCGCCCAGCATGCCGAATGCCAATGGCTCTCCCGCATCGGGCAAATCCGCTTCGATGCGCCGCTGTCGCCACCACGCATAGTGTTCGAACGGGTAGAGATAAACGGCCTTGTCGAGGCCCCCGTGAACGCTCAGGTCCGCCTGCTCGTCGCCCACGAGCCCGAGCTTCTTCACCTCGACCACCGCGCCTTCGCTCGCGCTGCTCACCGAGCGCTTGCGGATCGCCGACTCGACAGTCAGACCTTCGGACGCAAGCCCGACGTCGAGCGGCTGGCACACGCCGATGTTGATCGAAAGCAGCCTCGCATCGGTCGCCCGCGCGGTGCTGTCGGTTTCTGTATGCGTTGTCGGTTCATCCATCGGAGGCCATTGCTAATATGAATTGTGTCAGCGCGCGAACCGCTGCAATCGACGGATCGCTTCGTCGAGTTCCGTCTCGAGCCGCGCGACGAGTTCCGCCGCAGGCATCGAACGCGCCAGCGCCGCCGCCTGGCCGGCCCATTGCGCGCCAAAGCCGAACTCGCCCTGCGCTTTCGCGGCTGCGTGCAGCGCCTTGCCTGCATCATAGGTGACGGGGTAATCGGGTGTCGCGGGACGATCCCCAGCGCGGCCCAGTTCCGTAAAGCGGTTGACCATGCTGCGCGCCTGACGGCCCGAAATCGCCGACGTCATCGTCGTGTGAAGCGCGGCATCGCCGAGAATCGCGCGACGGTAGCCGTCGTCGATCGACGTCTCCGGGCACGGCACGAATGCCGTTCCGAGCTGCGCGGCCTGCGCGCCGAGCGCGAGCGCCGCGGCAATGCCCGCGCCGTCCATGATGCCGCCCGCCGCAATGACGGGCAGATCGAATTTCTCCACGAAAAGCCGGGTGAGCGCGAACGTGCCGAGGCCTTCATCGAAGGCTTGCGTGTCGAACATGCCGCGATGGCCGCCCGCTTCGATGCCCTGCGCAACGATCGCATCGACACCCGCATTGACCACCTGCTGCGCTTCGTCCAGATTCGTCGCCGACGCCAGTAGCGTGATGCCTGCATCCTTCAGCGCCTTGATGACTTCTTTCGACGGCAAGCCGAAATGAAAACTCACGACGGCCGGCTTTTCCTCGACGAACACGTCGAGCATCGCCTTGTCTTCGACAAAGCTCGTGTAGATTTCGGCGAGTTTTTCAGGTGCGCTTGCGCCGTACTTCGCGAATTGCGGCGCGAGCCACGTCAGCCATTCCTGTTCGACTTTTGCATTGGCCGTCGCGGGCACGTGGCAGAAGACGTTGATGTTGAACGGCGCGCTCGTCAACGCGCGCGTGTCGCGGATCGTCTTGCGCGCCGCCTCGGCTTTCATCGCGCCCACGCCGAGCGAGCCGAGGCCGCCCGCATTCGATACGGCGGCCGCCAGCGCCGGCGTGCTGACGCCTGCCATCGGCGCCTGGATGATTGGCTTGCTGATGCCCAGCAAACTCAACAGCGGCTTGCCTTCGGAACGAGTGCTCATGTCATGTCCTCATCAAACGGTTGGCGCATGGACGCGGCTCGCAAACGGAAGCTGGACGAGCGGTCAACAACCGCCTCCCCCAAATTGCAAACGCTCTCACCATGCAATCTATACCCCAGATCATCTTTTTCAGCGGACGATGGGTCAACCATTACGCGGGCAATTCACTCTTGAGTGCTGGGAACAGGTGAAAGGCGCGGCGAAACTCCGCGCCCATCCACGCATCAGCGGGGCAACGGCTCGCTGGCGAACGCGTTCAGCTCGCGCACGAGGCTCGACGCCGCCAGCCGCACCAGTTCGCCGCCTTTTTCCGGCGATGCCTGTGCCGGGTCCGAGCCCATGCGGCCATCCGGGTAGCGCGCGCGGAAATCCAGCGCTTCGCGGATCGGGCCGGACGGCGCGATCTTCGGCGAGTAGTCGGCGGATTTGATTGCGTCCGGGAAAGCCCACTGCGTGATCGCGATCTCGGACGGCGTAGCGTGAACGCCGTGTCCTTCGGGGAACTGCTTGCGTGCGAGTTCGCCGACGCCTTCCAGATCCCACCAGTTGCACAGCTTCATCGCGAAACCTGCATGACGCTTCGCGAAGCTCGCTTCGACATAGACCTCGGAAAACGCCGCCTCGATCGACGCGATGTTGCCGCCGTGGCCGTTCAGAAACAGGATCTTCTCGAAGCCGTGGGTCGCCAGCGAGCGAATCCAGTCGCCGATCGCAGCGATGAACGTGGACGGCCGCAGCGAAATCGTCCCCGGAAAGCCGAGGTGATGCTGCGCCATGCCGATGTTGAAGGTCGGCGCGACGAGGATATCGGCCGACTTTTCCGCTTCACGCGCGATGATCTCCGGGCACAGCCAGTCGGTGCCGAGCAAACCCGTCGGACCATGCTGCTCGTTCGATCCGATGGGAACGACGACTGCGCGGCTACGTTTCAGGTATTGCTCGATCTCGGCCCAAGTCGAAAGATGTAAAAGCATTGACACTCCTGTTTTTTCCGCCTCGCGCCGCACGCGGCGTGGCTCGTTGATCGTGGGGAAATCCGGGGTCCGCTGCCGCAGGCTCGAGCGGCAAACCCTGATCCGCACAAGCGTACAGGCAAATCGGCGCCCTCACCAACAGCAACAAGGTTCACGACTCGTTGTCCGCAAGGCAACGACATGTCGCGCGACGACTGTTGACCAGCGCGCCCAAATGCAGCGTATCGATTCCACAACGGAAAGATGCCACGAACGCGCGCAATGGCGCTGCTTCCGTGACATATACGTCGCACGCGATTTGATCGCACAGGATTGACACAGCGAGAACTCCGCGTATGATTCGACTCGCCCGCTTTAATCGCATGCGATCTATATCGCGCCCCACTTCCAGTCAGGAGACAAGATTGACCACCACGACCGTCCACTCCGACACAAAGGCCGACGCCCAGACCCACAAGACACCCGTCAGCCAGCTTCACGTCGATTCCTATACCAACGGCATTCTCGGCCCGAGTCAGGCAATGCTGGGACCGCTTGCCGACGGCGGCACGTTGTTCGCAGGCACGCCGCCCGGATGCTGGGGCCCGATGATCACGCCCGCGTTCCAGGGCGGCCATGAAGTCACGCAGCCCGTCGCCATCGAAGGCGCGGAGGTCGGCGATGCTGTCGCGCTGAAAATCCAGCGCATGCGCGTGACGTCGCATGCGACGTCGTCCGGCGTGATGCAATTCGTCGAAGGCCGTTATCACGGCGATCCGTTCGTCGCCAAGTTCTGCTCGTCGTGCGGCACCGAGCACCCGGCCAGCCATGTCGAAGGCATCGGCCCCGAGGCGATTCGCTGCGACCATTGCGGCGCCGAAGTCAGCGCGTTCCAGTTCAAACACGGCTACGTCATCGTGCTCGATCAGGACAACGGCGTCAGCCTCACGGTGAACCAGGAAGTCGGCGACCGGCTCGCGGGCAAGGCATCGGCGATGTCCGCGCTGCCCGAACTCGCTGCGCAACATTCGATCCTGTCGCTGGCGCGCGCCGACATGCCCGGCCTCGCCGCGCATATGCGGCCGTTCCTCGGCAACATCGGCACGACGCCGTCGCGCGATCTGCCCGACTCGCACAACTGCGCGGACTTCGGACAATATCTGGTCGGCGCGCCGCACCGCTTCAACATGACGACGGAAGAACTGCACAGCGCGAAGACCGACGGACACATGGACACGAACTCGGTGCGCGAAGGCTGCATTCTGATTTGCCCCGTGAAAGTGCCAGGCGCAGGCGTCTATCTCGGCGACATGCACGCGCAACAGGGCAACGGCGAGATCGCCGGGCATGCAACGGATGTATCGGGCGAAACCGAACTCAGCGTCGAAGTCATCAAGCACCTGACGATCGAAGGACCGATCCTGCTGCAGAACCTCGACGACCTGCCGCCGATGGCGCGCCCGATGAGCGCCGAACAGCGTCAGAAAGTCGCCGAACTCGGCGCGCGTTATGGGCAGCACGAGATCGAACAGAATGGGCCCGTGACGTTCATCGGCAGCGGCATCAACCTCAATGCCGCGACCGAAAACGGACTGCGCCGCGCCGCCGCCGTCACCGGTCTGAGCTACGAGGAAGTGCTCAATCGCGCGACGATCGCCGGCTCGATCGAGATCAGCCGCCTGCCCGGCACGGTGCGTGTGACCCTCCTCTGCCCGCTGGAAATTCTCGACAGGATCGGCATTGGGCATCTGGTCCGTGAGAAGTATCAGTTGGCTTGAGACCTGCTATCCTCTGCGGACACGCGGCGCGGCACCCTGCGCCGCCTCGCGTTGTTCGTCCTGAGAGCATGCAACGCGAACGATATCCGCCGACCACGGAAAGGACATGCAGCGTCAATTCGAAGACCTACTTCTTGGCAGCATCGAACTGTTCTGTTTCGCCGCCGAACTGGAAAGCTTCACGTTGGCGGCGACAGCTGCAAGCGTGACGCCCGCGGCCGTGAGCCGGTCGGTTGCGCGCCTGGAGGAACGGCTCGGCGTGCGGCTTTTCGTGCGCACGACACGGCAGATCCGGCTCACCGACGCAGGAAGCCGTTACTTCGAGCAATGCCGTCAGGCGCTCGCCCAGCTCGCCGACGCCGAGCGCGAAGCGACGGGGCAGCAGAGCACGCCGTCGGGCGTGCTGCGCATCAGCATGCCGACGCCGTACAGCCACTATCGCGTACTGCCGCTGCTCGCGGCATTTCGCAAGCTCTATCCCGACGTCACGGTCGAAACACACCTGAGCAACCGCAACATCGATTTCGCCGATGAAGGCTTCGACCTCGCCATCCGGGGCCGCGCGCCGGACGACTCCGGCCTGATCGCGCGCAAGCTCGAAGACGCCGAACTGGTGGTGGTCGCTTCGCCCGCCTATCTGAAATCGGCGGCCAGGCTGGAAACGCCCGACGATCTCATTCACCACGAATGCATCCAGTTCGCGCTGCCGAGCACGGGACGCAACATTCCCTGGCTGTTCCAGAACGAAGGCGAAGAGATCGAAATGATGACGCGCGGCGGCAACAGCACGTCGGGCGACGTGCTCGCAGGCGCCACGCTCGCGCGACACGATGCGGGGCTTTTCCAGACCTATCGATTCGTCGTCGAAAAAGACCTGAAGGACGGCACGTTGCGCGAAGTGCTCACGCCGTACGGCGGCCGCACAAGGCCCTTCGTGCTGCTGTATCCGCATGCGCGGCATCTGTCGTCGCGCGTGCGCGCCTTCGTCGACTTCCTCGTCGACAAACTCAGAGCCTGAACGCTCGCTCCCGATCTCCTCTCTTTTTCAAACATGCTGCCGAACGTCGATTCGATTGTCGCCCGTCTGCGGCTCAAGCAACTGCGTCTGCTGATCGCACTCGACGAACACGGCTCGCTGCATCGCGCCGCCGATCAGATGGCGCTCACGCAACCGGGCGCGACCAAGGCGCTGCGCGAGATCGAAGCGACCTTCGGCGCGACGCTCTTCACGCGCTCGCAACAAGGCATCCAGCCCAACGAATTGGGGCGCTGCGTGATCCGTTATGCGCGGCTGATTCATATGGACGTCGCGCATCTGCGCGAAGAGATGGAAGGCATCCTGCAAGGCTCGGGCGGCCGGCTCGCGGTCGGCGCGATCACGGGCGCCGTGTCGGGCGTGCTGGTCGACGCGTTGACGCGGCTGCGCGAGCGGCAGCCGACGTTGACCGTCGAAGTCGTCGAAGACACCAGCGCGCGGCTGCTGGCGCTGCTCGATCAGGGGCGGCTCGATCTCGCGATCTGCCGTACGACCGTCGCGCAACAGCCCGATCACTACGACTACGTCGAACTGAGCGACGAGCCGCTGGCGATCGTCGCGAGCCCGCTGCATCGGCTGGCCAAAGCGCGCAAAGTGAAGCTCGCCGATCTCGCGAAGAGCCGCTGGATCGTCTATCCGAGCATCATGCCGTTGCGCGGCCTGTTCGAGCGCGAATTCAAGGAAGCGGGGCTCTCGGTGCCGTCCCATCCCATCGAAACCGCATCGACGATCACTACCGTGCTGATGTTGCAGCGCGACCCGACACTGGTTTCGCTGATGCCGCGCGACATGGCGGCGCTGCTTGCCGATCACGGCCTGGCGCGGCCACTGGCAATCGAAGTCCGCTCGCGCACCGAGCCATACGGCATCGTGACGCGGCGCGGCTCCGTGCTGTCCCCGGCCGCGCGGCTGATGATCGACGAACTGACGTAGCGCGCGCTGGCGGCACCGCCTTGCGTTGCCGTCATTGCGTGACTAATATCCAGTCATGGCGCGAACTCGCGCATCGTGCGCGAACGACACGCCGAGATCAGACCGGCAGCCCGTCGCAGATGAAATCGTACGTCGTACTGCTCGCAGTATGGATGGCCGCGTTCGGCACAGCCGGGATCTATTCGGCTTACGCGGACGGCCCGGTCATCATCGCGCTCGCCAATCCGCTCTCCAATCCGTCTTCCGACTTCGACTCACCCGCGTTCGAATCCGATCATCACGACCGGCACCGGTCGAGCACGCCGTCGCCCGCCATCATCCACGGTCCGTCGTATCTTTCCGCGTTGCGCGAATACGATGTGCGTTCGCTAACGCGCAGGTTCTCATACGGCTCGCCGGTGGATTTCAAGCTGAACAACCACGGCGATTGAACCGCGTCTCGTCAGCGCACAACGGGCGTTTGCCCGTCGACCTGCTGCAACGACACGCCGACGACATGCTCATGCCAGACGCCGCACTGCGCGATCACGGGCAACCACGACTGCCGGTTGCGAACGCGTGCGAACGCGCGCATCGACACGGTCGATTCGACCGTCTGCGAGCCGTTGTTGCCGGAAAAGAGACCGCCCTCTTCATTGACCTTGGCCTTCAGCACGCGACGGTCCGGCGCGAGGAACATGTCATAACGTGAGGTAGTGCGAATCCAGCGGTCGAGCTCGGCGATGCAGTTGATGACGGTGGGACGGACGTGAAGACGCGCGAGGTATGCGTAGTCGTCGGGCACGTCGGTCTGGGATTGCGAAAACGCGCTGGTGCAGAACCAGACGAGGCTGAAGACGCCCAATAGGGCTGTGATGCTTTTCATTAGGAAGCGGTGCCCGGAAGTGCAGATGTGTTGCAAACGTTCAAGGCGCGAGAGTATACCCGCTTCGCCGGATGGCCATCGTTTGCGTCGTCTGTGGACTTCGTGCAGCGCTTCGTCAATGCACGCGATCAGAATTCGACCAGCGCGAAATCTTCCTTGCCGACATCGCACAGCGGGCAGCGCCAGTCTTCCGGCACATCGGCCCATCGTGTGCCGGGCGCAATGCCTTCTTCCGGCAGGCCGGCTGCTTCGTCGTAGACCCAGCCGCAGATCACGCAGACCCACTGCTTGAAGTCATCGGCGGATGTCGGGCTTTGCGTGGCGGCATTCGACCCCGTCGATTCCGCATCGCCCGCGCTCGCGGTCTTGTCGAGCGAGACGACGAGCGGCGCGGGCCGCGCGTCGGCTGGCGTGTCGAGATAGCGTTGCAGCGCCTGATGAAGCTCGACGGCTTCGGCATGATTCAGATCGATCCAGAACGGATCGCCCGCGCCATCGTTCAGGCGATCGGGCGAAAACTGGAGTTCGACGGCAGTGGCTTTCGTGTACATGTGAAGTGATAGCTGGACGAGCGCATGCTGTTGCCGCTCGCCGCGCTTAGAAAAAGTGACGCAGCAGCGCGCTGCACAGCGCGGCAGCGATACCGACCAGACCGAGGGTTTCGAGAAGCGTCAGCGAACGGCGAGCGTTGGCACGATTAGGTGTCGACATGGGCTTGAACGGAAAAATTGACGGATCGACCGGTGCGTTGCATCCGGTCCGAAAAAATACGAGCCCGGATTTTAAACGCTCATTCGCCCGGTAGCTTTCTTTTCGCTGTCGGCTTGCACGGATCGAGGTGTTGCATGCGGGAAGATTGACTTGCGTTGCGAGCCTGAATTATCGCTCGTGCGGAGGCCGTCATTAACGCTTCGTGGTTGATAGAGTCTTTCGCCGTCGGCGGGTTATTGGTGTCGGCGATCGACCGGGCGTTTGCATGCACTGCCCGATAACGAGCGCCCACGACGCGCCGCGGGCGCCTATGTGGCCCCACAGCGCGCGGTGCAAATCGACAGTCGATCTGCGACAGATGCAAGCGAGGCGCCGCCGCTTCACTGACCGACAGGCGCGCAGTCGCCGCGGCTTTGGCAATTGCTTTGCCGCATCGCTTCCTGCGGATCGTTGCCCGTATCATGCACGCGGTAGTCGGCGCGATAGTAGTCGGCGTTCTGATCGATCTTCGCAAACGACGCCAAAGGCGTGGCAAGCCCCGCCAAACCCGCGACAGCAAGAACAAACGCAAGGGTCTTCATTGTTCACCTCCTTGTTTGATCGTTGCGACAACAATCGACTGCGAGCGAGGCACGACGGTTTGCAAACGTCAACGGCAGTCGCGATCCGATTCGTCAGCCGTTTGCGTGCGACGCACTAACCGGCCTCATCGAAAAGCATAGTCGCTGGCTCGCGCCGTTGTTAGTTTTGGTGAGGCGTAGCCAACATTCACGCCGCCTTCGTTTTTCCCGTGGGCGTCAACACCTGCACGAGCCCGTCCGTATCCTTGACGATCAGCGCCATCACGAGGTCGATGCCTGGCGCGGGCGTCGGGTGAGCGCTATCCACACGCTCGTTGATCCGCTTGAGTAAGGGATCGAGCGTTTTGCGCGCGTCCTGCAACTTCGGCGTGTTCAGCGGAATCGCCCCGACTGCATCGGCGAGCTGCGACAACGCGCGCGGCACCGCCGACCACGCCTGATCGAGATGCGGCACTTCGTCGCCCACGCATGTGTGCACGAGCGCCTGGCCGAACACCAGCACGTCGCGGTGCAAGCGGCTCAGAAACGGCGGCACCTTGTCGATCGCGTCGGCACTGCCGCGCAGGATCGGCACGAACACATGCTCGCGCCCCGCCTCTTGCAGCGCGTCCGCAAGCGCCGTTTGCGCCGCAAGGCTGCGTTGCTCGAGACGCTGCATCTGCGCATCGTCCCGCGAGAACGCGAGCTTGTGCTCGATCATCTGTGCAAGCGCTTCCAGACAGTCGCGCGCATTCCGATGCGCGCCTTTCAACGCGCGGTTCGGCCACATCACCGTCGCGACGAAGGCCGCCGCCGCGCCGATCAAAATTTCCGCCACGCGATGCGCTGGCCGCACGAACGCCGAGCCGCCATCGCCCGGCACGAGCACCACGATCACCAGCGTCACGCACGCGAGCCGCAAGCCGGGCCGCGCGGCGGCGAGCGCCGCCAACGGCAGCAGCGCGACGGAGAACACCGTCAATGGCTCGATGCCGCGATCCATCACGACCAGCCCGATCCCACCCACGATCCCACCGATGCACGCGCCGATGATCTGGTCACGCGCAGTCGTGATGGCCTGCGTCAGACTGGGTTGCGTCACGACGATCATCGTCGTGATCAATGCCCAATAGCCTTCGGGCAATCCCGCCAGCCTCGCCGCGCCGTAGCTGAGCACGCAGCCCGTCAGCGTGCGTCCGAAGCGGCGCGCTTCGGGCGCGCGTATCAAGTTCGTAAGCCAGTCCTGCTGTTGAACGGTCATTCGGGTGTTTCCATCAAAACGCATGAACATTGGGCGGGGCGACTGCAATTTCCGCTCGTTGGGGAACATGCCTTGCGTCCGTGACTCCCTTGTATTCGGAAGCCCTTACTACGGAGCGTCATGCCGATGCAGCAAGCCCATGCCCGCCGCTTTCTTTCGACTACCCTCTGTGCCGCCGCGCTGCTCGCCGCTGGCGTGCAACCCGCCGCTGCGCAGACTCTATCGGTCAATCCAGCATCCAGCGCCGCGACGGGCATCGCCGACGCCAACGCTTCGCCCGTCGTACCCGTGCCGCCGTCCGAGCTGTACGGCGCGCTATATCGCGATGTCGAACTCGCGCATCTCTACCCGGACAGCAAGACCTTCGCCGACATGGTGCCAAACGCGCCGCCGCAACAGATCGTCGCCGATTATGCCAGGCAGAAGGACGACGCGCAGTTCGCGCTGAAGTCGTTCGTCGCGCAGCGCTTCACGCTGCCCGCGCGCGAGACGAAAAACTACGTGTCCGATCCGAACCAGAGCATCACGGCGCACATCGACACGCTCTGGTCCGTGCTGCGGCGCGATCCCGATGCCAGCGCGAGTCCGTGGTCGTCGCTGCTGCCGCTGCCATATCCGTACATTGTGCCCGGCGACCGCTTCGACGAAATTTACTACTGGGACTCGTACTTCATCATGCTTGGATTGAGGCAAAGCGGACGCGAAGATCTGCTGAAGAACGAACTCGACAACTTCGCGGTCTTGATCGACCGGTACGGCCATATTCCGAACGGCAATCGCACGTACTATCTGAGCCGCTCGCAGCCGCCGTTCTTCGCGCAGATGGTGCGTCTCGCCGCCGATCGCGAAGGCGATCAGGTCTATCTGCGCTATCTGCCCCAGTTGCGCCAGGAATACGCGTACTGGATGGACGGCCATGACAAGGTCGCGGCGGGCGGCGCCTACCGGCATCTCGTGCGTCTGCCCGACGGCACGCTGCTGAACCGCTATTGGGACGAGCGCGCCACGCCGCGCGACGAATCGTATCGGGAAGACGTCGCCACCGCGCAAGCGACGCCGCAGCGCAACGCCGAGGACCTGTGGCGCAATCTGCGCGCGGGCGGCGAAACGGGCTGGGATTTCAGCTCGCGCTGGTTCGCCGACGGCAAGACGCTCGCGACGATCGAAGTCACATCGCTGGTTCCCGTCGATCTCAACTGCCTGCTCGTCGATCTCGAACGCACGCTGGCCAAGGCGTATCGCGTGCAGGGCGACGCGTCGCATGCGGAAAATCTCGAACGGCGCGCTGCCGCGCGCGCCGACGCGATCCGCCGCGTGCTGTGGGACCCGCAACTCGACGCCTTCGGCGATTACGATTTCGTCGCGCATCGGCTCACACACCGGCTCAGCGCAGCGACGGTCTATCCGCTGTACGCGGGCGTCGCGACGAAAGCGCAGGCCGCCGCAGTGGCCGCGACCGTCCGCGCTCGACTGCTGCGTCCTGGCGGCCTCGCGACCACGACGGTCGACACGGGCCAGCAATGGGACGAACCGAACGGCTGGGCGCCGCTGCAATATCTCGCCGTGACGGGCTTGCGGCGCTACGGTCAGACGGACCTCGCGCAGCAGATCGCCACGCGCTGGATCGGCACGAACGTCACGTATTACCAGCACACGGGCAAGCTGGTCGAGAAGTACGACGTCGATGCGAAGGCAGGCACGACGGCGGCGGGCGGCGGCGAGTATCCGTTGCAGGACGGCTTCGGCTGGACCAATGGCGTGCTGCGCACATTGATGGCGATGTACCCCGGCGCGGCAGGCCCATCGACCCGTCCCGCCGATGTGCCTGCGGGTCCGGCGGGCGTATCCGAAGCGGCCTCGGCAGCCGCCGCCGCGCCGAAAACGACGCACCGTCTGCGCGCGACGCCTGCGCCTGCCTCTTCGCCCGCGCGCTGATGCGCGCACGCGGCTGACGCGCCGTCTAACTGCTTGTTACGAAACTCGCACACATGTTGCACCTTCGGCATGGGCCGCCACGTACACTGCGCTCACAGTATCCAGCGCGATTCGATGCACGACGCTATTGAAATCGGACGCGCTGGCGCAACATCGGTTCGATCAAAACAAACGGGGTATCAGCATGACCGCTTTCGGGAAAGCCACACTCGCCGCCGCAACGCTCTTTCTTGCCATCAGCGGGACGGCGCATGCGGCGGGCTGCATCAAAGGCGCCGTAGTTGGCGGCGTCGCGGGACACTACGCGGGCCATCACGCCGTGGTTGGCGCGGTGGGCGGTTGCATCGTCGGGCGGCATCTTGCGAAAAAACACGCCGACGAACAGGCCGCGCAACGCGAGGCCGTTCACGCCCAGTACCAGTAGCACCGGCAAGCCAGCGTGCGTCGCTCGAAATGGCCTTCGCGATTTAAGTCTGTCTTAATTGTCCCGGCTCATTATTCGTTCGCAGGCTTGTCGTTGGATCCCTGCCGACGGGAGTTACGCCTCAGTGCTGACTTCCGTTCCATGTAACACCAGTCATCCCCTGTAGTGCCGCCAGAGCATCGGCGGCACCTTTTTCCTGCCGACCACAAGGCCCCCGCCCGCGCAGGAAACGAAGAGAAGAGGTACATCACCATGTCGAACAAGTCGAGAAGCCGCAAACAGAACCGTCCCGCTCCCGCCATGTCGCCGCTGCTGCGCGCACTGACCTTCAGCCGCGCCGCACACGAGCCGATCACGCGGGCCATGCTGTTGCAAGCCTACGCAAGTCTCGACGCGTTCCGCCGCGGACAAGGCTCGCGCGAGCTGTTCACGACGCTCGGCCGGCAACTGCTGATCGCCGAAGAACTCAGCCGTATCGGCCACCTGCCCGAAGCGATCGACGATATCGCCGAAGCGCAGATCGCGATGACCGACATCGACGGCGCGGAAAAAGCGCGCGGCGAGTGGAAGGTCGAAGGCGACAACTACGCGTGGCTGACCATCGCGCTCGATACGTTCGACCGCCAGCTCGCGGTTGCTTCGCTGGAAGATATCGCCAAGGCCGAAGCGCGGATGATCGAAGGGCTGATGCGTACCGAGCAGGAACTCGCGCACCCCGTCGCCGCCTGAGCACATTGCCTGGCGCGCCGCCCTTTCAGGCGGCGCGATGAAAAGCGGAAGCCGCGAAAGCTACAGCTTCAGCAGTTCGGCCTGCATCCAGTCATGCACCTGATGGCTGAGTTCCTGCGGCGACCGCTCCACCGGCGACAGCGTCGGACCAATGACGACGCGGATTTCCCCTGCGCCCATCGGCCAGCCTTTCGCGGGCCACACCTTGCCGGCGTTGTGCACCACGGGCACGATCAACGCGCCCGTCGCGCAAGCCAGACGCACGCCGCCCGACGTGAGCTTGACGGGCGCGCCGTGCGGCACGCGCGTGCCTTCCGGAAAAATCACCACCATATCGCCTTTCGCGAGACGCTCTGCCGCTTCACGCGTGACGGCGAGATGCGCCTGACGCGGCGAGCCGCGATCCAGGCTGACCATATCCAGCCCCTTCAGCACCCAGCCGAAGAACGGAATGCGCAGCAAGTCCTGCTTGAACACAAAGCTGATCCGGCGCGGAAAGAGCGCGAGGAACGCGAGCGTTTCCCACGTCGATTCGTGGCGGCACAGGACGATCGACGGCTCCTTCGGCAAATGCTCCAGACCTTCTATCGAGCAGCGAATGCCGAACGCCGCGCGCATCACGGCGACGAGCGCCCGGCACCATAGCGCCGCGAGCCGGTAACGCGCCGACCGGCTGATGAACGGATACAGCAGCAGCATCACCGTGGACCAGATGGTTCCGCTTCCCAGCAGATAGACGATGAACAGCCATTTTTTGAGCACAGCGAGCATGTTGTGTGACGTCGACGGAGAGTGAGAAGGCGCAAGCCAAACCCAGATACTACCGGCGATGAAAAAATCGCACGCGGCAAAGCTGCAGCTCGCCCCGGCTCGACCCAACGCGCGACGCGCGGCACGCAGAAAAGAAAACGCCGGCCAGGGCCGGCGTTCATGCTGTAGTTTTGACGGCCACGGTCGCCTGACGGCGCCGGAAGGCTAGACATTCGGCAAAGGTTCGCGCCGTGTGGCGCTCACGCTTTGCAGACGGTTCAACCCTTCGCCTCTTTCGATTTATCGCGTTACGCGCAAACTTCCCCCGTGCGCAAGCAGAGTATCGCCGAGCCGCACGCGTCGTTATGTGGTCGACCGAACGTTCAGACAAAACTCGCCGCGCAGCCGCGCGTCAGGACAGACTCGGCTGCGTGAATTCTCTCGACAGGACGTCCAGGTCCGCAGCCGGAACCGGCCGGCCAAGCAGAAAGCCTTGCAGCGAATTGCACCCGAGCCGCGTCAGAAACTCCTTTTGCGTCGCGGTCTCGACGCCTTCCGCGACGATGTCGATACCCAGCGTATGACCGAGCGTGACCACCGACGAGACAATCGCCGCATCCTCCGCGTCATGCGCCAGTTCCCGCACGAAGCCCCGGTCGATCTTCAGTTCGCTCGCGGGCAGGCGCTTCAGATACATCAGGCTCGAATAGCCGGTGCCGAAATCGTCGATGGAAATGCGCACGCCCATTTCGTGCAGGCTTCGCAGAATGCGCAGGCTCGCGTCGACATCGCGCATCGCCGCCGACTCGGTGACTTCGATCGTCAGACGGCGCGGATCGACGCGATGCCGCGCGAGCGTGTCGCGCACCAGCGACGTCAGTTGAGGGTGGCCGAACTGCACGGGCGACAGATTCACGGCGACGTTCCAGTCACAGCCGCCCGAATCGAGCCATTCGCGAATCTGGCGGCACGCTTCGTCGAGCACCCATTCGCCGATCGACACGATCAGCCCGGTCTTTTCGGCAAGCGGGATGAATTCGTCGGGGCCGATCAGGCCGCGCTTCGGATGCGCCCAGCGCACGAGCGCCTCGACGCCCGTAATCGGCCCATCGGGCGCGGCGAATTGCGGCTGATAGTGCAGCACCAGTTGCTTGCGCTCGACGGCCGCGCGCAGGTCCTGCGTCAACTGCAACTGGCCCTGCATGTTCTCGTTCATCGACGGGTCGAAGAAGCAGTACGCGTTGCGGCCCAGCGACTTGGCGTGATACATCGCGGCGTCGGCATGCGTCAGTGCGTCGTGGCCGCAAGCGCCGTCGGCGGGACACATCGCGATGCCGATGCTGGTCGAGATGCCCAGTTCGTGACCGTCGATCTCGAACGGCGCGCCGATCACGGCCAGCAACCGGCTGGCGATGGACATCGCGCCCGCCTCGTCCTCGCCGGGCACGAGCAGCACGAATTCGTCGCCGCCGACGCGCGCCACCGTGTCCCGTGCGCGAACCGCCGTCGCGAGCCGCTCTGCCACCTGCACCAGCAGCCGGTCTCCGACCTGATGGCCGTAGGCGTCGTTGACGACCTTGAAGCCGTCGAGGTCCATGAACATCAGCGCGAACCGGCTGCCATCCACACGCGTTTTCGCCAGCGCTTCTTCGAGCCGTGCTTCGAGCAGCACGCGGTTAGGCAGCTTGGTCAACGCGTCGTGCCAGGCAAGATAGCCGAGTTCCTGGTTGGCTTGCGCCAGCGAACGGGTGAGCGCCGCGTTCTCCGCTTCGAGCCGCAGCTCGTCGAGCACGGAAATCGACAACGCGATGCCCGTCACCGCGAGCGTCACGATGATGATGACGACGGCGACCCACGTGCTGTTCACGCCGTCCGACGCCGCGACGCACAGGCTGCCCACGGGAAAGGCCGCCGCCGACATGCCCGTGTAATGCATGCCGACGATCGCGAGTCCCATCACGACGGCGGCGCCCGCGCGCAACGGGCGCACGCGGCGTGAGTTGTGCCGCAGGCTGAACGCGGTCTTCAATGCGACGCCCGAGGCGGCGATGGCGATCCCGATCGACAGCGTGAAAAGCCCGGCGTCGTAGACGATGCCCGGCTCCATCTGCATGGCGGCCATGCCCGTGTAGTGCATGCCCGCGACGCCGACGCCCATCAGGACCGCGCCGCCCGCAAGTCGCCCGGCAGGCATCGCGTCCTGGCAGACGAGCCACAGGGCGAACGCCGACGAGGCGACCGCGATCGCCAGCGACAGCACCGTGACGACGGGATCGTAGCCGAGCCGGATCGGCAGGCTGAACGCGAGCATGCCGATGAAGTGCATCGACCAGATGCCGAGGCCCATCGCGAACGCGCCGCCCGTGAGCCACCAACGCGCGGCCCGGCCGGTCGCCGTCGTGATGCGGCCCGCCATTTCAAGCGACGTGTACGCGGCCAGCACCGCGACAAGGAGCGAAAACAGCACGAGAAGACTGTTGTAGCTGCCCTGTAACATGAGAGCCCCCAGAATGTGCCTCTCGAACGCTCGCCGGACTTGCTGAATGAAGCAGTCCGTTATCCGCGAAAAGAGGCGTATGAAGTATGGTTTATCGACATCCGACAGCAAAATGTTAAGTGCGGAATGTCAAATTCCGAGGCTCTGCTCGGTTTTACGATTGCGTTCGTAGGTGTCCCACTGGCCTGGCGGCGGAATACGGTGTATTGCGCTAGTCGGCCATCACCAGTATCCGCACCTTGCTCGTCAGCGACGGCAAGACGAAATCGGATATGCGGCCGGCGCGGACGTCGAACATCAGTTGCTCGAGCCTGTCGAGCAAAGACGGACCTTGGCTGAGCGCGAACGCGCCCGCGCTCGCGCCTTCAATCTCTCTCATGAGGGCACGACGAGCCAGCACGATGCGCTCGACGGCACTCGCTCTCGATACGAAAAACTCTTCCACGTAGGCCGAATCCTTTTCGGCGCATCCAGCGTATTGACAGCGCTTGCGCCGCGTAGCCGCAAATAGTGACAGAGGCGTATGCCCGATGGCCTGACGTGAAAGAAGCGGTGAGGAAGCGTTATGGGCGGCAGTGCGCCGCCTTCAATCCTTCGAACGTCAATCGTCCTTCTGATTGCCGGCGCGTGAATGTCACGCTTCGGCAAGGGCGAAATCTGGCTTTGGAACTTCCAGATTGTGACGGCCAGCCGGCGGACTTACGCTCCGCTCAGACATCACCGTCGTCGACCGCCCTCGCATCAGAAAGGAGACACCATGCTTTCCGCTTTGGTAGAAACGGTAGGAGCGCTCGGCATTCTGGCGAGCGTCGCAGCGAAGATCGCCGAGCTGCGCAAGGAGTACAGGCGCTGCAAGAAAGTGGGCGCCAATAAAAAAACCCCTCCGGAGAGGGGTCGATGAATCGCCCGCGAACCGTGCCTTCCGTTCAGCCCGAAGCGTCATCAAATTCCCCGCGATGAGACCCGTGGGGATCGCCGCAAGCCATTCCGTCAAGCAAGCTTGATCGAAGTCGGGTCCGCCGTCAGATAGCCGACCGCCGCGCCGAAGCGATCCTTGTAGTTCGCGCGCACGAGCGGATCGAGCGTGGTCTGCACTTTCGCGTGCAAGCTGCTCCAGTCCCCCGCGTGCTGGAAATTGCTCATGATGTAGGTCCAGCCGTTGATTTCGTCGACGGCATGCAGGCCCGTCGACTCGGCGCCCGCCGGGCACGACAGGATGCGCGACAGCGTCTTCGTGTCGACGTGGTACGCCCAAAGGAAGTTGTTGACGTGCATGCCGCTGTCTTCGCCGATGAAAAGCGTGCGCAGCTTCTCCGAGAACTTGAGGTTGTCGGGGTTCGCGATCTTTTCAGCGTTCGCCGTATTGCCCAGGCTGTCCGCCGTCGCGAGGTCTTCGCCGACGAGTGCGGCGGGTGCGCTCATATCGACAGGCACCCATTCGCTGTTGATCGCCGCGCCGCCCAGGTCGCTCTGCCCGCCCTTCATGTTCAGCGCGTAGACGGCACCCGACGAGATACCCTTGTCCAGCGCGATGTCGGTCGAATGCGCGTTGCCGCGCACCATCGATGCGGTGATCTGCGACATCGCCGAGTAGAGAATCTTGTCTTTCGCGTTGACCGTCGTGCCTTCGAGCTTCGTGAAGCCCATGCTCGCGCCGCGCAGCGCGGCGTAGCGGTGCGTCTCCAGGAACGCGGCCGCCTTCTCCATGCCCGGCTTGATGCGAATCCAGTTGAACTTGCCGCCGAAGTGAATCTGCGTGTAGGTCGGATCGCTGGGCGGCGTGGACTCGTTGGTGACGATGTCCATGATGTCGGCGTTCGTCAGCGTGTTGGCGAGCGCTTCGATTTCGTCGCTGGTCGCGTGGCCGAGATTGAGCCACGTAAGCGTCGCGGCGCCCGCGCCCGCCGACGATGTTTGCGCCCACTTCGCCACATACAGCGTACCCGCCGAGAGATCCGCTTCCTTGTCGGCGACGAACATGAAGAGGCCGCCGTTGGTCGCGTCGTCGCCCATCAGCACGGTGCGCTTGTCCGGCATCACCTGGATCAGCTCGTGCGAAATGCGGCCGAGGCAGTAGTGTTTCCTGACCGTGCCCGTGCCGTCGGGATTCACCGTCACTTCCGGCAAGTGTCCGTAGTGATACGGCCGTGCCGTCGTCGTACTGCCGTACAGGTTCTGGCTATACGCCTGGAACTGCGTGTTCGTCGCGATCGTCGCGGCGTCCGGCTCGTACTCTTCGCTCGACAGATGCGTGTTCCACGGCGAGAGGCTCGCGCCGCACGTGATCCACAAACCATGCGCGCCCGAGGTGTCCACGTTCGAATAGCTCACGAGCGTGAGCTTGCCCGTCGCCGGGTCCTGATCGAGCGTGAGCACGGCGATCGGCGACGGCAGCTTGCCGTACATGTCGCCTGCGGCCGTTTGCGTCTGGTCGCGCGTCGCATACTCGAACTGCACGACGGCGAACACGGGGTTGCCCTTGACGCCTTTTACCGTCGGCTTGTCGAGGCGAATCAGCGACGTGCCGTCCGGACAATCCGAGAAGAACTGGCGTTCCTTGCCGGGCACGGAACGGTCGATGATCGGCTGATTGTCGATGTCGAAATAGCCACCCGCGACGATCGTGCCGCCCGTCGTGTTCGGCACCGTGTCGCCCGTGATGAAGAAGGGCTGGTACGCGAGCTTGTAGCTGCGGCTGCTGCCGTCGGCGAACCGCGCGGTCATCGTCGAGGCGACCGTGGTCGTCGCCATCGCGGCGGGATCGGCCAGCGACGGCGCGGCCATGCCGGCGAACGACGCCGCCGTGAAGGCCGACGTCGAAGGCGCAGGCGTCGCGCTGGCCGAATGGTCGTTGCCGCTGCCGCAGGCTGCGAGCAGCGAGGCGGCGGCCGCGCTGCCGAGCGGCAGCATCGGTGCGCCGGCGATAATCTTGAGCGCCTTGCGGCGTGAGTAGTCGAGTGGCTGCGCCATGTTGTTGTGATCCGTTGGTGGGGATGGGGTGGTTGGCTCAACAATCAGCCCACGCCGCGGATCAGTCGTCCATGGCGCGCCGTGATGACGCGCTAATTTAATGAATGATTATGAAATATCTTTGACAGGCTTTTGTAATGTTGAAATTAAATTTCAGGCGATCTCACACGCGTCCTGCGACGGGAATCAGCGCACCCGTCACGCACTGAGCTTCCTTTGACAGCAAAAACGCGATCACGCCGCCAATCTGCTCCGGCGTCACCCAGCGCGTGAAATCGGCATCGGGCATATCGGCGCGATTCTGCGGCGTGTCGATGATGCTCGGCAAAATCGCGTTGACGGTTGCGCCCTTGTCCTTGAGTTCTTCGGCCAGCGCTTCCGTCAGACGCATCACGCCCGCCTTCGACGCAGCGTAGGCGCCCATCCCCATGCCCGCCTTCAACGCCGCCATCGCGCCGATGTTGACGATGCGGCCGCCCGTGGCCTTCGTCAGATGATGAAGCGCGGCTTTCGTGGCATTGACCGTGGTCTTCACGTTCACGTCGAACATACGTTCCCACGTATCCGCGCTGCCGTCGGCGACCGTCTCCCAGCTAAATCCACCCGCGACGTTCACGAGCGCATTCAGACCGCCGAGCTGACTCGCGATCGAATCGACCGCGCGCTGCGCCGCATCCCGTTCCGCGAGATCGACGCCGCTCGCGACATACGCCTGCGCCAGCGATGCGGGCACATTTCCAGGCGCCTTCCCTCTGCCGATCAGCGCGACTTTCGCGCCGCGCTCCGTCAGCACCTGCGCGGTCACGAGACCGAGATTACCGAAGGCGCCCGTAATGGCGACGATGGTTCCATCCAGACTGTTCATGAATTACGCGCTCCCAACGCAGATCGATGTCCGACGAACGAACGCCCTGTGACGCGTTCATTCGCGGCACAGGGCGCACTCGAAGACAGTGTTGTCGCAAGGTTCGCTCGCGTCAATCGACGGAATCGCGAGGTGTTCGTCGACGCAGACGGGAGGCCCGGCAAAAAGCGCTGGACGCGCGGCAAAGTTCGCACGGCGCGCACCACAAAAACGGACGATCGGACAAAGCGGCGCGACGCAAGGGCAAAGGTCTTTGCAGGACATTGCCTCATAGTGAATCCCGAGACGGCATCGAGCACCATGCATCATCTGTTGCAGCAAGCGCGTTCAACGACGTTAGCAGCAAGGTCGTGTGAAGTCAGGTGTCCAGCCTTTTCCATCGCCGTGGTGGGACGCGACGCGTCCTTCAGCGGCCACGAGAATCCGCGACCCTTTCGTCACAGGAGGCCTTGTCATGCGTCACCTGCCGGACTTGCAGCGACGCTGCATCAGCGATATTTCGCAGACTCAATTGCTCGCGCTATTGCACAGCGACGTGCTGACGCGCGAGAGCCTCGCGCTCTTGCCGACCGTGCTGCTGATTGCGTGGCTGCAGGTTCATACGCATGTCGGCTGGGATGCGTGCTTCGCAATCGTGCGGCAATTGAACAACGACCACGGCAGGCATATGCGCGAACTCAGCACCGCGCTGTCGCTGTTGAGATCGCTGCGCGGCACCCGGATACTCGATCCGCTTGCATGGCATGCCGCAGCGCGGCGCATCCTGCACGCGCTCGCGAGCGAGCTTCGGGTTCTCCATTCGATGCCACGGCGAAGCGCCTTCGTCCGCGTTGCGCGTGGCGGCTTGACCACACGCCATCGCGTGACCTTCACGCTGCGGCGCAGCGGTCAGTGGCTGGAGCTGTCGCGTGACTGGCTCGCCGTCCGAGCTTCGGCACCGGTGACATGGCTATGATGCTTTCGCCATGCAGCGGGCGGCTGGCCGAACTTGCGCCGGAACGCGCGATGGAACGAGATGCATCGAATGGCCCTAAGCGTGACATAAGCTTGACCCGGTACGATCGGGCGACCTTTCCCACAGGGTTTCTATCCCGCCACGATCACAGCATGAATACACTCGAAGCGTTCAATCAGGCGCTCTTTCTCACGATCAACGCGACTACGTCGACGCCTCGCTGGCAAATCGACGTCGCGTCGTTCATCGCCGACTATGTGATCTATTTCGTTCCGATGGTGCTTGTCGCGCTCTGGCTGTCGGGCCTGCGAAACCATCGCGCGACGGCGCTGCGCGCATGTTGCGTCGCGCTGCTTGCGCTCGGGTTCAATCAGATCATCGGTCATGTCTGGATGCATCCGCGGCCGTTCATGATCGGGCTTGGCCATACGTTCATCGAGCACGCGCCGGATTCGTCGTTTCCGAGCGATCACGGCACGGTGTTCGCCAGCGTTGCGTTGACCTTGTTGCTCGCGCGCATGCGTTGGTACGGTGAGCTAACACTCGTTGCAGGGCTGACGGTCGCGTGGGCGCGCGTGTTCGTCGGCGTGCACTATCCACTGGATATGGCCGGTGCCGTTGCAATTGCGTGTGTAGCGTATGGGGTCATCACGCCGCTCTGGTCGTTGACCGGCAACGCGGTGACGGACAGCTTGATTGCGTTGTATCGGAAGGTGCTGGCGTGGCCGATTGCGCGCGGGTGGCTTGTTCAGTGAAGCTTTCGTGGTCGCTGCTCGTCAATGAGGTCGAACCACTCGCCCAAAAAACAAACCGCGACAGGCGTCCCGTCATATGACGGCGCGTGTCGCGGTCGACTACATCGAACTGCGCGCTGGCTGTCGCGCCAGCGCTTTGCCGATCAGTGGTGTTCGAAAACAGGCACCGAGTAAGAGCTCGGGGAGAACGAAGCGCGTTGACCGCCTTGCGACGAGCCATCTGCAACACCGCCGACGCCGCTGTTTTGAACGCCGTTAGCAGCATCGACCTTTGCTTCAGCAGCTTGGATGTTGGCCGGGTATTGCGTGTCGCTGCTATTCGACGGGACATAACCCGCTTTTTCCAGTTGCACCAGCTCGGCGCGGACTTGAGCACGGGTCACCGGCTGGCTGGATTGCGCGAATGACACGACCGGAACAGCGAGGACAGCAGCAACTGCAAGAGCCTTGATGAGCGATTTCATGATCATTACCTCCAGTATTCGTTTTCGGAAGCTTCGAACTGTTTTGTTCGTTGCGTTGAAAACAGTGTAGGAGTGTCGGCTCTGCGGATAAACATCTGATCAACCAACTCACAGTTTCAGGAAACGTTATAAACCGCCCGAAACTGGTGCGCGATGCGTTGCGGATCATGTGAGAGGCCCGCGAGCGTCAATCAGCCGCCCTGTGCAGCAGTTCGAATTCGAAACGCACACCGTGCAATTCGATCCAGCGTCGCGCCCACCTCAGCGCGCATTGCATCGCCTCGTCCGGCGCGTCGTACTTCGGGCCGATCAGGCCGGAGCGCGCGACGCGGCAGCCGTTCTGCGTGATTTCCGCCCAGCCGCGAAACATCGCGCCCGGCACGGGATCGGCCGCGACGTACACGACATAGCCTCTTTCGTCGATCACGCGCGCGCCCTTCACGGCCAGTCCCATCCAGAATGCACGGCTGGAGGTATCGGGGCGCAACTCGTGCGTGAGTTCCTGCTGTGCCGGCGATGCCTGCCACGACGCCTGGCTTTTCCAGATCACGCGAGGCATGCCGCGCTCTTCGATCGAGGCATCGTCGCGCTTAGGCATGGGCTTTTTGCTCACGCATGGCGTCTCGGGCACGTACGCAAAACTGCGTCCCATCTCGCCGAGGATGCGGATCATCCCGGCGAGTTTGCCATCGAGCCGCCACGCTTCGAGACGGCAGCGGCAAGTCGGTTGCGACGGATAGTGCGCGGGCAGCTTCGACCACGATTGCCCCGTGGTCAACACCCATAGCACCGCGTTGGCGACCACGCGCGTCCTGATGCGCGGACGACCACGCCTGAGAACGCCCGCACGCGGTTGCGCAGTGAGAATCGGCCCGACCAGCGACCACTCTTCGTTGGAAAGCTCCTCGAAATGCATTCCCTTCTCCCGACCTGTCTGCGCGTGCCGTCCAGCCCAAGCGAAAGTCAGGTGTGTGCTCTCGACAAGCGACACACGCACGCGCGTTGACATTGACCCACGCCGCAATTTTTGATGCAGTCAGGATTCGGAGCGGGCTCGACGTCCAGCCCGCTGAATCTCGCGTCAGGAAATCCCTAACGAAAACGAACGGGAGAAGAGATGAACCAGCAACCTGCCCCGCCGTGCTTCTCATCCGTCGATGCACAAGCGCTACCGTGGACACCGTCGGCGTGTGCCAGCGGCGTTCAGATCAAGAATCTCGGCAAAGCCAATGGACGCGCGATGCAACTCGTTCGCTTCGATGCGGGGACGGTGTTTCCGATGCACCTGCATACGGGACCGGAGTTCATCTACATGCTCGAAGGCGAGGCCATTCAGAACGGCCAGCGACTATTGCCGGGATGGGTGGGCATCGCGGAAGCGGGAACGGTCGACGATCGCTTCCGAAGCGATACGGGCTGCGTGTTCCTGTTGATCTACGATCTCGCGCAGCGCTTCTGCTGAGCGCGCAGATCGCATCGAAACACTCACTACAAATGCTTACAAAGCCGTTGCGGTAACACGTGCACCGCGCCCGTTCGAGCGGCGTTATTGCAGGCACACACCACCCGTGGAGCCAACGATGAGCGCCAACGTCACGAACAGCATTGCGCAACGCAGCCGTATCCATCCCTTGATCGCGGGCGCGGCTGTGTCCGTGATCCTCGCGAGCGCCACCGGCGTTGCCGCGATGACAGGCATTCTGCCCGTATCGCACGCGGCGCCCCCGGCCACCGAGCAGATCGCACCCGCCGCGGCGCAAGCGGCGAGCGCGCCGCTCACGGCTGCCCAGCAAACGGGCGTAGTGCAGCAAACGAATGCTGCGCAACCGGTCGCGCAGCCCGTCGCGCAGCAAGCGCAGACCGAGGCTCCCAAGCCCGTTGTTCATCACACGCACAAGCCGCGTGTCGCGCCGGCTCCGCAATACGCAAATGGCGACTACTCGCAAGCGTCGGCGCAACCGGCAGGCACACGGCAAGTTGCCGCCGATCCCTATGCGGGCGAAGTCGTTGCCGTCAACGCCGTGCAATCGTCCGAGCCGACGACGGGTCTCGGCGCCGTGGGCGGCGCCGTTGCGGGCGGCCTGATCGGCAATCAGTTCGGCGGCGGGCGTGGGCGCATTCTCGCTACGGTAGTGGGCGCAGTTGGCGGCGGCGTCGCGGGCAACGGCATCGAGCACGCCGTGCGCAAACAGACGAGCTACCAGGTGCAGGTCCGCATGCAGGACGGCAGCTATCGCAACTTCACGTACGCAACGCAACCGCAGGTGCAGGTTGGACAACGCGTGCATGTATCGGGCGACTCGCTCACGGCTTCCTGATCGCGCAGTTACCTGGCGTTACACACGCAACAGGGCGGAAGCAACATGAGAACGACTGCATTTCTACAATGCCGGTCACTCGCCATCGAATGGCATTCATCTGCGGACGCCCTGAACGGAGCAATACGTTGAAACAACTGACACTCATCTGCGCGGCCGGACTCTTCAGCGCATGCGCGTCCACAGCGGCACTCGCTCACGTCGATGTCGGCGTGACGTTCGGCGTGCCGGCACCGATCTACGTCGAGCCGGCGCCTGCCGTCGTCTACGCACCGCCGCCCCCGCCGTCTACGCGCCCGCGCCCGTCTATTACGGCGACGGCTACGGATATGGCTATCGCGACGATCGCAGATGGCACGATCACGGCCACCATCGCGGCTGGCATCGTCATCACGATGATGACGACGATTAAGGCACGATGACTCAACGCGAATTCAAATAAAGCATTGCCATGCGACCAGGCGCCGTGGTAGAAGCACGGCGCAGAGTTATGTCGACAGGAGCATGCGGTGAAGAGAAGCGCCGAGAACAAACTACAGGTGGTGGCAGTACGAGTGGACCCGGCGATCGAACGGAGACTGAGGCTATTGGCCGAAGTCACAGGACGTCGGCAGTCGTTTTTTCTGCAGCAGATGATCGAGAACGGCATTGCCGCGATGGAAGAGACGTGGCTGCCGCCCGCCGTCCTCGCGCAGGTGCGCGATGGCACGCTGCCCGCGCGCGAGCCGGAACGCGTTGCGGCGCCGGATCTTTTCGGCGATCTGTTCGCCGATCAGAGTTAGTCCGGCGCACTGCACGTGCCGAACACTTCGCGGATCACTGCAACGAGGGCTTCCGCGAGACGCGGGTCCGACGCGAGGTGACCCGCGTCGACAAACCTGCCATGTACGGCGGGAACCGCGCGCATCAAGCGGTGCAGATTGCCTGGCGGACACACGGGATCGCGCAATCCATGCACCGCATGCACTGCCACACATGATGCGACTGCGCGCTTCGCCAGCGCCATCAGCCGACGTTCGCCGAGCCAGCAATCGTGCGCGAGGTAGTGTGCCTGAATGCGGTACTTCGCTGTCGTCGTTTGATCGTGCTTCGATGACGTGCGCTTGTGAGCCGCAGTCTTGTGCATCAGTACCGCGTTTTCATAGGCGCGCCACGCGGCAGCGACGGCATTGCTATGTCCGCGAGCGCGTGGTTGCATCGACCGCATGCAGGCCGATGGCAGCGACGATGCCCGCACGCAACGCGTTGCTTGCATCAACGCGCGCCACGCACGCGGCGCGCGAAATCGCGACGTCACGAACAGGCCACGCACTTCGCGTTCAGACGTCAGAAAGAGGCCACGCAACACGACGCCGCTAACGGATGCGGGATGCGTTCCCGCGTACGCGAGCGCAAGCGCCGCGCCCCACGATCCGCCGACAACACCCCAACGCACGATCCCCAGATGCGCTCGAATCGCTTCGAGATCGCTGATCAGATGCTGCGTGTCGTTGTGTCGAAGGCTTCCACGAGGCTTCGAAGCACCCGTACCTCGCTGATCCACCATCACGACGCGAAAGCGCGCGAGATCGAACAGACGCAACGCGCCGGGCTGACTGCCGCTTCCCGGCCCGCCATGCAGCACGACGACAGGTACGCCGCGTGGATCGCCATGCTCGGTATAGGCGATTGCGTGACCGTCGCGAGTGACCGTTCGCTGCATCGTGTCGTGTGAACTCATAGGCGTCCCGTTTCTGGCAACGAACGCGCATTCGGAAAAATGAATCTTCGCATGTCCGATATCCATCGACCGCATCGCCCGCAACACATCCTTTCGTCTGGCTAACAGCACCGAATGGCGCGCGTCTTGCTTTTCACTCCCGCGATGTCTGCACAACGACAGGCACGATACAGGAGGAGACGATGCGCGACGATGCGACGACAACCGGATCGCTGACAGGCCGGGAAAACGGCTGGCTCACCCCGTCGATCCAGAAAGCGCACGAGAGGTCGGAAACGTTCGGGCTGAGTGCCGCGATGCGTCCCGACTACGATGTGCTGACGCACGGCGAATTGCGCATGAAGCTCGAACAGAATCTCGTGCTGTGCGCGCACGCCACGCCCGTCATGGAGACGCTGCGCGAGCAGATCGCGAACACGCAAAGCATGATCGTGCTCACCGATGCGCAAGGGCTGATTCTTCATTCGATCGGCGACGACGATTTTCTGCAGCGCGCCGAGAAAGTCGCGCTCATGGCGGGCGCCAACTGGGCCGAGGAACGGCAAGGCACGAATGCGATCGGCACGGCCATCGCCGAGCGCACGGCCACCGTCGTGCACGGCGATCAGCACTATCTCGCCGCCAACCGCTTCCTGACCTGTTCCAGCGTGCCGATCCTCGACCCGTACGGCGATCTGGTCGGCGTGCTCGACGTGACAGGCGACCATCGCGGCTACCATCAGCACACGATGGCGCTCGCGAAGATGTCCGTGCAGATGATCGAAAACCATCTGTTCGCCAACACCTTCCGCAACACGCTGCAAATCGCGTTTCATGGCCGGCCGGAGTTTCTGGGCACGTTGATGGAAGGCATCATGGCCTTCACGTGCGACGGCCGCTTTCTGTCCGCGAATCGCAGCGCGCAGTTCCAGGTTGGGCTGCCGCTCGCAGCGATGCGCGCGCATACGCTGTCGTCGCTGTTCGGATTGACGACGCCGCAGCTGATCGACCGCCTGCGCGCGAGCCAGGGCCATCACATCACGCTCGATCTGAACAACGGCACGGTCGTGTGCGCGAACGTCGAGTTTCGCCGCCCGACGCTCGGCAGCGAGACAGCATGGCCCGCCGACCTTCCCGCCAGCGCGCGGCCCGCCGCTGCGCGCACGCCGCTGACGAGAACCGCGTCGCCCACCAACGCGCCGTCGCGGCTCGACTCGCTCGACACCGGCGATCCACAGGTTTGCGCCGTCGTCGGGAAGGTGCGCAAGGTGCTGGGCAAGGACATTCCCATTCTGATCACGGGCGAGACGGGTACCGGCAAGGAACTGCTCGCGCAGGCCATCCACAACGATTCGCCGCGCCGCGCGGGCCCGTTCGTCGCGGTCAATTGCGCATCGATCCCCGAAAACCTGATCGAGTCGGAGCTTTTCGGTTACGAAGACGGCGCCTTTACGGGCGCGCGGCGCAAAGGCGCGATCGGCAAACTGCTGCAGGCCAACGGTGGCACGCTGTTTCTCGACGAGATCGGCGACATGCCGTATCCGTTGCAGGTGCGGCTGCTGCGCGTGCTGCAGGAACGCGTGGTCGATCCGCTCGGCTCCAGCAAATCGATTCCCGTCGACATCGCGATCATCTGCGCGACGCACCGCAATCTGCGCGAAATGATCGTGCAGAACCGGTTCCGTGAGGACCTGTATTACCGTTTGAACGGCCTCGTCGTCAGACTGCCGCCCTTGCGCGAGCGCACCGATCTCGCCATCGTCATCGGGAGGATGTTGCAGTCGGTGCCGTCCGACGAAATCGCCGGCGCGCCGCTCAGCCTTGCAGACGACGTGAAGACGCTGTTCGAGCAATGCGCATGGCCGGGCAATTTCCGCCAGCTCGGCAATCTGCTGCGCACGGCGGCCGCGATGGTCGACGACGACGGACAAATCCGCCGCGAGCATCTGCCCGACGACTTCTTCGACGATCTGCGCAGCAGTTCGGCACTGGCGGCGCGCGCGGCGGACTATCCGTTGCCGCTGCACGACGCACGGATGCAGGACGTACAGGCCTCCGCGATTGCGGCGGCTGTCGCGCGGCATAACGGGAACGTATCGGCGGCCGCGCGCGCGCTCGGTATTTCGCGCAATACGGTCTATCGCAAGATGCCCTCCCTGTGCGCCAGCGATCCGCAAGACAACGGCGTGAGCGAGAACTAGCACGGTCGTCCGCTGTTGCAGGCTGTTGATTTTTGCAACACCTGTGCTCCGAATGTGGACAGCGTGTTCACTGAGAATCTCTCGCATATCGCGCGAACGCCCTTCGGCATGGAGCTTGCGTTAAACAGCCCCGACCGCAGTTCAACCGCGGTTCTTCGTCAAACCCATCAAGGAGACAGCCATGCAATGGACTACGCCCGCCTATACCGATCTGCGTTTCGGCTTTGAAATCACGATGTATATCGCCAACCGCTGACGTTGCGCCGAAGCGCCGCCGTGCTCGCACGCGGCGCGTGCCGGCGCTTCGAGCCGCGCAATGCCATTGAACAAGAAATGACGCCATGATGCCGATGCCTGCGAACACCGGTGCAAGCGAGCGCCCGAGGCTACGTGATCTGTTCCGGCTGCAATGGGAGCCTGTCCAGGACGCATACGTCCTGCTGTATCCAGAGGGCCTGGTGAAACTCAATCCGAGCGCAGGCGAAATTCTCTCGCGCTGCGACGGCACGCGCGATCTCGACGGCATCATCGGCGAGCTCGAAGCGCTCTTCAATGCGCCCGGTCTCGCGACAGACGTGTATCAGTTCATCGATCATGCGCGGCAACGCGGCTGGCTCGATTGACATGCGCGCGCGACCGCAGATGAACCTGAGGGCGTCCTCATGTCCGACCTGATGATGTTTCTGATCGTCGGTGGTGCGCTCGGCGTGCTGGCGTTGCTATGCGTCGCCATGTGGATACTGATTCTGCACAAGTCCCACACGGAATGGCGGCTTGCCGCCGACAACTATCGCCTCACGTCGTCGGTCTGGACCGAGACATCCGCGGATAGCCCATCACGATCGGCGCGCTAGCCGGCGGAAACACGCGCCACATGCCGTCGCGATGTCGAAAGAAGTGAATCGCGACATCGCCTTCGGGACGATGCACGTGCACACGCACATGACAGCGCCGCCCGCTGCTGTCGCATCCGAATCTCGCAAAGCTGACTCTGGACGGCGGCATGTGCGCCAGCCATCGCTCGACCATCGCCCGCAAACTGTTCATGACCTTGCATCCACTGTTTGACGATACGACGCAACGGCACGACACGTCGCGGCCGCTCATCGTCGCCATGCAGTGTGCGAGAAGCGTGCCATTGCGCACGCGGCATGCATCGCGAACACGAGGCGCACGACACACGTGCGCTGTCACATACGGCAACAGGTGAGTTGTCCCTTGCTCCACGATGCAACACGTCGCGGGACGCTTTCCGATACGCGATAACCAGACGCGCACGCGTACCGATACACCACACGCCAATTCGCAAGGATAGCCAATCAATGGCATGCGACTTGCCTTTACGACCCCGCAGCCGCCACGCAAGCCAACGATGCTTTGCCGACAGGCGTCGCACGATAACTCACCCACAACGATGTTGGATAGGAGACAACGATGAAGACAACCCCGGCTTCGGCCACACGGCTCGCGATGCTCGTCGCGGGCGTCGTGGCCGTCATCAGTCTGAAGCCCGCAACGGTAGCCGCCGCGGCCGACTATCCCGCCGTGACCTACGAGCGGCTCACCTCGGCGCAAAGCGATCCAGGCTGGCTCACGTACTACCGCACGTATAACGGCCAGGCGCATTCGCCGCTCAAGCAGATCGACACGTCGAACGTGAAGAACCTGAAGCAGACGTGGGCCTACAAGTTTCCTGCGGAGCTTCAGCAAGGCTTCGAAGCGACGCCCATCATCAATGGCCGCTTCCTGTTCGTGACGACGCCCAAGGACAACGTCTACGCATTCGATGCCGCCACCGGCAAGCAGTTGTGGAAGTACGAGCCGAAGCTCGGCGCGGAAGCGTTCAAGAACGCGTGTTGCGATGTCGTGAACCGTGGCGTCGCGCTCTATGGCAAGAACGTGTATGTCGCGATGCTCAACGGCGAAGTGGCCGCGCTCGATGCGCAAACGGGCGCACTGGTCTGGAAGAAACAGATGTTCGAGCCGGGCACCGGCTACGCCTTCTCGCTCGCGCCGCTGGCACTCGATGGCTCGCTGGTGGTCGGCAGTTCCGGCGGCGAGTACGGCGCGCGCGGGTTCATCGCGGCGCTCGATCCCGAGAACGGCAACGTGCAGTGGAAGCGCTACACCGTGCCGGGCGCGAAGGAGCCGGGCGGCAACACATGGCCCGACGGCACGCAGGAGCACGGCGGTGCGCCCGCATGGCTGACGGGCACGTTCGATCCCGCCAGCAAGACGCTTTATTGGGGCGTCGGCAATCCGGGGCCGTGGCTCGCGGATCTTCGCCCGGGTGACAACCTCTATTCGGACTCGCTGCTCGCGCTCGATCCGAAAACGGGCAACCTCAAATGGCACTACCAGTACACGGCTCACGACACGTGGGACTACGACGGTGTCAATACACCCGTGCTCGCCAATATCAGCTACGAAGGCAAGGACTATGACGCGATCATCCATGCCGACCGCAACGGCTTCTTCCATGCAATCGACCGCAGCAACGGCAAGCTGATCTATGCGCGCCCGTTCGTGAAGGCGACCTCTGTCACGGGCTACACGGCAGAAGGCAAACCCGTTCAGGACCCGTCGAAGTATCCGAAAGCGGGAACCACGATCGAAACCTGCCCGAGCTTCCTCGGTGGCAAGAACTGGTGGTCGGTTTCCTACGACGCGGACAAGCACATCGCGATCATCCCCGCGCTGCATGCGTGCATGTCGCTGTCCGGCAAATCGGTGACGTACATGGAGGGCTTGCCGTACCTCGGCGAAGGCTTCGAGATCAAGCCCGAGCCGGGCAGCAAGGGATATGGCGAATTGCAGGCCATCGACGTGAACACGGGCAAGAAGCTCTGGAGCCACTGGAGCAAGCTGCCCTGGAACGGCGGCGTCGCGACGACGGCGAGCGGCCTCGCGTTCAGCGGCTCGCTCGACGGCCACCTGTACGCGTTCGACGTCACGAGCGGCAAGGTGCTGTGGCAAAGCCCGAAGCTCGCGAGCGGCATCATTGCGCAGCCTTCCGTGTTCGAGATCGACGGCAAGGAATATGTCGCGGTGCTGGCCGGTTATGGCGGCGCCAATCCGATCTGGGGCGGCCCGATGGCCAAGGCTGCCGACAAGGTGCCGCGCGGCGGAACGCTGTATGTGTTCGCGCTCAACCATTCGTGATCTTTCCGGACGTCCAGACATGAACCACTCTTTCAACCGTATCCCGGCAGCGAGCGCGCTCGCTGCCTGTCTCGCACTCACGTCGATTCATTCGATGGCGGCCGTGAAGGTCTGCACGTTTCCCGGCAGTCCGTCGGCGGCGCTGGACGAGGCCGTCGCGCGCGATGCGTTTGCGCAGGCAGGCATCGCCGCGACGATCGTCAGGCACGGCATCGGCGAAGGCGACGACGACGGCGTCTCGCTTCGAGAACTCGACAAGACGCTTGCACGCGACTGCGACGTGATCGCGGGCTTTCCGCGCTCGAATGTGGCCGATGCGTCGAACAGCAAGCTGCAGTTCTCGCACGGCTACCTGCGCGCGGGCTATGTGAGCATCGAAGCGCCCGACGCCAATCCGCAGGGCGCGGCGAAGAACACCGTCGCAGCCACCTATGCGAGTCCCGCGCAGCTGATCGCCGTGCAGCAGCCGAGCGTCACGCTCGATCTGGAGAACACGTCAGCGTTGACTGTCGAAGCCGTGGCAAAGGGACAGGCGCAGCGCGCGATCGTCTGGTATCCGGCTGTTGTCGCGTATCGGCTTGCGCATCCGCAACGGCACTTCACTGTCGCTGCCGCGCGCTCGCCGTATGCGGACTGGCAACTCGTATTCGCATTCGGACCGCGCACGGCGGCGTTGCGCGAGCGGATCGATGCGGCGCTCGACAAGATGTCGGGCAGCGGACGGCTCGCTGGCTTGACGCACGACTGGGCGATGCCTGCGCACACGCTCGACGCAACCGCACGCGACGACGACGCGCGCTTTCGCGACGGCCCGTCCGCCTCTCGCGCGTCGGCGCAACGTTTGCTGCTGGCGACAGCGAATGCAGACAGCGCGGGCGGCTTCGTGAAGATCGCCGCCGACGCGGCGGGCGGAACGCCCGCGTTCGATCAGGCGCAAGCGACCCACGGCAAGACGCTCTATTCGGCGGCGTGCGCGAAATGCCACGGCGCGCAGTTGCAGGGCGTGACGGCGCCCGCGCTGCAAGGGCCGGCGTTTGCGCCCGCGTCGAACGCGCATCTGACGATTGGCGGCGTGTTCACGTACATGTCGACGAACATGCCCGCTGACAAACCCGGCAAGATGAAGGATCAGGATTACGCGGACATCATGGCGTTCCTGCTCTATTCGAATGGTTATCGGGCGAGCGGCGCGAAGATGACGGCCGACAATGCCCGCGCTCTGGCGACGCCGCTCAATGCCGGAGCCGGAAAGTGACGCTTGTATGATTGTTTGAACCGGATGCGTGGGCCGGGGTGGTGACGTTCGTCGTCGTCACGCATCGCGCCCATGCTTTCCGCCACGAGCATTACGCAACCGCTTCTTAACATCGCGTGTTCATTGCATCGACGATGCGCATGTTGACCGCACATACGCCGACTATTTGCGTCGAGGCACGCAGGGATGTCCTAACATCGTATTGAGTCGGCGCCACGTAGCGACAGGTCGCGTTTCCCGTTTTCCGTCAATCACGACAGGCGCAAGCGATTCGCAACCCTGTCATTCCGATGAGACGGTCAGCTTTTCTCCTCGCAACGATCGCTGCGTTGACGGCCGCGACACTGTCCAGCGCGGCGATCCGTCATGACCCGGATTCCGCCCCGCAAGCTGTTGCGCCAGCCGCAGCCGCAAGCGCTGCAGAATCCGGACAGCGCAACCTCGAACAGCTATTGCGCAATCACGGCATCGATCCCGCTTCGAACAAGGCGCGCATCATTCTCGCGTGGGTGGAGAAGATCCAGCACGACCCTGTCATCGCGTCGGACACTCATGGTGGCGCGCGGCACGTCGGGCAAATCTTTCTCGACGCCAGGGCGCGCGAAGAGTTCATGTCGAACGGTCTTGCGCATCTCACGCCTTCGGACCGACTTCAGTACGTGAAGCTGTTGACCAGGTTCCTCGACGAGCTGGTGCCCATCTACTGTTTCGGCCTCGACGATATGCGCGCGGTGATGAACCGCGTCTCGCTGCGCGACATGCCGGATCCGGACGTCGATCAGTATTTCAGCCTGCTCTACAAGGTGCTGGTCAGCGATGCATCGACTGCGCCTCTTCCCGCGCCGACACCGCAGCAGTCCGCGGCCGCCGAGCGGCAACTCACGCGAACCCTGATCGCGGAACTGCGCGGCGATCAGATGAATATCGAGCGCTTCGCGTTCTATGCGTCCAATCCGACACTCGCGACGCCGTCCGATGTGTGCTGGACGACGAGAGTGACCTTGCACGCGATCATCGCAATGCCCGAGCCGGAGCGCGATGTCGTGCTGCTTCGGACGATGGCGCCGCGCAAGGGCCAATACGCGTTGCCGCCAGGACGCCTCGGCACGCCGGCGACGGCATTTCCGCCGCCGGCATCGTCAGCGCCGGATGGTGCGCGCGCGCCATAGCGAAGGTTGGTGATTTTCCACTAGCGGTGACTGGGCGTGCACGCGTTGCCTCTCGTGCGGAAAGCGGCCATTTGGTATCGTTGGGAAAGCCACCAACCTTCGAGCGCTGTATGAAGCAAGTGAACCCGGCCGAGGCGCAGCGATGCGCGTAGGCAAACCCGTCAAGGCGCTGCCGCAGCCGCTGTGCGATTACTGCGGCGCGAAAGCCGTGCTCGCGCGCGCGGGCGAAGAGAGCTATCCGTATCGCGACGATCACGGCCCCGTCTGGGTCTGCACGCCGTGCCAGGCGTGGATCGGCATTCATGCGCGCAGCACGCGGCATGTGCCGCTCGGACGCCTCGCCGACGCCGCGCTGCGCGACGCGAAAAGCCGCTTGCACGACGCGCTCGAACCGCTCGTCGCCGGCAAGGTGCGGCGCGACGGCGTCAATGCGTTCGAAGCGCGCGCGAAAGCGATCCGCTGGGTGTCGACCGAACTGGGTTTCGATCCGCTGCCCAATTCGATTCACATGCTGTCGCCCGATCAGTGCGAGCAGGCGCTGCGCTATGTCGAGGCGTTCATGGCTGCGCGGCGAAACAGTTGAGTGACGCCGCACGTCGGCGCGTAGGTCACTCGCGCGGCCACACGCCCGAACTGCCGCGGCGATGACTGTCGACGAGATGCGTATCCACGATGCCCGTCGCTTCCATCAGCGCATGCATCGTCGTCGGTCCGACGAAGACGAAGCCGCGCTTGCGCAGCGCCTTGCTCAACGCGACCGATTCGTCCGACGTGGTCGGAATCTCGGCGATCGTTCGCGGCGCGGGTGTCGTGTGCGGCTGGAACGACCAGATCAGCGCGGCGAGGCCGCCCTCTTCGCGCAGGCGGATCGTCGCGGCGGCGTTGGCGATCGTCGCAAGAATCTTCGCCCGGTTGCGGACGATGCGCTCATCGTTCATCAGACGTTCGATGTCCTTTTCGTCGAACGTTGCGACGACGTCCGGATCGAAGTTGGCGAACGCCTCGCGAAACGCGTCGCGCTTGCGCAAGATGGTCGCCCACGACAATCCCGACTGGAACGCCTCCAGGCTCAGGCGTTCAAACAGGCCTCGCTCGTCGCGCACGGGCATGCCCCATTCGGTGTCGTAGTAATCCTTCAGCAGCGGATCGACGGATGCCCACGGCGGACGGGCAAGTCCATCGGCGCCAATGATTGCGTCGAGCGGTTGCGGCTTTTTCGGACGCGCCGCTTTCTTTGCAGCAGCGAGCGCCTTTTTTGCGGCGCGCTTCGTGGTGGACGTTGTTTTCTTCATCGTCGGTGCCCATATAGGGCTTAGGGTCGGCGGCATGGTTCCTGAAGCGCGCCTATTGTCGTCTTGCTCGCTGGCCATTCGCAAGCGTCCGCGAATGATTCCGCAAATGCATCAATCGCCGCGCACGCGCCAGTGGCGCGCCTGGCGCGCGCCATGCAAGCCGCGGGACATTTGCGTATGCTTGTGCGTATCCACAGTGCCCATATATACGAGTGCCCGTCACCGGCAGCGCTGGAAAACGGGCCGTCAGACTCGTGTGGCAAGCGTCCGCGCTGGCCGCGTCTATCAAGGAGAGATTCACCCATGCCCGACTACAAAAAGACACCGGAAGCAGTGGCCCGACTCACCGCCGAACAGCGTCGCGTGACGCAGGAAAGCGGGACGGAACGCCCCTTCTACAACGAGTTCTGGGACAGCAAGGAAGCCGGCCTGTATGTCGACGTCGTATCCGGCGAGCCGCTTTTCACGTCGATGGACAAGTTCGACAGCGGCTGCGGCTGGCCGAGCTTCACGAAACCGCTTGAGGACGAACACGTCGTCGAACTGCGCGACATGAGCCACGGCATGATCCGCACCGAAGTGCGCTCGAAACATGGCGACAGTCACCTCGGTCACGTGTTTCCGGACGGACCGCGCGAGACGGGCGGACTGCGTTATTGCATCAACTCGGCGTCGCTGCGCTTCATCCCCCTCTCGCGGCTGGACGAAGAAGGTTACGGGCAATACCGGAATCTCTTCGAAGTCGCGAAGAAGTAAGCCGATGCGTGACGTGCGTTGGCGCATGGCGCCTCTGCACGTCGCGTTTGGCGATATTGTGTGCGCTAGCCCGTGACGGGCAGCGCTTCGATCACGTCGCCGATTCCGATCGTGCCGCCTTTCACGACGCGCGCCGTGATGCCGCCGAAGCCCCGCACGGCGTTGTATCCGCCCACGCCCAGCACTTCTTCCATACGCGAACACGGGTGACATTCGCCCGTCGTTTGCAGCACGGCATCGCCGATGCGAAATTGCCGGTCTTTCAACGCCATCAGATTGATGCCTTGGGTCACGATGTTGCGGCGCACGTCGATGGCGGCCACGTCGCTGCGTCCCAGATGACTTGCGATGCTGCGCAGGCTTTCGGCCTGAATCAGCGTCACCTGGCGCGCGCCGCTACGGCTCCCGTAGTGATCGCCGACAAGCCCCGCGTCAGCGTCGATCTGCGCCGTCTCGACCACCGCCATCGCGACTTTTCGCCGCGGCCGCAAACCGATCCAGACGACCTTGCCGGGATGGATCGGACCGTTGAGCAGTCGGGCGAGCGGCGACGAAGGATTGAGCGGCATAGAGGTCCTGCAGATGCGGGTGGCTTCGATATCGGCGGGTAGCGGTGAGCGCGAGGCTGGGTCGCGGCTGCGCCCGTCTTTATACTATCGCCCATCTGACCACAGGAACCGGAAATGAAACGAGCAGTAGCCGCGGCGGCGCTCGCCGTCTGCCTCGCGCAACCGTCCGCGCCGACGTTCGCGCAGACGGTCGCCGACCAGTGTTTCGCGATCGGCGATATCGCGGGCCAGGTAGCGTCATGGCGCCGTCACAAGAAAACGAAGCAGCAGGCGTTGACCCAGGCGCAGACGTACTACAAGGATGCGTCGGATCGTCAGGCGGTTACGGCCGTTATCGACAGGATTTACAGCAGCAGCGAACCCATGACGCCGGACCAGGCGAGCATGCTTTTCACGCAGGAATGCGCCCAGCAGAAAAAGCCGACGGCCACGCAATAGGCGTGTCTGCGTGCGTGCCGCGCTACCCGAGGTGCAGCCGCACGAGCGCGAAAATCTGCGAGCTTGCATACAGCAGCAGCCCGATACATCCGCCGACCAGCGTTCCGTTGATGCGGATGTATTGCAGGTCTTTGCCGATGTTCAACTCGATCTGTCGCGACATGTCGCGTGAATCCCAGTTCTTGACCGTGTCGCTGATGTGGCGCGTCAGATAGCCTGCGAAATCCGGCGCCATCGCGCGCGCCGCTTCTTCCATATGATCGTTCAGCGAGCGGCGCAGCGATTCATCTCGCGCCAGTTCGCGCCCGATCCATTGCCCCATCGCGGCCACCTTCGCGCGCAGCACGGAATCGTCGCGCTCGAGATCGCGCCGCAACCAGTCGCGCAACTGACTCCACAGGTCTCTCACGTATAGCGCGAGATTCTCGCTTTCTTTTACGTAGCGCTTGATCTCTTCGCCCTTCTGCAGAAACGCGGGATCGGACTTCAGCTTGACGATGAGACGCGCGGCGGCTTCGTCGAATTTGTGGCGCAGCTTGTGATCGCGGTCCTCGCTCACGCGCAACAGCATGTTGTTGACGGTATCCGCGACGACGTTCGCGCCGCTCTCGCCTAACCATTCGGAAGGCATCAGTTTCTGGAGGGTCGGGTATTCGCGTTTGAGCCAGTCGACGATCTGCTCGGCGATGAACGCGCGGACGCCCGGTTCGCCCAGCAACGCCATCAGATGCTCGATGCCTTCGTCGAGCAGTTGCTGGTGACGGCCGTCGCGCGTCAGTGTGTCGAGGATCGCGCCCGTCGTTTTCGACAGGTCGATCTTGTCGAGCATCGCATCAAGCGCGTCCTTGATGAAGGTCTGGATACGCGCGTCGTCCAGCAGTTCGAGGATGCCGCTCGTCAGCTTGACCACGTAGCCGCCGAGGCGCTGCGTATTCTCTTCGACGCATAGCCAGTTCGTGATGCTTTGCGCGGGATCGTGCTTGCGGATCAGGCCGACTATCGATGAATCGTCGAGAAACTTCTCACGCACGAAAAGCGCGAGATTGTCGGCGATCTTGTCCTTGTTCTGCGGGATGATCGCGGTGTGCGCGGCCACACCGGGAATCGGCACGCGGCGGAACAGCGCGACGACAGCGAACCAGTCGGCGAGCGCACCGACCATCGCGGCTTCCGCGACGGCCTTGATGCCGTCGATCCACAGGCTGCGTTGCATGAAGGCCGTGGCGATGAAGATCGCGGTGGCGATCAGCAGCAGCAGCGTCGCGCGGCGCTTGGCTCGTTTGAGTTCGACTTCCTTGTTCATTGCGTAGGTTCGATTCATTCGATTCGTTCGATTCGCGTTCGGGATGCACGGGGTGTTCCTGCGATGCGTTTGGCTCGCGTGCGGTCAGTCGCGCCGTGAATCGCACCATGTTCGGTTCATGCGAACGATACGGGTGCGATTTTCGGCGAGCAACCGGTCGTCGGGATGGATGCAGAAGCCGAGTCTGCCGCCTTGACGCAGAATTGGCCACCATGCTCTACTGCCTGTTCATCCTGAATTGGGTCGACGCCCATGCCAACCTGCCCGCCCCGGCAAGGTGGATCGCGCAAGCGGATGCGGCTCGGCAGAGCAACCAAAGGGTAACGCGTCGACCCTCCCGCAGCTGGAGGGTTTTTTGTTTCCCGAATCACAGATTCCTCGCGCCACGATCCAGGCTTATCTGGAGACGCACTATCAGGTGCACGGTTCCATGCCGGCTTCGCTGAAGATCGGCGAACACAATGCGACGCTGGATGCGATTCATCGTTTGAATGACGTGGAGAGCAGCGCGTTTGTGACGGCGTGCAATCCTTTTAGTGAACCCCTCGATGAGGCGGCTAATGCCTACCGGCAGGAGATGCTTGCCGTTGAACTGATGCGGCATGGGTTGCCGCATATCGAGGGTGTTGGTCAGCACCCTTCCAATGCTTGGTCCGGTGAAGCTAGCTTTCTTGTGCTGGGGGTGTCGGTCGACGCGGCGAAGGAGCTTGGCGTGCGGTTTGAGCAGAATGCGATCGTTTGGGCTGGAGGCGATGCGGTGCCTCAGTTGGTGCTTTTGCGTTAGCGATAGCGCTCGGGCGGGGCTGTTTGGGGTTTTATGCCTGGTTGCTGTGCCCAAGCACCCTATGTCTGTATCGAATACGACAGACTACGTATCGTACGTTACGGTTTGGTTGTTCTCGTTCAGAAAATCAACGAAACCGCGGTTTGGCGCGAAATATCTCGCTCGAAGCACGCAGAAGCGTGGAACATTCGGCGAATGATCAGCTAACTCATTGCATTATAAAGGTTTCTTGACCTGTGCGGTTTTCTTAAGGTTGTTTCACGGTTTCGGCTGCAAGTCTTTGCTGCGAAATGATTTTCGAACGTAAACCGAATTGGGGGCCGTTTTGAAGCCGCTGGCGGGTTTGCGCTTTGGGTTGCTGCTCTGCCAGATCTCCTGAGATTCGCGGCGGCTTGTGGGCGGCATTTTGCGGTAGAGAGGGACTGGTTGTTTTGTGATCGTCCGGGTTACTTGCGCAGCGAGCAATCAATTAGTGAAGCTTACTAATTTGAGATAGGCCGCGGCGGACAGGGTTCGTGGCGGACTGGGAAGGTCGGGCTTGCGAGTCGCAGGCACTGGATCTGCGTTCCGGCCTTGCTGAGGACTGTGGGGTCTTTCCGAACGTTAGCGTCCATTGTCCGAGTCGAGCGCTTTGGTACTCGTATCCGTACGGCGGATATTCGTGGTGCCCCGCCGCTGTCGCTGTCGCTGTCGCTGTCGCTGTCGCTGTCGCTGTCGCTGTCGCTGTCGCTGTCGCTGTCGCTGTCGCTGGGACGTTTTCGGCGCGAGCAGCCAGTTCGTTGCTGAGGTCCGGCGGCGAACACGACCTTAAAGGATCTTGCGACGGTCATGGATACTCCCGACAGACGCCGATCAGGGAAGGCGTGTTCCGTTCTCGTTGGAAGCGCGGAATCAGTTCGATCGCCCCAACGTCATTGGCAGCGACACCGGCCTCATACCCATCGATGCCGTGTAGGGGCGCGTGAATGTACCTCTTCCAAATTGCTGTAGGTCGGCGCATGGCATCGATCGCTGGGCATGTGACAAACGAAGAGCCGCTGTATCGACGGGAAGTGACGCCTTCGTTTCGCCTGGACGACGCGGCAGACCGTGGCTTCGCAAACACGGTTGACGTGTCCGAAGCTTCGTCTTTCGGTCGGGTTGCAAGCTTTCGGAGACAGCGTTACTCGGGTGGAGGCGGCGTGTGGGCCTTTGGCATGACCGACTTCTAAGGTGAGGCGTCGCGCGCGCGATCTCTACCGAGCATTTCGATCTCTGCCGTTTGCCCCGAGAATTGGTACGCCTTTTATTCTTGCTCGGATGCCGGCAAGGCAGACGGGTACTGACACGGAGAAGTGCGCCGCAAACCTTGACGACGCTCCTTCCGCGTCATCGAGTAGCAAACACGAGCGGTCTTTCACCATCGCAGCGCTTCCCACATCTGCCGCGCTCGTCGCGCTCTGCAATCACGACAAGTCGCCGCCGCGCAGTCGCTAGCCCTCAACGGGACGCCGATTGACGTTCATTTATCATTTTCACGCCCGCGCCCCTGTGAGGTTATTTACGGTAAATAACTTCGGGAACAGAAAACCAGCGGGTTCGCTGCCGCGACCGGCGCGGGTTATTTACGGTAAATAACCTGTCGTCGAGCTCAACTTGTCGTTCGTGCGGACCTTCGCGATCGAAGCGAATTGGACCGCACACCAACCAGAGCAGAGATTGCGGCATGACGCCTTCTGTCTCGACGCCACCGGGTGCCCAGCCTTATTTACCGTAAATAGCCCCGACGTTCTTTCCTGCGGCACCTGAAAATTCCGCCGCGAATCTCAAAACCGACGAAGCATAAGGAAGCCCAAGGCACCCACAACGAGGCCGTGAGCACTGCACTCAAACCGGAACGATCAAAAAGAAAACGCACATACAGCGCCGAGAAGCCATTCGGAGAATGGCCCGAGCCTGACGTGTCAGCCCAAAGCAATGCCAAAGCACGCCAGCCGGTAAAGCACCGTGTCGGACCAAATCAGGGCAAATTGAGAAAGAGACCGGTCGAACGACCGAAGAGAGAAGCAGCGCCACAAGAACCAACGCCGCGAGGGGAAACCATCCAGCTACCGAAACACAATCCACATTACAACGGGTGCCCACCATCAACTGGCGAGGCACCCCATCAGGACTTCAATCCGCCGTCGACTGCACGTCCTCAAGAAACCCGGTGATCAGTTGCCGCAACTCCTCAACCCGATCTTGCGGCACACCGCTAGCCCGCAGACGAATCACCAACAATTCCCCCTTCCGCTCGATCCCAACCTCTTCTTCCTTTCGGGCAGGAGCCGCAGGACGAGCCGCCGCCAGCAAAGCGGTCAACACCTCAGGCGCCGTGCGCGACGAATCATCGGCAAGCTCGACCGCCCGCTGCACGATCTCGTCGGGCGTCTTCTTGAGCGCCACCGACAACTTCCGGGCAGCCTGAAACTGGATATCGTGCGGCGACGGAAACGCGCCAACCACCTCAGCCGGAAGCTCTGCCACGAGAAGCGCGCTAGAAATATTCCCTTGCGACAGGCCGCACGCCTTCGCCATCGCGTTCTGCGACGGCCACAACTTGTCGTCGAGCGCGCGCTTGTACCACACGCCCTGCTCCCACGGACTCAGGTTCTTCCGCGCGCGGTTCTCCTGATCCATCTGGACAAACTGGCCTTGCTCGGTGATTTCGCCATCGACGATCGCGTTCACCGGCAAATCGAGTTCCAGACACGCGCGATGCCGGCGATGCCCGAACACGATCTCGTATCCGTCACCGTCGCTCGACGGCCGCACCTTGATCGGCTGCGTATTGCCGCCCGCCTCCCCGATCAGCGATTTCAGTTCCGCAAAACTCTCGTCGCCGAAATCCTGGCGGTTTGCCCACTTCGACGCATGGATCGACTTCGGATCGAGCGCGCGAATTGCGACGGCGCCATCGTATTCCTTGAGCTGGGCTTCCAGTTGCGACACGCGATCCGAGCTCTCGCGCATCGCGCTGCGAAACGCCAGCATCTGCCCCGGCGCCGTACGCGGCGATGCGCCCCGCCCCGCCTCCTGGGACGGAGCAGGAACCATCAAGTCACCCGTTTTCTTCGCAAGCCTGTCCTTGATCGACATTTACTCCTCCCTTTATTCTGACTTCGCCCAGAAGGCCACAATGGATTGCTCGACAATCTCCGTCACACGGTCATACGCCTCGCGCGCCCTTCGATAGGTCTTCGCGTTGCCGTCGTAGCGGGAGATGTCGTACACGGTGCCGAACTCAGCCGAGCTTGCCGCCGTGACCGCCGTCTTAGGAATCTCGACGGGCAGAACCTTTTCTGCATACGTCGCCGAGATCCATTCCCTGACGACGCCCGCTGCTGCATCGGCGGGGTCCACGCGCGAAAGCAGCACGTGAATGAACTCGAACGATTTGTCCGTGTTCGTTTCCGCCGTGAGGTTCGAGGCGAGATCGCTAAAGAGTGTCCAGAATTGCGCCGAGCTGGCGAAGTCGAGTGCGTTCGGCGGCGTCGGCACGATCAGGCCATCCGCGGCCATGAACGCATTGACGGTGCCGTAGCTCAGCGCCGGCGGCGTGTCGATGATGATCACGTCATAGTTGCTGCGCGCCTGCTCGAGGCTCGTGTTCAGCACATTCCAGAATTCGAAGTCCGGCTCCTTCATCTGCCGGCTCGGCAAAATGAATTCGACGTTGAAGAGCGAAGACGAAGCCGGCACCAGATCGATGCCATCCCAATACGTTTCGCGGATCGCGTATTCGATGCTCGTTTGATCGCCCGTCGCGAGAGCCGTGATCGTGGAATCTTCCTCGACTTCCGTATCAGGAAGAATGCCGAACAGCGTGGTCAGCGACCCCTGCGGATCGGTATCGATCACGAGCACGCGGTGACCGCGCAGACTCAAGCCCTGTGCGAGCGTCATCGCCGTGGTTGTTTTGCTGACGCCGCCCTTGAAGTTACCGATAGCGACCGTCATGGCTGGTGCCTTCGCCGGCCGCAGCGCGTTGCTGCGGTACGCGCGGACCCATTCGCGGGCTTCCAGCAAGGAGAATTCGCGCCGCGAGCCCGTCGCGTTGACGGTGCCGGGGGGAAGGTCGCCCTTCGACGTGCGATAGGTGATTTGACTCTTGTCGACTTCACACAGCGCGGCGAGCTGTGAAGCGTTGAAAACAGGAGGGTTTTTGCGTGCATTCGGAGCCAGCATGCGACCCCGAACCTGCGAGACGATGTCAGTCGCGCGAGCGGCCTGATCGACGATATCTTGAATAGTGATGTTCATTAGCTGATCCGCGAAAGACGATGCAGTCAGCTTATATCAGATGGCTCGACAGAAAGCCATCCATTCAACGGAAATTTGGTATTTTTAAGAATTCCGTTGTAAAGAAACTTCCTGGTGATTCTCAGCAAGCCAACCGTCGAACTTTGTCGCGTCGAATTCCGGACGCACGCGGTTTCTCAGCCAGGACGCGAAATTCACACGGCCAACGGAGCCGGAAAACAGCCCCGGACTGTCCGGGCGGAACTCACGCGCGTACTTGGCTCCGTCGCCTTCGACGAACTGACGGGCATACGCGCGCTTCTCATCCTGCGTCAGTGCCTTGACGGCCGCGGCGCACTGGAGGCGATCGAAGTCGATCCGCAATTCCTGCATGCGCGCATCGAGCGTGCGCGAGCGCGCTGCTGCCGCCTGCTTCTGAGCCTTCTCGCGCTTTTCTTTCTCGTATTCCGGCTCAGAAACGTCTGCTTTGTTTTCGATCAGCGTGCGAATGAAGCCGGCCGTAGAACGCTTGATCTGACCTTTGCGGTCTTTCTCTTCCGCCAACTGGACAACCAGGCGTGCCCGCTCCTCATCCTCGATGACGAAGCTGAGCGCCAGCTTGTCGCCAATCCCGTGCGCCCGAAGCTTCCGATAGATCTCGCTGTCACGGACGTGCGCAAACTCGTCTTCTGTTTCAGGCGTAAGAAGCGACTGCTGCGCGCCTTGCCGGATAAGAAACTTCACACCCGTTACTGACCGCCCGAGCCGCTGATATTCGACGTCGACGTTGATATCTGAGACGTCGTTGATCTCCTTCACGGCCTTCTGAATCACCTTGCTGTTCAGACGACGAAAATCGTCGTAATACTCCTGGGTCGCACCCAGAAGTTTCCGAAGGACGGGCAGTTCGATCCAGCCGGTCGAGCCAACCTTTTGAAAACGCAGGCAGTTTTCGTAAAGCGTCAATGCATGGGACTTCGAGAATTTGCGCTGCACGCCCAGATTGACGGTCGCGTAAATCGACGGATCGTAGAGCTTTTCTGCGAGTGCCTCGTCGTAGCGATAGGAGCAGACACCCGCGCGAATCTCCGCGAACGACAGAATAGGCATGACGCTCCACCGTTCCCGGCCGTCGTCCATGACGTTGAATTCGACGGCGGTGGTGGCGAGCTGCCTGAGCGCTTCCCGTAGCTTTTCGGTGTTTTCGCTTTCCGTCCAACCAAGCACGAGCATGAGCGTCCGCACCGGTAGACGGTGGGTTCTCGTGTTCAGAAGGTTGTCGTATGAATGCAGTAGCAGCACGTTGGACAGCTTCCGCTCGAGCAGCGAAAGTTCGCCGCTCGTGTGGATGGCCGCCACGTGCTTTTTGACGCTTTCAGTACGAACCTCAGTCGGCGAAGATCTGGGCATGCCCGGGATTGTGCTCTAAATGACCCCACAGCGCAATCACCATGCGGGACATCTGTTCGTCGAGAAAGTCGAAACGTCCCAATTCGCGTTGCTCGACGAGACCTATCCACACCCGTTTCGATCGATTCACCACAAACGGGGACGCTTCCGCCGCATTTGGGGTCGCGAAACGCCCCAGAGGGGGACGTATAGTCGGGAATGACACCCCAGATAGGGACGGTAAACGCCCCAACCGGGGACGTTTACCTCTGGGAAGCCTTATTGGATAAGGGTTCTAGGTGTGTAAACGAAGTAAACGTTGTTTACCAAACGGTATACAAACCTCAATACACCCCATACGGGGACAATCCCGCAGATTTTGTTGCTGCTCTCTATCGAGAGATTAGCTTGCAAGGCCAAAACCGAGCTGGGTCGAAAGCGCACAAAAAGCTCGAAGCGTTAACAGCAACCAGACCTAACTCACTGAGTGCAAAACGCAATTTCTGCAGATCGCGGAATCACAAATTTTCAGCAGACGTATTTATCGTAAATAAGTGCCAGCCAGTTCGGCGATCGCCTCGACCTTTCGCCCCAGTTGGGGACAATAGGACGGGATGGCCCCTGCATCCGTGCTCGACACCCCGAATGGGGACATTGGCCCAATTCTGCCGCAATGACGCCACGAAACGGGCTTTCCGCGGGCCCTAACAGCCTTCGACGGCGCCAGAGACACCGCGCTTCCTGGAAACCGCTTGCGAGGGCCGCCCCAGATGGGGACATTGACACGAACTGCGGACAGATGACTGCCCACAGCAGCGGAGGTCACCCCAAGCGGGGACATTAGGCCGATCAGCCCGCTATTTACGGTAAATAATCACGTTCCGACGCCCGCGTAACGCAAAAATCAGGTCGCACACGATAGAAACTTAAGGCATGACCCTGTCGCAACTCCCAATTTTTGCTCCGAAAGTGCTCGCATTCACGCGAGCGACGACCCTAAAATCAAAAAAGCGATCAGAAAATCGAGATGCAAACCGACAGCCGAACCCTCGCCACGCGCCGTCCAAAAAAATAAACCATAAGGATCACCAAGTAATCCGAGGCACCAGAATCTGCCAAAACCATTCGTCCGAGACCCATCTCCTGTCCGCACTACGACAATTCCCCGAAGCGCGAACCGGGATCAGAAACGCCTAAAACTGATAGTTAATCGACACATCGCATACGCCGCCCGTCTTCGTCTGCGTGATCGGACTGTTGGCTGCGCTGCCCAACAGCCTCTTGAGCGCGCCATCCGCCGTGACGAACCAATGCTTGTTGACGAACCAGATCATCGTCACGCCGAACCCTGCCGATTTCAGCCCCGCACTGGCGTCGTACTGCGAGTATCGGGAATTCGCGGCCTGCATCGCATTCACGCCGAACCAGCTATTCATATATTTCGAGTCGGCGAAGGTCACCGACGGACCGGCGAACCAGAAGAAACTCTCCGAACTGCCCGGCAACGGCATGTACGCGCCGAGGTCCGCGACCCATCCGTTGGACCCGCCGAAGCTACGCGTCACCGCGCCGCGAAACACCAGCGGAAACTCCTTCGAGATCACATATTCCCCGGCCAGCTTGGCCTCGGGCGCTGGATTGATATTGCCAAGGCCGTCGAGCCGTGAAGGATCGTCGTGCGCGCGACGGCCGAGATCGTAGACAGCCGAGATACTCACGCGCCAGTTGGGGCCTTGCAAGACATTGACGCCCAGTCCTTCGCCTGTCGACAGAAAAGCGAGGTCCTTGTAGCGGATGTCGGTGCTAGGCCCAATCAGCGTGTGATAGCGGTCGGAACCGTCATAGCGCGGCTCGAACGTTGAACCGATGCCGATCCGCACTTCCCAGTCAGGCCGGTTGGTCGGCTGGAACAGCTTTTCGAGCGGGATGCCCGCGGAGTATTGCCATTCGCCGAGCGGCGAGGGCGTTTGCGCCATGGCGGCTGGCGCGTTGCAGATGAGATAGGCGAGGCTGGCGTAGACCGGTAGCTTTGTCATGTCGACGAACGTCTTGGGTTATGAATCGCGGACGCGGTCCGTTGCGGCCACACATAACGTGTTCATTTAGGAAAAGGGAATCCGGCGGGGATTCAGCAAGCGCCATACCTGACCCTCAATGAATTGCGGGCTCGCGCGTGCATCTATGCACCTCCTTCGAAACCGCTCGCATTCCTTTCTGCGTAGCGATCACGTGAGCGATTCGCCGCACATCCAGACCGCCAGATTCCGGAGATCCGCACAGGCGTCGACGCCTGGCAGTTCGCGATTACAGAAAAATCTAAGGAAAACAATGGGTTAAATGCGCGCCCAACGAGCGCGACATTGGCATCGGAGTTGCAAAGACGGGCACGCCGCATCGAGCGGCATCCGATAAAACCCAAGGAGACGCTTATGGATCCCAGCTACACGGAAGCAGGCGCGCGCGCCACCCAGCCTCAATCAATCGCCCCCTCCGCATCCAGCGACCGCCTTCGACGCCTCAGGTCGATCTTCTCCGGGTCCGCCGGCAACCTGATCGAGTGGTATGACTGGTATGTGTACTCGGCCTTTGCCTTGTACTTCGCGCGTTCGTTCTTTCCTGCCGGGAACCAGACTGCCCAGTTGCTCAATACGGCTGCCGTGTTCGCGGTCGGCTTTCTTGCCCGGCCGATCGGCGGCTGGCTGATGGGCATTTACGCGGACCGCCACGGACGGCGCTCGGCCCTGCTGGTTTCAGTGGTGCTGATGTGCTTCGGTTCGCTCATCATCGCGCTGTGCCCGAGTTATGACGCGATCGGCGTGGCCGCGCCCGCGCTGCTGGTCGTCGCGCGCCTGCTGCAGGGCTTGAGCGTGGGTGGCGAGTACGGCACATCGGCGACTTATCTGAGCGAGGTCGCCACCGCGAAGGATCGCGGCTTCTACTCGAGCTTCCAGTACGTGACGCTCATCGCCGGACAGCTTCTCGCGCTGGCGCTGCTCGTGGTCCTGCAGCAGTTCCTTCTGACGACGCAGCAACTCGAAAGCTGGGGCTGGCGCATTCCGTTCTTCGTCGGCGCGGCCGCCGCGCTGGCCGCGATGCGCCTGCGCACGACGATGGAAGAAACCGGTGAGTTCGAAAAGGCCAAACACAAGAAGGACCGGCGCGGCACGCTCGCCGAATTGCGCAAGCACCCGCGCGCGGTCTTGACCGTCGTCGGGCTGACGATGGGCGGCACGATCGCGTTCTACACGTACTCGATCTACATGCAGAAATTCCTCGTGAACACGGTCGGCATGAGCAAGCACGACGCGACGCTCGTTTCCGCGGCCTCGCTTTTCCTGTTCGCGATTCTGCAGCCGATCGTCGGATCGATATCCGACCGGATCGGGCGCCGGCCTGTTCTGATCACGTTCGGCGTGCTCGGCACCCTGTTCACCGTGCCGATCATGACGGCCATCAGCCAGACGCACGACGCGTGGGTTGCCTTCTTCCTGATCATGGCCGCGCTGGTGATCGTGTCGGGCTATACGTCGATCAACGCGGTCGTCAAGGCGGAACTGTTCCCGGCGGAAATCCGTGCGTTGGGCGTGGGACTTCCTTATGCTCTGACCGTATCCATCTTCGGCGGCACGGCCGAATATCTGGCGCTATGGCTCAAACAGGCAGGACATGAACCGCTCTTCTACTGGTATGTCACGGCTGCGATTTTCTGCTCATTGGTGGTGTACCTCTGCATGCGAGACACGGGCAAGCACTCGCTCATCAAGGACTGACGTTCTGCCAAAGATCGCCATTGGTGTCCGACTTCACGCGGACACGGCATCATGACAACGCATCCTTTGAGGCGGATGCGGCACGTAGCAACGGTTGTCGCGGTGCTCGCGTGCTGCATCGCGACAGCGGCACTTGCCTACGTCGCCGCGCTGCACTACTACTCGCGGGCGCACGCAAACGAAGTGGCGCAGCGCGCGTCTCTCTACGCATTGACGCTCGAGTCACAACTGGCGCGCTACGAGTCGCTGCCGCGCATCGCTGCGCTCGATCCCGTGCTTCCGCGCCTGCTTGCGAAGCCCGACGATCCCGCGCTGCAGCGCGCGGCGAACGCCTATCTGAAAGCAGTCCAGTCGAATGCCGATCTGTCCGCTGCGTACGTGATGGACATGAGCGGCAAAACGCTGGCCGCCAGCAACTGGGACGAAGAGGGCAGCTTCGTGGGTTTCGACTACGCATTTCGCCCCTATTTCATCGATGCGATGAAGCGCGGCACGGGGCGCTTCTACGGCGTGGGCAACACGACGAAGAAGGCCGGGTACTTTCTGGCCGTACCTGTCAGCGACGGCTCAGGTGCGGCCCGACGGGTGGTGGGCGTGGTCGCGATCAAGGCATCGCTGGATGGCTACGAGCGTGAGCTGGCGAAGAGCGGCGACATCGTGCTGTTCGTCGATCGGGACAACGTCGCGTTTCTCTCGTCCGTCCCCGCATGGCGTTACCGGGCGCTGGCGCCGCTATCGGATGCGGCGCGGCATGCGCTCCAGCAGACGCAGCAATACGGCGACGCGGCGCTCGCCGCGCTTTCCACGCGGGCTGCAACGGCGGACCGCGCCAACAGCGAGCAACGCGCATCCGAACAACAGATCGGTCCCGACAAACTATTCGTCGCGCCTCCGGGGCAAGGGTCGAAGTGGTTTCATGTGCATTACCGCACTGTTGGACCGCTCGGATGGAAGGTGGCGATCCTGACCGACGACGCCGACGACGAGCGCAGCGCGATGTTCGTCGCCATCAGCGCCGGCGCGGCCACGGCGCTCGTGTTCGCGCTCATTGCGGCCGCGCGTCTGCGCAACAGCCGGAACCAGGAACGGCTACGCGCGCGGACGGCACTGCAGCAGGCGCAGCGCGACCTCGAACAACGCATTGCGGAACGCACGGCCGAACTGACTCAGGCCAACGCCGCGCTGGAAGAAAAGGTCGACGCACTCGACGACGCGCGCCGCATTCTGCGCGATACGCGCGACACGGCGATCCAGGCGGGCAAGCTCGCGGCCCTCGGCCAGATGGCGGCGGGCATCACGCACGAGCTGAATCAGCCGCTTGCGGCCGTCATGACGCTGTCCAGCAACGCGATCCGGATGACCGAACTCGATCGTCCGGAGGATCTGAAGAAAAACCTGACGCTCATCAACGAACTGGCCGCCCGGATGGGCAAGATCATTTCGCATGTCAAAGCTTTTGCCCGAAACGACGCCACCAGCAGGGAGCCTGTCGTGATCGCCGACTCGTTGCAACAGGCGCTCGCGCTGATCGAATCGCATCGCAAGGCGGCGGGCGTCACGGTACGCGTGGCGTCCGTACCGGAGGACGTCGTCGTGCTCGCCAGTCCGATACGGATCGAGCAGGTCTTCATGAATCTGTTGACCAATGCAATCGATGCAAGCGCGGCCTCCGCAGCGCGGCGCGAAGTGCGCGTCACGACCGAGGTCGTCGAGACGCGCGTGCGCATCAGTATTGCCGACAGCGGTCCCGGCATCGCACCGCAGACGATGTCGCGGCTATTCGAGCCGTTCTATACGACCAAGGCGTCGGGAAAAGGCTTGGGGCTCGGACTCGTCATCTCGCAGGCCATCGTCGATGAATTCGGCGGTCGCCTTGAAGCGAAAAACAGCCGCGACGTGGATTCAGGATTGGGTGGCGCGGTCTTCGTCGTCGAATTGCAGCGCGTCACGGAAAAGGTCACAACCCGGCTATGAACTCGCCCGATAATTTCGCCAGCATGCTGGTCTACGTGGTTGAAGACGATCCTGTCGTGCGGCTCGGTTGCACGCAGGCCTTGTCGCTGGAAGGCATCGCCGTGCGTGAATTCGCCGATGCCGAAAGCGCGCTCGCCGCGCTCAGGCAGGCGCCGCCGGCGGTGATCGTGAGCGATGTCCGCTTGCCGGGCATCGACGGCCTCACGTTGCTGGACAGCATCAAGGCACGCCCCGACTGCGCCGACCTGCCCGTGATCCTGACAACCGGTCACGGCGATGTCGCGATGGCCGTCGGCGCCATGCGTTCGGGCGCTTACGATTTCATCGAAAAGCCGTTTCACTCGGAGCGGCTGCTCGATACCGTGCGACGCGCGCTGGAGCATCGCAAGCTCGTCGCCGAGAATCGCAGCCTGCGCGCGCAACTGAGCAGCGAACGGACCCTGCTTGGCAGGTCTGCGCCGATGCAGCGTATCCACAGTCTGATCGATGCAATCGGACCGACGGGCGCCGACGTGTTGATCGTCGGCGAGACGGGTTCGGGAAAAGAAGTGCTGGCGCGAACGCTCCATACGGCAAGCCGCCGCACAGGCCCGTTCGTGGCGCTGAACTGCGCAGCGTTACCGGAAGCGGTATTCGAAAGCGAAATCTTCGGTCACGAGCCGGGAGCGTTTACAGGCGCGCAGCAACGCAGAATCGGCAAGTTCGAATACGCGAACGGCGGGACGCTCTTCCTCGACGAACTCGAAACGATGCCGCTCGCGCTGCAGGCCAAACTGTTGCGCGCGCTTCAGGAGCGCTCCATCGAAAGGCTCGGCAGCAACACGTCCGTGACGATCGATGTGCGCGTCATCGCTGCCGTCAAACAGGACCTCAAACAGCTTTCCGATCAAGGCCATTTCCGCGCCGACCTGTACTACCGGCTCAACGTCGTTTCGATCGAACTGCCTCCGCTGCGGCAGCGCGCCGACGATATTCCGGAACTGTTCGCCCATTTCGTGCGGGCAGCGTGCGCCCGCTACGGCAAACCCGAACCCGCGTGGACGTCGGAAGACATGATGCGCTGGCAACTGCACGACTGGCCGGGCAACGTCCGCGAACTGAAGAACGTGGCGGAGCGTTTTACCCTCGGCCTCGATGACGGCTTGCCGCAGCCTCCCGCGGGCGCCGATTCGCTCGCATCGCGGATGGTGCGCGCGGAGCGCGGCTATATCGAAGAAGCCCTGCGCAGTGCAGGCGGACAGGTGATCCGGGCTGCTGAACAGCTGGGCTTGCCGCGTAAAACGCTATACGACAAGATTACGCGTCATGGCATCGACCCCAACGCGTTCCGCCAGGCGTCACATCCGTGAAGGCGTGACACTGCAATTCGGGAGCGTCAATGAACAAGTTCGTGGACATGGTCACGTTTGTGTCCGTTGTCGACGCATCGAGCTTTTCTGAGGCAGCACGCAGACTCGGGACGACGAAGTCCATCGTCAGCACGCGCATACGTCAACTGGAACGACGGCTTGGCTGCGCATTGCTGGAGCGCGACCGCCCGCTGCGAATGACGATTGCGGGCGGTGTGTTCTACGAAAGCGCATCGCGCGTGCTGCAGGACGTGAAGCTTGCGGAAGACTCGGTTCAGGAGACTCAGGGCAGTCTTCGCGGACCTTTGCGGATTGCGGTTCCTTTGACGTTGCTGACGCGCCGCATTGGCGCGCTATTGTCCACGTTCGCCGGACAGCACCCGGATTTGCAACTCGATATCGAAGCGCAAGACCGGTTCGTCAGCATGCAGGACGGCCAGTACGACGTTGCCATCCGCATGGGCGAACTGCCCGACAGCAGCCTCATCGCGCGACCGATCACGATGTATCACTGTTTGATTTGCGCGAGTCCCGCTTATCTCGAACGTTATGACACGCCGACGCACCCGCGCGATCTCGCGAATCACTACGGCGTCAACTATTACCACCGTGAGCCGAACGGGATGTGGAGTCTGGCCGTAGACGGAAGGCGGCAGTCGTTCCGTATCAGGACGCGCATGCGTGCCGACTCCGAACAGATGTTGCTGGAGGGCGCGCGCGCAGGCTTGGGCCTTGCCATACTGCCGACCTTCGTCGCAGCCGATTCCCTTCTTTCCGGCGATCTGGTTCCGGTACTACAGCACTATCCGCCTCAGGGCGGGCATATTTCCGCGGTCTATCGAAAGGCCGTTCGCACACCGCTCAGAATTCATGCACTCATCGAGTTGCTGGCGGAACATATTGGCCACCCCGCGAGCTGGGATTCCCAACTGGTCGCTGCGGGTGTCGTGAAGAGTCAAGCCAGCAAGTAAAACCGTGCAGACACACGGTCTCGGAGCGTTCGGTCAAACCGAACTTCAGTTTCGATTTCCCTCGTCTTTCTCTTCAGATGCGCTCTGATTATTCTCTGCAGTGCGCAGTATCGAAGCGCGGGCATGTAGGGCGTTCGCTACATGCACCTGTCGTGAATCGATGTCAAAACATGGTGCTTTCATGATTTACATCATGGAAGCCTTTTCTTGGTCGGATGAGCATCGTTACAGGAGAAGAAAACTATGAATAACCGTAATTGCTTCGTCGCGTGTGGTAGACGCGTCGTGCTGGGCGTGCTGACGGCAGGGTGCCTTGCCATACCGTTATCGGCGCTGTCGGAAGACCTGCCTTTCTCGACTGATCCGCAGGTGCTCGCGCGGCAAAGAGAAGTCTATGACGTGGTCGATCGCTATCAGAACGGCTTGAACACGAAGGATACCGACGCGATCGTGAATCTGTTCGCGGACAACAGTGTCGCCGAGTGGAACGACAAGACGACGTATGCGACCCGACAGCAAAAGATCGACGGCTATAACGCGCTATTCCGGAAAGTGAACTTTTCCACGCAGTTTGCCTACGACGCGATCGACGTAGATGGCGACATCGGCATCGTGCGCACGCATCATCACGTCGGCGCGACCTACATCGAGAAAGGCAAGAAAGTCGCCGATCACAATCGCGAGCTGTTCGTGCTGCGTCGACAGGATGGCCAATGGAAAATCATTCTTTATATGTTCAACACGGACCCGAAGCAGGGCGAGGGCTGAGTCCGGGTAAAGAAGCACGGCAACACGACGGGAACAACAGATCATGCTCGTAACCGGATGTCGAATCGGCATCCGGAAAACTACACAAGGGAGACAGTCATGGCGACGATGACGGCTGCAGTCATCCGTGCACCAGGCGGACCGGAGGTGTTAAGGCTCGAAGAACGCATGGTGCCCGTGCCCAAAGCCGGCCAGGTTCTGATTCGCGTCAAGGCGTTCGGTCTGAACCGTTCCGAACTCTTTACGCGCCGCGGGTTGTCACCGGACGTGAGCTTTCCACGCGTCCTGGGGATAGAAGCCGTCGGTGTCGTCGAAGAAGCGCCCGGCGGCGAATTCCAGAGAGACGATGTCGTCGCGACGGCGATGGGCGGCATGGGGCGTCAGTTCGATGGCGGCTACGCGGAGTACACCTGCGTGCCGGCTAGCCAGATCCAGAAATTCGACGCGGTCCTGCCGTGGGAAAAGCTCGGCGCGTTGCCCGAGATGCTGCAAACAGCGTGGGGATCGCTATCGCGGGCACTTGGACTGCAACACGGAGACCGTTTGCTGATCCGTGGCGGGACGACTTCCGTCGGCCTGGCAGCCGCAGCGCTAGCGAAGCATGCGGGCGCATACGTGATCTCGACCACCCGCAACACATCCAAAGGCGCATTTCTGCTGCAAAACGGCGTCGACGAAGTCGTGATCGATTCCGGCAGCATCGCCGAGGAAGTCAAAGCACTGGCGGGCGGTGGCGTCGACAAGGTGCTCGACCTGGTCGGGACGACGACCTTGAAAGACTCGCTGCGTTGCGCGCGACCGAATGGACTGGTCTGCATGACGGGCATCGTCGGCAACGCGTGGACGTTCGACGACTTCGATCCGCTGGAGGCCATTCCGAGCACGGTGAAGCTGACCGTCTACGACGGCGGTGCACAGGAATTCGTCACGACACCGTTTGCACGCCTGATTCGCATGATCGAGCGAGGCCAGTTGCGCATCAATGTCGGCAAGGTGTTTCGGCTGGACGAGATTGTCGAGGCGCATCGCTGCATGGAACGAAACGAAGCGAACGGCAAGATCGTCGTGCTGACCTGACGCGACGGCTTTGCCTACTGATGAGCAGCAGCCGACAACACGTTTTCTTGCGGCATGACGCGCGCACCGCTCGTCCAGACGCTGACGCCGCGCGGATCGATTGCAAAGCGCGCGGGACCGCGTTGCAGCAGATGCGCCGGTTCGCCATCGCAAGCGATATCGAAACGCATGCCGCCGATCTCCGCGACCGCGAACAGATCGCCGTGCCTTAGCTCGACGGAATCGATGGTCCCGGCGTGCGCGCCGTCCGCGACGATCGCAATCGAAGACGGCGCGACACGCCACATCACCTGCTGACCGACGGGAATGGCGCGGTCAGCCGTGTCGATTGCAAGTCCCGACGCGGTTTCGATCGAGCCGGGCGCGCGTATCGCGCCTTCCCCGACGTTATGCAACCCAAGCAGCGCCGCGACCTGCAACGACGCGGGCTGACGGAACACGTGATCGACGGCGCCTGCCTGCAGCACGCGCCCGCGTTCGATGACGAGCACTTCATCCGCGAGCAGCGCGGCTTCGTCGGGATCGTGCGTAACGAGCACGGTGACGGCCGAAATTTCGCGCTGCAAGGCGCGCAGCGCCTGTTGCAACCGGCGACGGCGCGGCGTATCGAGTGCGGAAAACGGCTCATCGAACAACAGGAGCTGGCTGTGCCGCGAAAGTGCGCGCGCCAGCGCGACGCGCTGCCGCTGACCGAACGACAGCTGACGCGGCAAGCGCCCCATCAACGCCGACAGCCCGAGATGCTCGACCCAGTAGCGCGCGCTCGCGGCATCCGCGTCGACGGGAAACGACAACTGCCGCGCCAGCGTCATGTGCGGAAACAGCCCGTAATCTTGCGGCACGTAGCCGATGTGACGCTGCTCGGGCGGCAGCGCGTCCAGTTGCGTTTCGCCGAAGTGCACGAAGCCCGCTTCATTGCGTTCGAGCCCGGCAATCAGCTTCAATGCCAGCGATTTACCGGAGCCCGACGGGCCGATGATCGCGAGCCGCCGCGTCGAAGGCGTCCATTCGATGTCGAGATCGAATGCGCCGAGATGACGCCTGAGCGCGAACGCAAGACGCGGATTCGGCAGGGTAGGGCGCGCTTCGCTCTGCGTCTGCTGGTCCGCGGCATCGCCGTTTTCTGCCATGTCGAACAGGCTCGAACGGCCGTCACGCCACGCCACCGAAAGCGCCGCGCACAACACGGCGATGACGAGCGTCGGCAGCAACAGCGGCATCATCGCGGGCAAGCCCTGGCCGCCAAACACGACGTACGTGTACACGGGCAGCGAATACGGATGATAGGCAACCATCACTGTCGCGCCGAACTCGCCGAATGCGCGCAGCCACGCGAGCACCAGACCGGCGCGGATCGACGGCCAGGCGATGGGCAGCATCACGCGGAAAAAGCGGCTTGCCGCGCGATGTCCGAGCGTGGCCGCGACGTCTTCGTAGACGGGATCGATCGCGGCGAACGCCGAGCGCGCCGCGACGATCAGGAACGGCGCGGCCACGAACGTTTCGGCGAGCACGATGCCCGCGAACGAATCGGTGAGCGCGCCGTTCGTCAGTCGACCGAGCCAGCTATACGGTCCGAGCAGAAACAGCAGCAGAATGCCGCTCGTCAGCGGCGGCAGCGCCAGCGGCAACTGCACGATAAAGCCGAGCAGCGCCATGCCGCGTGATGTCGAGCGCGACAGCCAGTAGCCGAGCGGCACGGCGCCTATCAGGATCACGAGCGCCGCGACGCTCGCGCTGCCCGCCGACACCGCGACGGCCGACCACGTGCCGCGCCAGTCGACGCCCGTCCAGTCCGCGTGGCCGACCTGTGGAATGCTCGCGATGAACGGCGCACACAGATAGACGGCGAGCAGGCAGGCAAGCCACAGCAGCGGCCGGGCAGTCTTGCGTGTCATTGCGCGGCGTCGAGCACGGCTTGCACGGACGAGGGCACAGCCTGCGCGTTACCCGTCACGACCGGCTTGACGATATCGACGCCATGCTGCTTCAGCAACGCGCGGCCCGACGCGCTCAGCAGAAAGTCGACGAAGCGCGCCGCGCCGGCCTGATTGGGCGCGTCGTTGAGGATGGTCAGCGTGTAGCTGGCTTTCGCCTGAAGTTCGGGCGCAGGGCGCAGCGCGGGAATCTTCAGATCGGACGTTTCCGTCGAATAGAAGAAGCCTGCATCGAGCTGACCCGATTGCAGCCGCCCGACCAGCGTCTCTTCGGGCAACACTTGCGCCGGGTTCTCCGGGTCGCCGAGCGTCTTTTCGACGAGGTCCGGCTGTTTATACAGATCAGCCGCTTTGGTCATCATCTGGACCGTGAAGGCGCCCTTCGGATCGAGCTTCGGATCGGTGCGCCCGATGCGAATGCCCGGCTCCTGCAGCACGGCATCCCAGCGCTTCTTCTTGAAGTCGGCGGCGAAGCGGCTTTGCGGGTTGTAGCCGATCATCAGCGGCGACTCGGCGAACGTCACGTACCACGACACATGATCGCCATTCGCGGCACCCATCAACCCCGGGTTGACCGTCGGGCTCGCGCTGATGAACACATCACCGCGCCGCAGCTTGCCCTTGATCTGATTGGCGATCAGGTTCGAGCCCGCCGCATAGCCCTGAAAATGCAGACCTGTTTCCTTTTCGAAAGCTGGGCCGACGCTGCGTTCCATCAGATTCACCAGCGAACCCGCGTACAGCACCTCGACCTTGCCTTCATCGGCGGAAGCGGCGCCTGTGAAAAGCAGACCCGTCAAAACGATTCCCGACAACAACAGCTTGCGCATCACGATTTCCCCGTTGCGTTATGAATGGCCATATATTACGACGACCGTCATTGACGCTGCAGTCGAGACAACACGCGATAGCGCAAATTCGCACGCCGCGTGTGCGCTGGCGGTTGTCAATCCGTTGCGTGCGCATCCGTCAGCGACGCGCGATCCCAGCCGCCGCCGAGCGCCTTCAGCAGTTGCACGCTCGCGTCGATACGTCGTGCGTCGATCTGCTCGGCCGTACGTTCATTGGATAGCGCGATGGTCTGCGCGGTGACGACATCGAGGTAATTGACTGCGCCTGCCTGAAAGCGGTTGGACGTCAGTTTCAGCGAGAGGTCCGCGGCTTTCGTCGCGCGTTGCTGGCTGTCGGCCTCGTTCGCGAGCGTATCGAGCGACGACAGTTGATCTTCGACCTGCTGGAACGCGACCAGCACCGTCTGCCGATAATCCGCGACCGTACCGTCATACTGCGCGTTCGCGCCCTTCAGCGCCGCGCTGCGGCGTCCGCCGTCGAACAGCGTGCCCGCGATCTGCGAGCCAAGCGACCAGAACAGACTCGACGCAGTGAGCCACGGCGCAAAGAACGTGCTTTCGAGCCCCGCTGTCGCCGACAGGGTGAGATTCGGATAGAACGCCGCGCGCGCCTGGCCGATCTGCGCATTCGCCGCGGCCACGCGCCGTTCGGCGGCGGCGATGTCGGGACGGCGCTCCAGCAATTGTGACGGCACGCCCGCCGGAATCTGCGGCAGCGCGATGGTTTCGACCTTCGGCGGCAACGAAAACGACGAAGCGGGCTGGCCGATCAGCGTCGCGATGGCATGCTCGAGCTGCGCGCGCTGCACGTCGATATCGCTGTCCTGCGTGCGCGTGCTTTCCAGTTGCGTTTGCGCCTGCGCGACGGCCGACGCATCGATTGCGCCGTCGTTCAACTGCTGTTGCAGGATACGCAGCGCGGCCGAGTACGCGGTGACGGAATCGTCGAGCAGCTTCTTTTGCCGGTCGAGCGAGCGCAGATCGAAATAGTCGGTGGCGAGATCGGCGGCGACGGCAAGGCGCACCGATTGCAGATCCGCTTCGCTGGCCTGCGCGTTATCGCGCGCGTTGACCGTCGCATCCTTGACACGACCGAACAGATCGGGCTCCCAGCTCGCCGCAACGCCCACCGAAAAATCGGGCACGGTATGGCCCGCCAGGCCGCGGTGCACGACGTTCTGCGAGGTTCGAAAACGCTGCGCCGACGTTCCCGCCGTCACAGTGGGCGAGTAACCGGCGCGCTGATAATCGACCATCGCGCGCGCCGCTTCCAGTTGCGCGACGGCCTTGCGCACGGTCTGGTTCGACACGTCGACCTGTGCTTCGAGATGGTTCAGCTCGTCGTCGCCGTAGAGCGTCCACCATGGGCCGCGCGACTGCGCGTCGGCGGGCGTGGCGACCGTCCAGCCCGCCGAGGGTTGCGGCACGCTTGCGAAATGATCGGGCACAGCCGTTTGCGGCTGCGAATAATTCGGCAGCGTCGAACACGCGGTCAGCGCGCTTGCGACGGCGATAACGACCGACTTGCGAACCAGCGACGCACTTGCATTGAACATGATGAGCCTCGCCTCGCGCTTAACCGTGCTTCGCCGACGTTGCCGTCTGCGCAGCCTTTGCGGGCGCGATGCGCACCGTTTCGCCGTCGCTGATCGCATCGCCGGGATTGTTGATGACGCGGTCGGTCGCATCGAGCCCCGTCGCAACTTCGACATACGTGCCGAAATCGCGGCCGATGGTCACCGTCCTCAGCTGCACCTTGTCGTCCTTGCCGATCACCGCGACGGTCACGCCATCCGGCCGGAACAGCAGCGCGCTGACGGGCACTTCGAGCGCGGGATGCGCGGTGACGAGCGCAAGATGAACCTGCGCGTACGCGCCCGGCAACAACGCGCCGTCGCGATTGTCGACGTCGACTTCAACGCGCAGCGTGCGGCTGACGGGGTCGATCGAATCGGCGCTGCGCGCGACGGTCGCGTCGAACTGGCGCCCCGGATATTGCTGCGTCGTCAGATAGACCTTCGTGCCGGGCGCGATGCTCTGCGCGTCGTTTTGCGGCACGTCGACATAGACGCGCAGGCGGTCGGTCTGTTCGATATGAAACAGCTCGCCGCCGTTGGCCGCGATGCCCGGCGAGCCGCCCGCCGTCACCAGCGCGCCGACATCGACTTTGCGCGCGGTGATGACGCCATTGAACGGCGCCGTCACTTTCTCGTACGACACCAGCTCGGTGAGCCGCGCTACGTTCGCCTGCGCCGCTTGCCATGCCGCGAGCTTCGCCGCGCTGTCGCTGGTCTTTGCGTTCGCGTCCTGTTGCGAAACCGACTGTGTTTGCAGCATCGTTTGCCACCGCTGCGCCGTGCTGTTCGCGAAGCTGTAATTGGCCTTCGCGTTCGCTTCGTCGGCGCGCGCCTGACGCAGTTGCGCGTCGAGTTCGGGCGTCTGGATATCGGCGAGTGTCTGGCCCGCATGGACCTTCGCGCCGATATCCGTGTACCAGTGCTGGATGTAGCCGCTCGTGCGAGCGTAGATCGACGCATCGGCGTACGGCATCACGTTGCCCGGCAACAGCAGTTCCTGCGATGCGGGCGCGCGCGTCGGCGTCAACGCGTCGACGCTCAGATAGCGCTGCGCGTCGACCTGCTGCGTGAGGGCCGTGCTGGCGTGCAGCCTCGGCACGATGCCGATCGCGAGCAGCGCGGCAGCGACGGCTGCGAGCGCGACAGGCAGCACGAAGCGCTTCTTGCTGGGCAAAGGCGCGTTGTTGGACAGCGCGAGGTCGGTGCGGGCCGACGGTTCGTGACCGGTCGGCAGATTGGGCGTGGTCATGAAAAGTCCTTACTGAGCGTGTGTGGTCACGTCGGCGGAATCGGCAGAATTAGCGGCACGTGCAGCGCGGCGTTTCGCGAGCCACGCGTGCACCATGCCGAACACGACGGGCACGAACAACAGCGTCGACACCGTGCCGATGGCGAGACCGCCGATCACCGCGCGGCCGAGCGGCGCGTTCTGTTCGCCGCCGTCGCCGAGTCCGAGCGCCATCGGCAGCATGCCGATCAGCATCGCGAGGGCGGTCATCAACACCGGGCGGAAGCGGTTGAAGCCTGCATCGAGCGCGGCGGCCAGCGGCGCCATGCCGTTGGCGAGCGACTCGCGCGCCGTGTTGATGACGAGAATGCTGTTGGCCGTCGCAATGCCGATGCACAGAATCGTGCCCGTCAGCGCGGGGACGCTAAGCGTCGTATGCGTGGCGAACAGCATCCACGCGATGCCCGCCAGCGAACCCGGCAAGCCGCTGACGATGATGAGCGGATCGAGCCACGACTGGAAGTTGACGACCATCAACAGATAGACGAGCGCGATCGCAAACACGAGACCCGCGCCGAGACCCGCGAACGACTCGTTCATCGACTGCACCTGGCCGCGAATCACGATCGACGAGCCGGGCGGCAACTGCGCACGTGCGGCATCGACGAGCTTCGTCACGTCGGTTGCGACGCCGCCCAGATCGCGTCCCTGGGTCGACGCGAAAATGTCGAGCACGGGCTGCACGTTGTAGTGCGACACGACCGCCTGTTGCATGGTGCGCGACATCGTGCCGAGCGTGCCGAGCTGGTTCTGGGGATTGGCGCTCACCTGGTTCGTCGTCAACGGAATGTTGGCGAGCGTTTGCAGCGAGTGAATGTCGTACTGCGGCACTTCCGCCAGCAACGGATAGCTGACGCCGTTCTTCGGATCGAGCCAGAAATTCGGCGTGGTCTGCGAACTGCCCGACAGCGCGATCAGCATGTTCTGCGCAACATCCTTCTGCGTCAGGCCCGCCTGCATCGCCTTGGTGCGATCGACATTGACGTCGATGGTCGGTTCGTCGCCGGGCTGCTGGATACGCGCATCGACCAGACCGCGCACGCCGCGCATTTGCGCCAGCAGCTTGTCCGCGACGACGCGGTTCTGATCGAGCTTGTTGCCGACGATCTGCACGTCGATAGGCGCGGGCAGGCCGAAGTTCAGAATCTGGCTGACGATGTCGGCGGGCAGGAACGCGAAGGTGACGCCGGGAAACGATTGAGCGAGCACGTTGCGCAACTGCGCGATGTATTGCGCCGTCGGCTTGTGATCGGGTTTCAGCGTCACCATGATGTCGGCGTCTTCCGGGCCGACCGGGTCCGACGAATCGTAGGTCAGGTTGATGCCGCTCACGGGCACGCCGATGTTGTCGAGCACGGCTGCCTGTTCGGACTTCGGAATCACACTGCGAATCTTCGCTTCGACTTCATCGGTGATGCGCGCTGTCTGCTCGATGCGCGTTCCCGTCGGCGCGCGCAGATGCAGGCGGATTTCGCCCGTATCGACGGCGGGGAAGAAGTCGCGCCCCGCGAACGGAATCAGCGCAAGCGACCCGAAGCACAGCGCAAGATACACGGGGATGAAACGGCGGCGATTCGCAATCCCCCGTTGCAGCACGTTGTGGTAGCCGTGGCGCAGCGCTTCGAAGCGGCGCTCGAAACGGGCCTGAAAGCGCGCGAAGATCGCGAACGGGCCTTTTGCTGCGTGACCGTTCTTCGAAGGCGCGCGCATCAGATACATCGCGAGCGTCGGAATCAGTGTGCGCGAGAAGAAGTACGACGCGCACATCGCGAACACGACGGCTTCCGCCAGCGGCACGAACAGATAGCGCGCGACGCCCGAAAGAAGAAACATCGGCACGAACACGATGCAGATCGACAGCGTCGAGACGAAGGTCGGCACGGCGATTTCGCCCGAACCGTTCAGGATAGCGTCGTGCAGCGGCTCGCCGTTTTCGAGGTGATGCGTGATGTTTTCAATTGCCACGGTCGCGTCGTCGACAAGAATGCCGACCGCGAGCGCAAGGCCGCCCAGCGTCATGATGTTGATGGTCTGCCCAAGGGCAGACAGCGCGATCAGCGAGGTCAGCACGGCAAGCGGAATCGACACCGCGATAATCAGTGTGGCGCGCCAGCTGCCGAGAAACAGCAGGATCATCGCGGCCGTCAGGCACGCGGCGATCAGCGCTTCGCGCACGACGCCCGAAATCGCGGACTTCACGAACACCGACTGATCGGAAAGCGGCGTGATCTTCAGCGCGCTCGGCAGACCGGCGGCGATCTTCGGCAGCATCGCCTTGACCTGCTGGATGATGGTGAGCGTCGATGCGCTGCCCGTCTTTTCGATTTGCAGGAGCGCCGCGCGCTTGCCGTCGCTGCGCACGATGTTCGTCTGCGGCGCATAGCCGTCGATCACATGCGCGACGTCGCGCACATAGACCACGCTGCCGTTGACCGTCTTGATGGGCAGATCGTTGAGCGCGGCGACCGTGCTCGTGCTGCCGTTCATCTCGACGTTGTATTCGCGCGCGCCGATCTTCGCCGTGCCGCCTGGCAGAATCAGGCTCTGCGCGTTGACGGCGTTGACCACGTCGATGGGCGCGAGGCCCTTGGCTTGCAGCGCTTTCGGATCGAGCTCGACCATGATCTGGCGGATCTTCCCGCCGTAAGGCAGCGGCACGGCCGCGCCTTGAATCGTGGCGAGCTGCGTGCGGATGAAGCTGTTGCCCAGGTCGTAGAGCGTCTGTTCCGGCAGCGTGTTGCTCGACAGACCCAGTTGCAGCACCGGCACCGTCGATGCGTTGTACGAGATGATGTTCGGCGGCAGCGTGCCTGGTGGCAGCACGCGCAGGATCGACGCGGAGTTCGATGCGGCCTCGGCGATCGCACGGTTGATGTCGGCGCCCGGATGGAAGAAGACCTTCACCACGGATACGCCGTTGAGCGATTGCGACTCGATATGTTCGATATCGTCGACGTCGGTCGTGAGCGCGCGCTCGTAGTTCGACGTGATCCGGTGCGCCATGTCCTCGGCGGAAAAGCCGTTATACGACCAGACGATGCTGACGACCGGGATGTTGATGTTCGGAAAGATATCCGTTGGCGTGCGCAGGATCGCGAGCGGCCCGATGATGAAGAGCAGCACGGCCAGCACGATAAAGGTATACGGCCGCCGCAGGGCCAGTTTGACGATCCACATGAGGTTTCCTCGGACGACGATCTGCCGGTACGCCCAGACGCGAAACGCGCCCGGGCAACGCATGGGATCGCAGTGTGGCGGTGGGGCACTTACCGATTAGTGACTCTGACATTACGAATCCGACATCTAACGCCGAGGATAAAGGGCCGAGGCGCGCCGCGATTTCGTAAATGACCGATTTGTCATCTGAGAGACAGGGTTAGGTCAGCACTGAATGCACACAATGGCGTTAACCCTTTGCAAGCCGCATTGGCCCCCCGCTGCGGACAAAGGGCATTGGGGTCACACCCGCAAGGATGTGGCGCTGGTCGAGGACTCCTCACTTGCAGGTGAACCATCATGAAAGCACTCATTCAGGCCGTAGTCGTTTCGTGTGCGCTGGCTGCGCCGGCACTTTCCTTCGCTCAGGCCCAGCAGGGCGAGGTCACGCGTGCGCAGGTGCGCGAAGACCTGCAACGTGTAGAGGCGGCGGGTTATCGCCCGATTTCCAGAGACGCGACGTATCCGGACGATATCCAGGCAGCGGAAGCGAAGGTCGCGGCGAGCGGGCAGCCGATGGAACATACGGCCGTGGGCGGCGTCGCGCCGAGCGGCACGATGCAGATGGGTTCGCCCAGGTCGACGACGGACGGGAATCCGCAGCCGGTGTTCTTTGGAAATTGAAGTGAAGGCAGCGGGCGCATGGCCCGCCGCCTGCCGTAACGGTCAGCGCATCGCGTAGCCGCCTGTTTGAGGCGGCTCGCGATCGCTCGCTTCAGGCAAGGTTTTCCGTCGTGAACGGCATCGCGTAGACCCGCTTGCCCGTCGCCGCGAAAATCGCGTTCGCGACAGCGGGACCCACGGGCGCGACACCCGGTTCGCCGATGCCCGTCGGCGCTTGCGTCGACGCCACGATGTGCACCTCCACCTTCGGCATCGCATCGATCCGCAGCACGCGGTAGCCGTCGAAGTTGTTCTGCTCGACGCGGCCGTCCTTCAGCGTGATCGCGCCATACAGCGCTGCACCCAGCCCGAAGCCGATACCGCCCTCGATCTGCGCCGCGATCACGTCCGGGTTGATCGCCGTGCCGCAGTCGACCGCGCACACCACCCGGTCGACCTTGACCTTGCCGTCTTTATCCACCGACACCTCGGCGACCTGCGCGACGAACGTCTTGAACGCTTCGGCGACAGCGATGCCGCGTCCCTTGCCGGCCGGCAGAGGCGCATTGCTCCAGCCCGCTTTCTGCGCCGCGAGGTCGAGCACGCCACGCATGCGCGGTTCGTGTTCGAGCAGGTCGCGCCGGAACGTGTAGGGGTCTTTGCCAGCCGCGTGCGCCGCTTCGTCCATGAACGCTTCGACCGCGAACGCCGTGTGCGAACTGCCGACCACCCGCCACCACAGAACGGGCACGCCCGTCTGCATCGTCGACAGTTCGACCGAGATGTTCGGAATCGCATACGCGATGTTCGCGGCGCCTTCCACCGACGTCCCGTCGATCCCGTTCTTGATCAGCCCCGCGAACGGCGTATCCGCGACGATCGACTGGCCGACGATCCTGTGCTGCCAGCCGACCAGCTTGCCGTCGCGCGTCAGACCGGCGTCGAGCTTATGGAAATACATCGGGCGATACAGGCCGCCGTGGATGTCGTCCTCGCGCGTCCATTGCAGCTTGACGGGCGTGCCGTTCGCGCCGAGCGCCTTCGCGATCGACACGGCTTCGACGATATAGTCCGAGCCGGGATTCGCGCGCCGGCCGAAGCTGCCGCCCGCGTACAGCGTGTGGATGCTGACCTGCTGCGGCTGCAGCCCGGCGACGCGCGCGGCGTTCGCCTGATCGACGGTCTGGAACTGATCGCCCGCCCAGATTTCGCAGCTATTGGCCGTCAGTTTGATGACGGCGTCGAGCGGTTCCATCGGTGCGTGCGCGAGGTACGGAAACTCGTAGCTCGCGGAGAGCTTGCGCGCCGCGCCCTGGATCGCCTTCGACGCATCGCCTTCGGTGCGCGCGGGCAGGCCGGGCTTGTCGGCGGCCTTGCGGTACTCGGCCATGATGTCCGCCGAACTGCGCTTTTCCGCGTGGGCATCGTCCCATTCCACTTTCAGCGCATCGCGGCCTTGCTTCGCGGCCCAGAAGCTCTTCGCGACGACAGCGACGCCGCGCGGTACCTGCACCACGTTCACGACGCCCGGCACCGCCTTGGCTGCCGACGCATCGAACGAGCGCACCGTCGCGCCGAATAGCGGCGGACGCTGCATCACGGCGACGAGCATGCCGGGCAGCGTCACGTCGAGCGTGAACTGCGCGGTGCCGTCGGTTTTCGGCGGCACGTCGACACGCGGCGCCTGGCTGCCGATCAGCCTGAAGTTCTTCGGGTCCTTCAGCGTCGCGTTTTCCGGTACGGGCAATGCGGCGGCCGCCGATGCCAGCGCACCGTACGTCGCATGCTTGCCGCTCGCGTCGTGATAGACGACGCCGCGTTCCGTGCGCAGTTCGGACGCGGGCACCTTCCATTGTTGCGCTGCCGCCGTGACCAGCATCACGCGCGCAGTCGCGCCCGCCTGGCGCAACTGCGTCCACGAATTGGCCATCGCCGAGCTGCCGCCCGTGCCCTGGATCGTGCCGAACGCGAGATTCGCATAGCGCTTCGCATCGGCGGGCGCGCTTTCGACGCGCACGCGCGACCAGTCCGCGTCGAGCTCTTCCGCGACGATCGTCGCGATGCCCGTGTACGCGCCCTGGCCCATTTCGACGTGCTTCGCGATCACGGTCACGCTGTCGTCGGCGCCGACGCGCAGGAATGCGTTCGGCGCGAAGGTGGCGCCAGGCGTTTCCGCAGCGATCGCGCGCCGCGACGTGCCCGCCCATTCGAAGCCGATCGTGAGCGCGAGGGCCGCCGCCGTGCCCGCGCCTTTCAGGAAGGTGCGCCGCGACGGGCGCTGAACGTCAACGATATCGGTTGTCATCGTTCACGCTCCCATCGCGTCGGCGGCGTCGTGAATCGCCGCGCGAATGCGCGTGTAGGTCGCACAGCGGCAGATGTTGCCGCTCATCGCCGCGTCGATATCGGCGTCGGACGGTTTGGCGTTTTGCGCGAGCAGCGCGGCGGCGGACATGATCTGCCCGGACTGACAGTAGCCGCATTGCGGCACCTGCAGCTTCACCCACGCGGCCTGCACGGCCTTGGCCGGCTTGCCCTGCAATCCTTCGATCGTCGTGATGTGACGGCCTTCAACAGCCGCGAGCGGCGTGATGCAGGAACGGATCGGCTGGCCTTCGAGATGGACCGTGCACGCGCCGCATTGCGCCATCCCGCAGCCGAACTTCGTTCCATGCAGACCGGCGACTTCGCGGATGGCCCAGAGCAGCGGCATATTGGGATCGGCGTCCAGCGTCGTGGACTTGCCGTTGAGAATCAGAGTGGTGGACATCGATTACTCCGAGTAGGTTCGGGTTCTGGTTTTACGCAGTTGCCAATGCGTTCGCGCTTGCCGCATACGCGGCCATGACGAAGCAGTGGGAACGAGTCGGAGTGTGGCTCAAAGCGGCCGTTTCTGTTGTTCGAAAACTCCGGAAGTCTTGCCTAATCCTGTGGGCGTCGATGAGTCGTCGAAGCGCCCGTGTCAGTCGCGCTGCGGCGGGCGGCGTATATTCGTCTTTGGCGCAAACAGTTTCCGCGCGACGGCCACGATCAGGAGACAGCGATGAACAATCGATGGTGGACATACCCGGTTGCAGCGTTCTGGCTCGCCGCGTTCGCATCGGTCGCGCTTGCGCAGCAAAGCGATGCGCCGGGTGCATCGGCGTCCGTCGTCTACGTGTCGGACTTCGAACTCGATGCCGCAGACATCACGCCCGACCAGAGCCGCTTGAGCCGCGCTCGACGCCTCGCGGGCAGCCTCTCGCCGCTGCACCTGACGGAGCAGGACCCGCAGAAGAAATCGCAGGAGCTGGTCGCGAAGATGTCGGAAACGCTGGTTGGCGATTTGCAGCGCGACGGCATCGACGCGCGCCGTCTGCCCGGCGATGCGCCGCTTCCCGCGCAGGGTTGGCTGGTGCGCGGCGTGTTTTTGAGCGTGGACGAAGGCAACCGCGTGCGGCGCGCCGTCGTCGGCTTCGGCGCGGGACAAGGCAAGATCGAACTGGCCGTCGCCATCGATCCATTGCCGAACGAATCGCCCGCGCCGCTTTATCAAACGGTCGAAGGGCAGTCGGACCGGCACGTGCCCGGCGCGATCGTCAAGCTCAATCCCTATGCGGCCGCCGCACGATACGTGATGGCGGGCAACGATCAGCAGGCCGATATCAAACAGGTTGCCGGGCAGGTCGCGGATGCCGTGCAGGCGCGTGTGAAGCCGCGCGCCGCACCGGCGCCACAGCAATGAAGCGCAAGCGGCCAGCGCCGCGCATCAGCTGCTTGCCGGGCTGACTTCGAGGCGCGGCCAGACGAGCGCTTCGAACTGCTCGGGCAGAACCGGCTGCGAGTACAGGAAGCCTTGCGCAAAGTCGCAGCCGACGGACATCAGGAAATCGCGCTGCTCGATGGTTTCGACACCTTCGGCAATCACCTTCAGTCCGAGCTTGTGCGCCAGCACGACCATCGCTTCGCAGAGCGCCTGATTGTCCGCATCGAAGCCGAGGTTCTGCACGAAGGAGCGGTCGATCTTCAGAAAGTCGATCTCGAAGCGCTTCAGATAGGCCAGCGACGAATAGCCCGTGCCGAAGTCGTCGATCGAAATGCGGATGCCTGCGTTGCGGAACGTCATCAGCCTTTCGTCGATCTTCAGGTCGGCGTGCATCAGCAGCCCTTCGGTGATCTCGACGGCAACGCTCTGTCCCGGCATGCCCTCGCGATGCAGATACTCGGACCATTGCGTGCACACCAGATTGTCCTGGCGAATCTGCACGGGCGACACATTGACGCTGATCTGAAACGACGTATGGAAGCGGCTGCGCCAGAGCTTCGCCTGCTGCACGGCCTGCCTGAACACCCAATCGCCGATTGGCACGATGAGGCCCGTGTCTTCGGCCAATGGAATGAAGTCCAGCGGGCTGATCATGCCGCGCTCGGGATGCAGCCAGCGGATCAGCGCCTCGGCCTTGTAGATGTCGCCCGTCGACAGATCGACGATGGGCTGGTAGTAGAGGCGGAACTGATCGCCCGGCAGCGCGGCGCGCAGATCGCTTGTCAGACGCAGGCGCTTTTCCGCTGCGATCTGCAAGTCCTGCGTGAAGTAGCTGAGGCAGTTGCGACCCGCGTTCTTCGCGGCGTACATCGCCTGATCGGCGTTCTTGAACAGGATGTCGAGTTCGCTGGCGTCGTCCGGGTACAGCGTGACGCCGATGCTCGCCGAAATGAACGCTTCGTCCGGGCCGAGCGTGAACGGCTCGGACAGCGTGTCGATGATCGTCCGCGCGATCCGCTCGATGCTGCCAATGTGATCGAGATTCGGCAGGATCACGGTGAACTCGTCGCCGCCAAGACGCGCGACGGTATCGGCTTCACGCACGCACGACCGGATGCGCCGCGCGGCTTCGACCAGCAGCGTGTCGCCCGTATCGTGTCCGAGAGAATCGTTGACTTCCTTGAAGCGGTCCAGATCGATCAGCATCAAGGCCATCCGATGCCCGGAGCGCTGCGCGATCTTCGCTTCCTGTTCGAGACGGTTCTGGAACATCTGGCGGTTCGGCAGTTGCGTGAGCGTGTCGAAGTTGGCCTGCTTCCAGATCGCGGCTTCGAACGCCATCCGGTCCGACAGGTCGCGGCCCACGGCGAGCACCGAATTGACGTTGCCCGACGGATCGATTTCCGGCGTGAGGCGAATATGCGAGCACTGTTCCTGTCCGTCCTTGCTGACCCAGCGCAATTCGAATTGCCCGCTTTTTCCCGTCGAAATCACTTCGCTGATCTTCCGCTCGTAGATCAGCGCGTTCGAGCCACCCGGTATCTCCGAAGGCCGTTTGCCGAGCGCTTCGCCAAGGCTGCGTCCCGCCGACGCGCAAAAAGCCGGGTTCGCATACGTGCGCCGCAGATCGCGGTCGTAGCGCGTGATCGTGTCGGGCGAATTCTCGATCAGCGTGCGCGACTCCAGTTCCCGGCTGACCAGTTCCGCCGTGCGTTCGACGACGGTCTGCTCGAGCGACGCATTGATCTCGTTGATCTTCTGGATCTTCTGCCGGATCGCCCCGCGCATGCGTTCGAAACGCTGTGCGAGTCTGCCCAGTTCGTCCTGCCCGTCGGGGTCGACGTGCGCTTCGGCGAGCGCCTGCTCTTCGGCGCCTGCATCGCTGCCCGTGTCGTGCATTTTCCGCACGAGATCCTTCAGCGGCGACGAAATGCTGTGCGAGATGAAGTACGCGAAGAAGATCGACAGCAGAAAGCCCGAAATGCCGACCAGCACGATCTGGTTGCGCACGGATTGCGCCTCGGCCGTCAGCTTCTTCTCCGGAATCGTGCTGACCACGAACCATGTCGTGCCGGGAATCCGCGTGTAGGCCGCGAAGTAGCCCGCGTGATGCTTGCCTTCGAAGCTGACGAAGCCGTTCGGCTGACCGAGCATCTCCGTGTTGTGCGCAATGCTGTCGATCAGGCCGGGTTCCGCTGTCGCGTCCGCGCTGGCGGGCATGTCGTCGGCGCGCACGATCAGCTTGTTGTTGCTGCTGTCGAGCACGTAGATTTCCGTTCCCGTGCCCAGGGCGACGTCGTTGAAGATCGTCGAGAAATGCTCGGGGCGAATCACCAGCACCAGATTGCCGAGACGCCGGTTGTTGCTCTTGCCGTTGATCGCGCGGACCATGCCGAGGTTCAGCTGTCCGACGCCGTTGTCGTAGCTGCCCCAGTATGGGCGCCCGTTGCGATCGGGCGCCTGCTTGACGAAGCGCATCACGCCACGTGTCAGTTGCGCGAATGCCTGGGTGTCCATCACCCGGTGATTCGTGTCGAGCAGATACTTCTCGTTGATGAAATCGACGGACCCGTAGTGATCGAGCAGCAGACGCGTCATGTCGAGACGCGCCTCGTTCTGTTCCTTCGCGCTGCCGTTCGCGACCTTCATCAGCGCGGACTGAACCTGATCGGAGAGCACGAGCAGGCTGCTTTCCGTTTCGATCTGCTCCATGCGCAGCACGATATTCCGCGAGACCTGCTTGACGACCTCTTTCGAGAATATCTCGGCCTTCTCCTTGATGGCCGCCGTCGACTCCGCATACGATATGTAGCCCGAAATGAGCACGGGCAACAGCGACAGCAGGATAAACGCAGTGATCAGCCGGTAACGTATTTCGACACGGCGCAGCAGATCCTGCGACAGGAATTCAAGAACGCGTTGCAGTGATCCGATGATCGAGCTCATTTGTAATGCATCTTCGCTTCGTTCTTGACGGACGCATCCAGCAGCTGGGCCGCCTGCCTGGGCGTGATCCGGTTCAACAGGACATCCTGCATCAACCGGTGCAGGCGCTCGATGGAGTTGGACGGAAGCACCGAATAGTACGGGCTCGCCGTGACGGGATAGCGACTGACCACATTGGTGTACTCGACGATCTTCGGGTCACCCGCGATCGCGCCTGTGTTCTGTCTGAACGGCGAAATGTTCTGGCGCTTCGCCTGGAGCATCGCGAAACCCCTGGCAGCGATGAACTCGAGAAAGCGCATGGCGGCAACCTTGTTCGGTGTTTCGCACACGGCAAAGCCCGTTTCGCTGCCGACAATCGGCACGACCCGCTTGCCAGGCGCGTTCCACGGCGGAATGAAAACGCCTGTCTCGAAGGGATTGCCGTGCAGCAACAGACCGGCTGCCCAGCTGCCGTGAATCGCCATCGCGACCTTGCCTTCCTTGAACAGGCGGATGCCGCTGTCGTAGTCCGTCGCCATGAATCCGTCCTGCACGTAGCCGCGTTCCGGCATCAACGCCATTTTGGCAAAGATATCGGCGACGGCGGGCGTGTTCAGATTCAGCGTGCCGTCATCGATTTTTTTCTTCCACGCCGGGTCGCGCGCCACGACGTTGTTCGCGAAGCCGGCGCTGAACGGACCGTTGCCCAGCATGTTGGGAAACCCGCCGTTCCACATGATCGGCGTGAAGCCCGCGCGCTTGAGCTGCTCGCAGACCGCGAGGAACTCGCGAAAGTTGGTCGGCAGTGTTTTGATTCCTGCCTTCTCGAACATATCCTCGTTGTAGTACATCAGCACCGTCGCGACGCCGCCGGAAATGCCGAATGCCTTCGACTGGTGGCTCGTCCAGTCGCCCTTCAACGGGTCGATCATGTTGTTCCACGCAGCCGTCTGACTGACATCGGCGAGGATGTGCTGGTCTGCCAGTTCAGCCGAGTACGCGTTCGGGTTCACACTGACGAGATCCGGCAGATTGCCCGACGCGACTCGCGGCTTGATGTTCGCCTCGACGGAATTGCCGACCATGAACTGCACGTTCACGCCGATGTCCGGGTTTTCCTTGCTGAATTCAGCGGCGATCTGGAGCATTTCTTCCGGCCAGTCGGGCGCCCAGATCAGCGCGGTAATGATCGTTTTCGCTGGCGCGGCGGTGCCCGGCGCGGCGGAATCCTTCTGGTGACAACCGTACAACGACAAAAAAATCAAAGTCACCAGGCCAGATAGCAGGGAGGCAAGCGCAAGTCGTCGCACGTGAGAATCGCTTTCAGTTTCGGAGTGGATCGGGCGGCACTCAGCAGCGGGATGTCGCACGCCAGGCGCAACGGCGTCGCGACCTGCATCGCAAGAAAACCCGTCGCCGCGCAACGCGTGCGTTCGAAGAACCGGGCGGTATGAGCGACGGAATGGGCGAATCGCCGAACGGCAAACGATTGCCGTCAAACAAGGGCCCGATTAGATGACGCGACGTTGCGGTCGAAACCTGTAAAGAAACGCTTGTAGCGAGTGCGACACGCATATCGGGCCCTGACGGCGGCTAGGAAATCGGGCGAGGCAGTACCTCAATTGCATATCGGCAAGTCAGGTCATTACTTGAGGCGGCCACGCGGCCATGCGTCTGCGGGTGGCGCGCGCCTGCCGCGCCTAGCCTCGGGCGTGGCGGGATGCGATTTCCTGCAGGTCGAGATCGTGTTCTATCTCGTGCAACAGGTCGTCGTGAATCTGGCCGCCCCGATGCAGTCGCA